>CAZBFV010000014.1:39237-41384 GCA_964491345.1 uncultured Muribaculaceae bacterium
GCGGGAAGCAATTCCAAGACAGCGGAATTGCGGACGGACGAAGTCCGGTTAGCGAGAAATGAAAGGGCGACAGTTGACGGCAAGATGAAACATTTATCCGAAAAATAGAATAAAATAGGTTATGCACTAAACAGAAAATAAAGAATACAAATAATTTTATTAATAATTATTAATTTATAAAAATAAATGAGTTTAATAATTTCACAAAATGGGAATAGTAATAGTGTGTTGTTTTATAACAAATTAAAAAATTAATTTTGAATATAATATAAAAATTTTATATAAAAGCAAAAAATTTTAAAAATTAAAATGCAGAATCAAAAGGAGCAGGGATATCGTTTCAGTGAAGGTATTGCATTGTATGATGCAGATTTTTTGCAAAAATAAACCGGTTAATAAGTGTTAAAACTGTAAAAACTAAAGGATGACAATTGCCATTAATATTGTGGCGCAAAAAGAAAGGAAAAATTAATATGAAAAATAATAAATTACCAAATAAAGATATATTTGATACTTCTTTTGTAAACCCTGAAGACGTAATACTAAGTGAAGATAAAAAAACAATTACAATAATTAATACAAAGAAGGATTTTGATTATACTTTATATAATGTACAAACAGGAGAACAGGCATCTGATTGGATTAATGGTTCAAAAGGCATAGTGGAATTTACAAATTTAAATCCGGACTGTAAATATGCAATTAGAGTTAAAATTGCAGAAGAAAAATCAAATTTGGTTTTTCGATATATTAGAACATTGCCATGTACAGATCATAATAATGATTAAAATATGCGAAAAGTAAAATAAATAAACTAAAAATGACTACAGTAGCCAGCTGTGGTCATTTTTAACGTTTTTCAAGAATCTAGAATATATAACCTGACTTCTCGACATAGCAGAATTCTGCCGGAAAAATCAAGTACTTTTTTATTTTTTGCGGTGGTGGGATGGGGGGGGGTAAAAAAGATGATTTAGTACCTTTTTTGTTAATTACTTCTATTTGATTTATTGTATAAGAATTTAATAAAGTTATCAGGCTTTATTTGCCGGATTTTAATAAAACAAATTTATCAGTTTAAATTGTTCGTTTTCATTCTTCTAATTCCTGCTTAATATATCTGCGAATTTTAAAAAAATTATTAAATATTCATATATGTAACTTCCTCCAAAATCTGCCTGACCGGTTAAAAAAAGAAAAAATAATTTTGCAGAAAATGCCTAAAGCCTGTTCGGGCGGGCATTATATATGCCTGCCGTCTTTTATTTTTTCTATCCTCGCACACATACAAAGGGTGAAGTGAGAAGTGAGAGGTGAGGAAGTGAGGGAAGAGGAGGTGAGGAGGAGAAGTTTTACCGTTCTTTCTCTCACATGTTTTTTCACTTGTTTTTTTATCCTGTATTACTAACAAAACATTTTTCCCTTATGCTTTTTCTCTATCCCCAATTTCTCAAAAAGAAGGGGACTTTTTCGCTGTTCTTCTTTCTTTCCATCTTATGTTTTTTTCTATCGCCACAATCAAAGATTTTTTCCCCTTGCTTTTTTCACTTTTTTTCTATCTTTTTTTTTTCCCCCCCCCCCGTCCCACACACAAAAAAAGCCCATTTACTCCATGTTTTTTTCTTTTTTTCTTTCCTCTCTCGCTTTTTTTTCCTTGCTTTCTCTGATTTTTTCCCTGTACACTGCAGAAACTCATCTTTACCGCTCCTTTTCCGCCGACCATACCCCGCAAAAACTCCCCTGTCCTTCCATTCTTTCTTTTTTATCATGCCTTCCAATTTCCCCCAAAAAAAGGGACTTTCCGCCCGCCATTCTTTCCATCTTATGTTTTTTTCTTTTTTTATCTCATTTCGGCAATCTCTTTTTTTAACTCTGCCACTCCATGCCCTTTTTATCTCTCACCTTTTATTTTTTTATCTTTTTTTCTGTCATTGCTTCGACCATTGTTCCCAAAAAATTCATTCACTCCCCGTATTTTTCTTTTTTTCTTTTCCCGCCTTTTTTTGCTCTTTTTTTCCTTGCTTTCTATGATTTTTTGCATTCCCAGCTTTTTTTTCTCTCTCTTTTTTTTTCCCCCCCCCCTCCGTCTGTCCTGCTTATTCCACATCAGAATTATACATTTCTGCATAAACCGTCATACTTATACT
>CAZBFV010000015.1:0-40430 GCA_964491345.1 uncultured Muribaculaceae bacterium
TCGGCGTTACTTCGAGTTTGAGCCTGCGGCTCATCACTCTGCGCAAAATCCGCCTCTTGGAATTGCTTTGCGCTCACGGAGTTTCGCCTTTTGTGCTTCGCACCTGCCGGCTCAATCCGTTCGCTTACCGGATTTTATCCGTCCGCAATTCCGCTTATCGGGGTTATGCACAAATAAAAATAAAAAATCAGAAAACATATACGAAGCGCCGTAAAATTGTTTATTGAAACAATGCCAAAGCGTGCGCCGTTTAGCACGCTTCTGGTTGAAATTAACAATTTAGGCGCAGAGTATCCGTTTGATGATTTTTATTTTTATTTTTTGTTCACATCTTTTTAATTGGTTTACAGGTTTCACCTGTCAGAAATTCCGCTTCTTAAAGTCTGTCAGCTTCGACGCTGACCGCTACTCGCTGACATTTTTCATTGCAATGTTCTTTAGTTTTTTTTCAATCTTCCTGTTCCAAGGCAAATCCTGCCTAAATACATATTCATATCCCGTTACTTCCCCTTTGGAAAATGTCTGTAATTGTTCATCGCAAAGCTGTTCAAACTCTTTTTGAATTTTTTGCGTAAATTCATGCCTGTCAAATTTTGCGTTTTCTTTTGTTATAATTATCGGCTCCCCCACTTCCGCCAGACATTCCGGTCTGTCTTCACGCAAAAATGTATAATTAACCGCTATTGGAATAAGATTTACTCCGCCATGTTTTTTTGCGACATTTTGAGCTACATAAACCATGCCTGTTTGAAACTCTATCGGCCGGTAGTTCGGCGGTTTAACTATGCCCTGCGGGAATATCCAAAAGCACATATCAGGTTCTTTTAAGTCATCAATAATATATTTTAATGATATCATTGCGGCTTGAGCAGAAGCCTTATTTACCGGAAATGCCCCTATTAATGAAAACAGCGGAAATCTGTTCATTTCTTCTATCATCATTCTCGGGCGGACATGAAATGCTCTGCGCATAAGGTTATATCCTACTATCCCGTCCCACCAGTTCATGTGCGTCGCATAAATTATGCAGGGAAAATTAGAATTTCTGCGTTCCTTAAATGCTTCCAGATTTTTTATTCTTAAGGCATAAAATCTATGACTCAGCATTCTGAATAAAATTTTGTCGCCAAGCCATGTCCAAAACGGAAGATTTTGTGCTTTTCTGAATTTTTCTTTTCTGTTCCTCAAGCGTGTCGGAGGAATGTCCGAATATAATTTTTCTGTTCTTTCCATACTTACCTTTGAAACATTTTAATTATATCATCATTTTAAAATTTTTAATCAAAAATTTCTTTTACACTTACGGATTGTAAATTTTTTATATTTTCCAATTCTCTATATATATGTATTACAGGGTTCTTTTCATTAGAAAAAATTTTTGCGTTAATTTTTAATGTATTTCCTTCTTCATCTGCAGTTTTATGATTATAATCGATGATTTCCGGAAACATCTCAATGAGTTTTTGGTATATTTCTTCATATTCTTCATATTTACATATAAATGAAATTTTTAATTTCCTCATATGTTTAAGGTTGCGGGGCAGTATTTTTACTTCTAAAATCCTTATTAAAACAAGAACTGCTATTGCAAGTATCGTTGATACTACTGCTATACTCAATTTCCCGCATCCGCATGCCATTCCGATTGCCGCAACTATCCATAATGTAGAAGCCGTTGTTAAACCCGTTACCGTTAAGCCTTGTCTTAATACCGTTCCTGCACCTATAAAACCTATTCCTGTTATTATTTGAGCTGCCACCCTCGATGGATCGCCGAGCGGATACAATGTTACAGCTGTTGAAAATCCGTATATCGAAAGAATTGTAAATATACAAGCACCTAAGCATACCATTATCTGCGTTCTTAAACCTGCCGATTTATTTGTTAATTCTCTCTCAAGCCCTATTAACGAGCCTAAAACTATTGAAAATAAAATTCTTATTAAAATATCAGCATCCGCTATCTGAAAATACTGTAAAAAATTATGCATTACTCTTATCTTTCTTTACTGTTTGGATCTACCGCATCTCTGATTGTATCACCAATTACGTTAAAAGATAATACTGCCGTAAAAATCAAGACCCCCGGAGCTAACAGCCATGGACGGGATACTATGTTTATAAATTCCTGAGCCTCTTTCAGCATATTGCCCCAGCTTGCATCGGGCTGCTGTATGCCTAAGCCTAAAAAACTTAATCCTGATTCCGACAAAATATATGACGGAACGCTTAATGTCATTGCAACTATTACATAACTTAATGTTTGAGGAAGAATATGCCGGATAATTATTCTTATGTTTGAAGCCCCTATTGCTTCTGCCGCCTTCACATACTCCTGTGTTTTTACCGATAAAACCATTCCTCTTACAACTCTTGAAAATCCCGACCATCCTATTAATGCCAGTATTACTACTATTAATGCAAATCTCATTGTACTTGTCATATCCGCCGGCAGTATTGAAGCCATTATTATTAAAAGATAAAAACTTGGTATGGACATTATTGCTTCTGATATTCTCATCATTATAAAATCGGTTTTTCCTCCGAAATATCCTGATATTCCTCCATATAGCATTCCTAACGGAAAGGATATTATTAATGCGAGAAATCCTATTGTCAGGGAAACTCTCCCCCCGTAGAGCAGTCTTGAAAAGTTATCCCGTCCGTTAATATCCGTTCCTAAAAGGTACAGCTCTCCTCCCTTTTCAACATCATAAAAATGTCTGTCAAACGGTATTAAACCGAATAATTTGTATTTCTCTCCTTTTGCAAAATATTTTACTCTGTACTTATGACTTCTATCCTCCATATATCCGGTGTCAAAATTTTCTTTATCAAAATATCTTATGTAATTATATGTGTATGGAAGCGATAATTTCCCTTTTTCATTTATAATATATATCTTGGACGGCGGTACATAGGCTTTGGTTCTGTTTGAATAATCTTTTGCATAAGGGCTTATAAAAGAAGCCGAAAATACCGCTGAATACATTAACCCCAGCAGAATGAACGCATATTTGGCAAATTTGTCTTTTAATATACATTTGAATAAATTTTCTTTTGGTATTCCGAACTCTGATATACTGTCTGCCATTATACCGCCTCAACTCTGGGGTCTGTCAATTTTAAAAGTATATCTGCTATTAAGTTTCCGGCAACAAGCATTACTGTCCCTATCATTAATGATGCCATTACAAGGTTAATATCAGATTTCATTACAGCTTCAAGAATCAATCTTCCAAGCCCCGGATATTGAAATACATATTCCGTAAGCGCCGCCCCGCTTAATAATGATGCAAATTCAAACCCTAACAATGTTACCATCGGATTTATTGCATTACGAAGCGCATGCTTATATATAACTTTAGTTTCGCTTAATCCTTTTGCCCTTGCAAATTCCACATAATCCGAATGTAAAACATCCAATAAATTACCCCTCATTTGTCTTTGCAAACCTGAAAGCGATACTGTAAACAGCACGATTACGGGTAAAACTAAGTGATGTATAATATCCGTTATTTTTTCAAACCTTGTCATTTCCGAATAGTTATGGCTTGTAAGCCCGCCGGTCGGAAACCACCCTGTTTTTACCGCAAAAATTAATAATAATAATGCAAAGAAAAATGACGGAATTGCCATACCGATACTTGATAAAATTGTAAGCAGTCTGTCTATCGGTTTCCGCCGGTTTAATGCGGCAGCTATTCCTAACGGAATGCCTATCATCCATGTAAATAATATTACAAAACCTGTCAGCAGAAGTGTATTCGGAATTCTTTCAATAAGTTTATCCGAAACCTTTTCGCCTGTAACACAATAGCCCATATCTCCTTTTACAAAACTTTTTAGCCACAATCCGTATTGAACTATAATCGGCTTATCAAGCCCCAGCCTTGCCGTTTCATAATTAAGCGTTTCTTCTGTTATGGAAGGGTTAAGTTTAAGCTCCGCAAGAGGGTCGACCGGCGCAAGCCTTATTAAGAAAAAACTTATGAATGATACCATCAGCAGTAATGGTATTGTTTGTAAAATTCTTTTTATCAGATATCCCAGTAAATTCATATTTAAATTTTAAAATATATTTTTCTTTTTATCAATTAATCTTTGATATAACAGGCTGGCGGTACTCGACAGGATTTATCGAATGCATATCCGTTACAACGGACGGCGGTATTATATGCCATTTATAAACGGCGCATTGTGATTTCCAATAGAATTTTTTTATCCATTCGGTTTTTTCTTCAATGCTTAAACTGTGTTTTGATTCATAATAAAACTTATGATTTAATAAATCATCAAATCCGTAGCCTTTATTTTCAACAAACCAAATAATTTCATCCAAAAACTCATAAGGCATATTTTCTTCTTCGGCACAGACGGCTCTGCCTGTCTTTGGATTAATCTTTAATTCGGCTCCCGGAGGCTTTTCAAGCACCGGCTTTGGAATTGCATTTTTTATTTTTCTATTTTCGTTTAAATAGTTTCCCAATGCAAATAACTTTGTCTTTGTTACATCTGCTACAGGCGCAAAACCTCCTGACATATCACCGTTTATCGTAGCATATCCTATATATGCTTCTGACTTATCGCTTGTCGCTATCGGAAGCATTTGTTTAAATTCGTTTGAAATGCTCCATAACAGCGTTGCTCTTAATCTTGCCTGCAGATTTTCCATAGCTGTTGATTTTTCGTGTTTTTGTGCATGAATGCCGTAAAATACGGAATTAAGCATTGATTTCAGCGGTTCGATTATGTTTTCTAAAGGTATTTCCAAAAAGTTAATACCGAGATTTTCCGCCAGCATTTTTGCATCGTTTTTACTCTCATCCGATGTAATCCTGCTCGGCATGGATATTCCCCAGACATTTTCTTTGCCAAGCGCATCTGTTAATAATACTGCGCATATACTCGAATCCAGCCCGCCGGACAAACCTAATACCGCTTTTTTAAATCCGTTTTTTCCGAAATATTCCTTTATTCCGAATACTATGCTCTTGTACGTTCTGTCTAAATCGCTTATATAATAGGGATTGAAATTATCAATATTTACTTTTTCAGCCATCCCGTTTGGAATTTCGTTTATTATTCCCGCCAAATTATCCGTAACAGCATAATCTTCTTCAAATGTTTTTGCCCTCAGAGTTAAATCACCGTTTTTATTATATATTCTGGAAGCACCGTCAAAACTTAAATTGTCGGCATATCCGGCTTGATTTACATATATATAATTAACTCCGTATTTTTTTGCAATAGATGAAAATAAAGCATTTTTTATATATTCTTTTCCGCATCTTGACGGCGAACAAGAGCAGTTTATCAGGGTATCAGGCTTTTTTAACATTAACTCTTTTATCGGATCGGTTTTATAAATACATTCCTCCTTAAAAAATGACTTATCGTTAAAACTGTCCTCGCAGACAAGTATGCCGTATTTTTCACCGTTTAATTCAAGAATGTCAGACGTGCTGTCATAAGGTTCAAAATACCTGTAATCATTAAATTCACTATAATTAGGAAGCAGTCTTTTTCTTGCTATATTGATAATTTTGCCGTCCTGCATTACCGCAACAGAATTGTAGAAAGGTTTTTTGTTTTCATTATATACAGGTTCAGCAAATCCGACCAATGCAGTAATGCCGGATGTTTCAAACGCAATTTCCTCGAGAGCTTCCAGCTGGTTTTTTATAATGGATGAATGTCTTATAAATATATCTCCGAAAGGATACCCCATAAGCGAAAGCTCCGGGAAAATAATTAAATCGGCATTGCCGGCTTTTGCTTTTTTTATATATTTAATTATTTTTCCGGCATTATCCCTTATGCTTCCGGCTGTTGTATTAATCTGAGCTAAAACTATTCTATTCATATTTTTATTATCCGTTATGAAAAAAAATAGTCAAAATTAATTGCAGAATTATTTTTTATTTTTTTATTTTTTTATTTCATTCTTTCATCTGCTTTTTTCCGCCTGCATTTCAGCACTCCATTATTTTCATTTTTTCCTCCCTCCATTGTTTTGCCCGCTTTTTTCCTCCGGCCGTCTGCCATTCGGCATTAAGCGGTTATTAATATTTCTTATAAAAATATAAAAATTGCAAATTCCGTAAAAAACGATGTTTTTAAACAAAAATAATGCTATATATAAAGAATTGCATTAAAAAAACGACATTTTTGTAAAATTTTTAGTGTAATTTTTGTAAAAGCTAATTTTTTTACTTGCTATTTTTTCCGCAGATTAATATAATTAATGTAATAAATTTATTACTAAAAGAAAGGCAGTATTTATGACAGAAAAAAAAACTTATACAACCGAAGAAATTAAAAAAATCGTTAAAGAAAAAAAAGTTGAATTTATTAAACTGCAGTTTTGTGATATTAACGGACAGCTTAAAAATATGTCAATTCCTGCAACTCAATTGGATAAAGCATTAAATAATGAAACGATGCTGGACGGTTCATCAATTAAAGGTTTCAGGAATATTGAAACTTCTGATATGTATTTTTATCCTGATTTATCAACTTTTACTCTTTTGCCGTTCAGAGAAGATAAAGATGCGGGGACAAATGTTGCAAGAATTATTTGTGATATTCATAACCCTGACGGAACGCCTTTTGAAGGCTGTCCCCGTGCAAATTTGAAACGGGTTATTAAAAAAGCCAAGGATATGGGCTATGAAATGAATGTAGGACCTGAAGCCGAGTTCTTTCTTTTTAAAAAAGATGAAAACGGGCATCCGACCACACAAACACATGACCATGCAGGATACTATGAAGCGGCTCCTGATGATATGGGCGAAAATATCAGAAAAGAGATAGTCAGAACTATTACCGCCATGGGATTTGAAGTTGAAGCCAGCCACCATGAAGTTGCAGACGGCCAGCACGAAATAGATTTTAAATATGAAAATGCCTTGACAAGTGCGGATAATATTGTTACATTCAGATATGCGGTTAAGGCTGTTGCCAATAAACATGGGGTTCATGCTACTTTTATGCCTAAGCCGATTTTTGGTATTAACGGTTCGGGCATGCATTGCAATCTGTCTTTATTCAAAAACGGAAAAAATACATTCTATGACTCTAAAAGAGCGCATGAACTCTCTGAAACAGCTTTATATGCCATAGGCGGATTATTAGACCATGTCAGAAATTTTACGGCTGTTACAAATCCTACCGTGAACAGTTATAAGCGTATAGTTCCGGGGTATGAAGCGCCCGTATATCTTGCCTGGTCGCTTGCAAATCGTTCGGCATTAATCAGGGTTCCGGCTAAACGCAAAAATGCAACAAGAATAGAATTACGTTCCCCTGATCCGTCATGTAATCCTTATTTAGCTCTGGCTGTGATACTTGAAGCAATATTAGACGGCGTAGAAAAGAAAACAAATCCTCCGCTGGATGTTGATAAAAACATTTTTAAAATGGATGACAAGGAACGTAAACGTGCAAAAATTGAAACACTCCCGGGAAGTCTGTATGAAGCATTAATGCTTATGAAGAAGAATGCTATTGTTAAATCCGCTTTAGGCGAACATATCTTTAAAGAATTTATGCAGTCTAAATTAAAAGAATGGGAAGGCTATAGGACAGCTGTTACAAAGTATGAGCTTGATACCTACCTTGAAAGATACTAGAAACAAAGAGTAAAACAAAAAATTAAATTTCAAAACAGTTCAAGAATAATTGTTTTTATCCTGAAACTGCGGATGGATAAAACCAAACCCGTAAAGTAATTATAAACAATGCCGAAACGTGCTGAACGATGCACGCTTCGGGTTGAAATTAACAATTTAGGTTCGGAATATCCGTTTAATGATTTTTTATTTTTATCTGCGCAGAATAGAGCAAAACAAAGAGTAAAACGCCCGCATGATCAGCGGGTGTTTATATTAATATTATGCGATATTGCGATGATTTTTATGTTAATTAAATATTCAATTTATTTTTTTAGCTTGAGGTTATATCAAATTTTAGTTGAAAAAAATAAATATTTGTTTTAGAATGCAGATACAGACGGCGGGTGTCGCCAAGCGGTTAAGGCCTCGGATTGTGGTTCCGATATACATGGGTTCGAATCCCATCACCCGCCCCACTATATTTTAAGACCTCTTTAGGGGGTCTTTTTTTGTGTCATAGCAAGGGTTTTAAGAGTTTGAGCAAAAAAATTTTTTTGTCCGTACAATATAATCATTTCTTTTGTTGTAAAAGTTCAAGCAACGCCCGTTCCATCTTTAGATTTTTGCCGGTCAATCGGTCTAAGAACTCGAATATGACTGATTTTTTGTGTGTTCGAAATTCGCTTAAATCGTATGCTGTTCTGGATAAATCAGCCTTTGCAGACGGTGCCTGAATTCAAGTCCGCCGTTTTCCCGTAAGGTTTTTATATTATCCGGTTTCATAACAGGTTTTGTTTAAACCTAATTTAAGGGTAAAGCATCTTAAATAAAGACTCATCAGACGGAAATAACGATTTTTTATCCGTTTAACTTCGCTTTAAATCTATTAATGGCGTTTGTTGCATATATCGTCATTGAGAGAAGCGGATTTTGCGCATGCGGAGCAATCCGGAAAAAAACCGGATTGCTTCACTTCGCTCGCAATGACGGAAGATAAATAAAATGCAATGAGTAAAATAAAATTGCGGACGGATAAAACATATAAAAAATTATAAAAGAAGATAAACAAATAATAATTTTTCTAAGGGTCTGTTATGTCATTCTTCCGCTGTCGGCAGTATTTTATCCTCTGCCATTGATATTTGTTCTGAATTTATTGCTTTGGTATTCATTCTTTCTGCATACATTGAAAGAATTTTGAAAACCTCCTCTTTCTATACTTAATGTACTTTTTTTGATATATAACAAGAAAAATCACAAACACGGATAATTTACCCTGACTCGCCCGAACAGCTGACATAATCGGAACTTCAGCATTACCGGCTGTTATTGCCCGCTTAACGGCTGATTAGGAAAATTCGCCAGAGTTTTTTTATTATTTATAGCTGTTTAGTTTCTGCTTCGGCTTTGATTTTTGATTTGGATTTTGTTTCGGGCATAACCCGTTTTTTGCCTGAGGCGCCGTATCTTTTTGAATTTCAGCATTATCTGCCTGCAGTGATAATACATATTCTTTTAAACTCTTTATTATAGAATCTGCGGCCTTATTTTGAAACTTTTCATCTTGAAGTTTAATATATTCTTCGGGATATATCATATAGGCAACTTCAATTAATGTTGAAACGGGGTTTGTCGCTCTATTCAACACCAGACTTTTGAAGTTTGCATTATCATCTCTTAATGCCATATCATTTACTAAATTATCTTTTATTCTCAATGCCAAATTATACGCATTTTGATTATAGTAATATGTTCCCGTTCCATGTTTTACAAACGGGTCATCTCCTTCAGGCAGTGCATTATTATGTATGCTTAAAGATATAAACGCATTATTTTCCTTTGCTAAATCTACTCTTTTATACAAATCAACCTGTGTATCATCAGTTCTTGAGTAAGAAACAACTGCCCCCTCGTTATTTTTCAGCTTGTCAATCAATTTTAAAGCAATTTGTAAATTAATCTGTTTTTCGGGAATTCTTGCAGGTCCCACTGCACCCGTTTCTTTTCCGCCATGACCCGCATCTATAAATATTCTTATTCCCTCTAACGGTTTATCTTTCGACTTTATTTCAGGAATTTTGGCGGTCTTTAATTCAAAACAGCCCTGAGTATATATTCCGTCATATCCTGTTATTGTATTTGCGCTTTCATATACATATTCCAGATTTCTTTTTTTTGCCTCCGGACCTCCATATACTCCGTATAATGTTACAGCCAGCTTATTATCTTTTTGCTTTATCGTATATAACACCGGATACTTTATTCTAAATTTTGTATAATTATACAAATTATCATCTGATTTTACCGGTTTTCCTATTTCAATCGGAATTCTTTTACTTGTTATAACAGGCTTGGATACAAAGTTTTTATTTACCCAAAATTCATTTCCGCCGGTTTCTTCTATTTTGTAGTAATCACCCTGTCTGCCGGCAAAATATAATACTATTCCTTCAGGTAAATCTGCTTCCCGTTCTGCCGTATCGTCCGGTTTTACCCTGACCGGAACATAATTTTTTATGGTTTTAGCATAGACAACTGTTCCCGCTTTCTTTGGTATATATGGTTTCGGCTTCCCGGGAGTGATTTTTGTACGGTTTATATTGAATATTTTTGTTTCCGTTGATTTATCTTTATGAGTTTCTACCATCGTTATTTTGTTATTGCCTGTCGACAGCGGAATTACATGTACAAAAATATTTTTACCGCAGATTTTTACATCCTGCGAATTAATTTTTAATGTTGAACCGTCTGATACAGTGCCGTAGACATAAGTTGAATTTGCCTGCACAGTTGTTTCTTCTGCCTGCGGTTTTACTACATCCAGTGCCTGCGCCTGTGCATAAGCAAATATAAATAAGCTAAAAACTAATAAAATCTTTTTCATAAATTTAATTTTCCTTTATTCATCCGTTTCAATTGTTATTATTAATAATACCGTTTATTACCCTGCATCATTTGATGCCGCTGCCGCAGCATTTTGAATTATCAAACTTTTCCTTGTTTTTTATACAGATTAAACATTTGTTTTTCATTTTTTTATTTTTAGAATAATAATTATAACTTTTTATCCACTTGGGTTCTTTGCAGGAACACATTTCGATAAATGCAAGAAAATTAACAAACTTGTCCAAAACGTCTTCAGGCATTGAATATTCAATCTGAACTGCATTTTGTTTAACTTTTTCAGCATCGATAAGCAAAACTTTTTCCAAAAAATTTTCAATTGTTTTATGCCTTTTTAGTTTTTCTTCTGCCTTATATATGCCTTTTTCAGTAATTGTAATTATTCCGTACGGAATATAGTTTATATATCCCAGTCCGGCTAAAGTTTTAACGGCATCAGAAACTGACGGCATGCCGATTTTTAGATAATTTGCAACATCTTTTACACGTGCCGCCGTATTTGATTTTACTATTTCATAAACAGCAAGAAGATAATTTTCAAGACTTTGGGTCAATTGTGTTTTTGTATTTTTTTTTACCATATTTTGCCTTATTACCGTATTTTTATAGTATAACAAATATTTTCTGCTTATAATACAATAAAACAAAAAAAGGGGCAATTTATGAAAAAGATTTTATGTTTCGGCGACAGCAACACTTGGGGATATATTCCTAAAACAGCACAGCGCTACGATAAAAATACAAGATGGACTAAAATATTACAATATTTATTGGGCAGTAATTTTAAAATAGTTGAAGCCGGATGCTGCAACAGGACTTGTTTTATGGATAATCCGGACGGCATCGAACAAACAGGCTGTAAAATTTTACCCCGCTACTTAAATGAAGCCTTTGATATTATTATTCTGGCATTAGGAATAAATGATATTCAAACGGTTTTTAATCCAAGCCTTAATGATATTAAAACAGGAATTGAGCAGTTAATTAATACAGCCCGGAAATTATCGCCCGAATCAAAAATTATTGTAATTTCTCCTGCAAGATTATCAAATGCAGTAAAAACATTTAAACGCCAATTTGATGATGACTCAATAGAAAAATCAAAACATTTCGCTTCTGTTTATGAGCAGACCGCAAAAGAAAATAATTGTTTTTTCTTTGACTGGGATAAAATTGTGAGTGTATCAGAGCTTGACGGGCTTCACTTTTCAAAAGATTCGCATAAAAAAATTGCTTATGCGCTGTACGGCTTTTGTTTAGAGATTATGGCAGAAAAGCCGGCAGAAACAGGAAAATAATTTTTAAGCGGTTTTTAATTTTTCTAAATAATTTTTTAATATGCCTTGGCATTTTCCGGCGTTTTATTCATTACTGGCATGACTGCGGATTTTTGTTTTTTTTTTTGGGGGGGGGGAACAAAAAGACGATTGCTGGAAGCATGCTGATATATCTGCATCCGTAATGATTATATGGGGCAACTTTTTTACCGGCTGGCAAAAGACGGGGAAATGATTTATTTAAGAATGCCGATTCACGGGTTTTTAGGCATCAGGACCGATAACAGAAATAATTTTGCTGTTTTATATATCCTGATGCAGATACAGCGCTTTTTATTGAACTGCCCAGCATTTGCCCGCAAAGGCTTATTATACCGCTTTTATTATTTCCGCCCTCAGTCCGCCGGATATGATTTTCTATTTATAAAAATAAAACACTTAATGTAATTAAGCAATAAAATCATTTTAGTTATATGATAGTTCTAGGATAAAATTTGGAATGAGGAATAAATAATGTTTGAAAAATATTTTTCGCAAAGGATAAAAAACACGCCGTCTTCTTTTATAAGGGAAATTTTAAAGGCAACTCAGGACTGCGAAATAATATCATTTGCGGGCGGACTTCCCAATCCTGTTTCTTTTCCTCAGGATGAGCTTAAAATTTCAATGAACAGAATAGCCGATAAGTATGGCGCCAAAATATATCAGTATTCTACAACTTTAGGGCTGGACAGTCTTAGAGAATATATTTCGGAAAGATATAAAAAAATATGGAACATGGATATATCAACCGAAAATATAATCATTACAACAGGTTCACAGCAGGCGCTTGATTTAATAGGAAAAGTATTTATTAATGAAAATGATAATGTTCTGGTAGAGAAACCTTCTTATTTAGGATTATTACAGGCTTTTTGCCTTTACAGGGCAAATTTTATCCAAACTAAATTAAATAATGATGGTTTAGATATTGATGATTTAAAAAATACTTTAAAAACTTATAAACCTAAATTGGCTTATTTAATTCCTAACTTCCAAAATCCTACAGGGCTGACTTATACGTTAGAAAACAGAAAAAAGGTTTTTGATGCAATAAAAGATGAAGATATGATTTTAGTTCAGGATGACCCTTACGGCGAACTCAGATTTGAAGACGGGGATAGAATACCTTATATAGGTTTAAATCAAACAGAAAAAAATATTTATTTAGGTTCGTTCTCGAAAATTGTAACTCCGGGCATGAGGCTCGGCTATATAATTGCAGATAAAGAGATTGTAAAAATGCTTGAAACCGCAAAACAGGCTTCCGATTTGCATTCAAATATTTTTGGACAGTATTTGATTTCGGATTATCTCTATAATAATGATTTAGATATGCATATTCAAAAAATCAAACAGCTGTATAAATCTCAGGCAAATGCAATGGTGGGCGCAATGGAAGAATATTTCCCCGGAACCGTTAAATTTACCCGCCCGAAAGGAGGCATGTTTACATGGGTTGCTTTAGAGGAAGGCAAAGACGTTCTAAATCTTTTTAATAAGGCGATTTCAAAAAAAGTTGCATTTGTGCCGGGGCATCCTTTCTATGTAAAGCCGAAAACTGTAAACACTCTGAGGCTAAACTATACAAACGCCGATTCCGAAACAATCAAAATAGGTATCAAGCGTTTATCGGAAGCACTTAAGGAAATATAATATATTAATATATTTAAATAATCAGCCGGAAATTGAAGCGGTTTCTGCGGAAGAAAACAGATGTTTTATATAATTTTATGAAATTTTGACCGGATTATAATAATAAATTTATGCAGACTGCCGTTTATTCTTTTTCTGTTTTTTCCCCCCCCTCCGCTCACTCACTCATACTCGCATCCGCCTGCTCATACGCACGCACACACCCGTACCGCACCGGCAATATAAGCACACACTATCCCCCCCCGCCCCGCCCCGCCCCGCCCCGCCCAGCCCAGCCCAGCCCAGCCTTCCGCCAACGCAGGCATAGGAGTAAAAAAACTGATTCTTGTTTTTTATGCTATTTCCTCTGCCGGCTTAATTTGAGGTTTGATATTATTTTTTTCACATTCTTCTTTTTTTGCCGGAAGTTTAATCAATGACGCACTTTCACCTGTGCCGTTAATTTTTTGTTTAACAAGCTCAGCTGTCAGGACAAATTCCTTTATATTTTCATATTCCGGAATTTCATACATTATATCAAGCATGATTTCTTCCACTATCGAGCGTAAAGCTCTTGCGCCTGTTTTTCGTTTTATGGCTTCGGAAGCAATAATATCTACCGCTTCATTATCAAATTTAAGCTCAACGCCATCCATGCCCAGTAAACATTGATATTGTTTTAATAATGCATTTTTCGGCATAGTTAAAATATTTTTTAAAGCAGACTCGTCCAGAGGGTCTAAAACCGCATAAACCGGAACTCTGCCTATAAATTCCGGAATTAATCCGAATTTAAGCAAATCTTCGGGCTGAAGCTTCTTCAGTAATTTAGCAGCTTCAAGCTCCTTTTCGGCCTGAGTTTTTGCTCCAGAAGCGCCGAAACCGACGGTTGCGGTATCACCTGCACGTCTTTCAACAATTTTATCAAGCCCCACAAAAGCACCGCCTACAATAAACAATATATTTGCAGTGTTAATTTGAATAAATTCCTGATGAGGATGTTTTCTTCCGCCCTGCGGAGGAACATTTGCAATCGTGCCTTCTATCATTTTTAACAATGCCTGCTGTACGCCTTCGCCCGAAACATCTCTTGTAATACTTGTATTTTCTGATTTTCTTGATATTTTATCGATTTCATCAATATATATAATGCCCCGTTCAGCTTTCTGCGCATCAAAATCAGCATTTTGATATAATCTCAATAAAATATTTTCGACATCATCGCCGACATAGCCCGCTTCTGTTAATGTTGTTGCATCGGCAATAGCGAACGGAACATCAAGCATTTTTGCGAGCGTCTGGGCCAATAAAGTCTTGCCGCTTCCGGTCGGACCTACAAGCAATATATTGCTTTTTTGAATTTCGATTTTTTTATCATCACCCGATGAATTGTGCGCAATTCTTTTATAATGATTATATACGGCAACCGATAATACTTTTTTTGCATCATCCTGCCCTATAATATATTCGTCAAGATATTTTTTAATTTCAGAGGGTTTTGGAACATTTGCAATATCAGCTTCTTTTATTTCGGTTTCTTCCGTTTTGTCTTTGTTTTCAAGAAACTCTTCATCTAATATTTCATTACAAAGTTCAACACATTCATCGCATATATAAACATCAGGACCTGCTATAAGTTTCTTAACCTGCTCTTGTGTTTTACCGCAGAATGAACATTTTAAACGGCTGTCATCATGTGTCGGCATTAATTATATCTCCTGATTTGTCTTATGTTCCTGCGGAGCTGCCGTAACGACCTTATCAATCATACCGTATTCAAGTGCTTCCTCCGGTGTCATAATATAATCTCTATCCGTATCTTTTTCTATTTTTTTCAACGGCTGGCCTGTATTTGAGGCTAAAATCGAGTTTAAAGATTTTTTTATTCTTATTATTTCGTTTGCCTGAATTTCAATATCCGTCGCCTGACCTTGAGCACCGCCTAAAGGCTGGTGAATCAGCACTCTTGAATGGGGAAGCGCCATTCTCTTGCCTTTTGTGCCTGATGATAAAAGAAATGCACCCATAGAAGCAGCCTGTCCCAGACATATTGTAGATACATCAGCCCTTATATGCCGGATTGTGTCATAAATTGCAAACCCTGCAGTAACACTGCCTCCGGGGGAATTTATATACAGCATAATATCTTTTTCGGGATTTTCGCTGTCAAGCAATAATAACTGCGCAACAATTAAATTTGCTACCATATCATCAATAGGAGTTCCCAAAAAGATGATTCTTTCTCTCAATAATCTTGAGAATATATCAAACGATCTTTCGCCTCTGCTTGATTGTTCTATAACTACGGGTACAAAACTCATATTCTTCCCTTTCTGTTTTTGTCATTTCATAATACCGCCGTCTGCAGAAAAAATACATCTGCAGACGGTAATAAATCTTACTGATTTTTATAATTTACCTTTGCATTATCCAGCAATAATCTGGTAACTTTTTCCGTAATCACCTGCTGGTTCATTGATTGCAGAACAGCATTATTTTTTTGTATTTCGGCAATTATATTCTGGGGAGTTGTTCTGTATATATTCGCCATATTTACTATTTTACTTTGAATGTCTTCCTGAGTAACTGTTACATTTTCGTTTTGGGCAATTTTACCTACGATTAAAGAAGTTTTAATTCTTTTAACGGCTTGTTCTCTCAATTGCGCATAAACTTTTTCATGACCTTCTTTTTCAAGCATTTGATCATAATTTCCGCCCTGCATATTCACCCTTTGCCTGAATTCACCCATTAAAGCCTGAATTTCACGATTAATCATATTATCCTGAATATCAATATTTGTATTATTAACGAGAGTATCAAAGATTTTTACCGCAGCCCGTCTTTCATTTTCCCTTTTAGCACTGTTGTCAAGAAATTTTTGAATATCCTCTTTAACTTCATCCATGCTGTTAAATTTAGCGTTTACCTTTTTGGCAAATTCATTGTTAAGTTCAGGTAAAATTCTTTCTTTAACCGCATTTAATTTAATATTAAATTCCGCATCTTTTCCTTTTAATTTTTCATCGTGGTATTCATCGGGGAATTTTACATTAATCTTAAATTCTTCGCCTGTTTTTTTGCCTTCTAATTGTTCCGCAAACCCCGGAATAAAGTTGGAATGAGCTAAATCAAGCATATAATTTTTGGCTGCTCCGCCTTTAATTTCTTCGCCGTCTACATAGCCCGTAAAATCTATGTTGACTAAATCCGTATTTTTTGATTCTCTGTCCGTAATATCATTTAAAGCCGAAAATCTTTCAGCCAGATTTTTTAATTCTCTGTCTACCGCATCGTCCGGATTTTTAAATTCTTCAACTTCAATTTCCATACCTTTATATTCACCGAGATTGACTTCGGGCCTTAATTCAAATTTTGCAACGACTTTTAAAGATTTATCATCCGCAAACTCAAACGACTCGACATTCGGAGCCGAAATTAATTCAAATTTATTTTCATCAATAGCCGATTCAAAAATCGTCGGAAGAAGACTGCCTAAAACTTCTCTCTGCAATGCTGCGATGCCGACATATTTTTCTAAGATGTTCTTAGGAGCTTTGCCTTGTCTGAAGCCCGGTACATTAACTCTCTGAGCTAACCGTTTACATGCTTTGTCATACTCCCAGGAAGCAACTGATGATTCTATTTCAATATTCAGTTTTACTTCATTGCTGTTTAATTTTTCAATTGTTACTGTCATTTGATATCACCTTTTCTATTTTAATTAAATTGTACACATGCCCTTTTTGGATTATACTCCGACATAATTCTACATTATAGCATAAACATATTTCTTTCAAATAAAATCAATAATTTAGAGGAAAATATACTTTAGAGCCGGAATATGATATAATTATTCTGCGGTTATAATATTTTTTAGAGGGAAAGTTATGAAAAAATTATTAATGCCAGTATGTATTTTAATAGTATCCTGCACTGCGGTTAATGCGCAATACGCCGGTTTTGATGCCGGAACAATAAACAGGGATTATGTTCAGGATATGCGGACACACGAAGTTACGGCAAGAGCAAGACAAAACAGTGCAATTGTCCAGCCTAAAGCATCCGTTCAAGAGCCTAAAGAAATTAAAAGCGCCGATATCAAGTCAATTGTATTTGTAAACAATAATTCGGTATCATCCTCAGTGTTAATTAATTTAGTAAAGGATAAAATCAATAAGCCGATGACAGCTGAAAATATTGCCGATATAAGAAGAAATGTAATGAGATTCTATCAGGATCAAGGATATTTTTCCGCTGTTGTAACGGTTGTTTCGCAGGACAGCCAGACTGGCGAATTAACTTTTGAAGTTAGAGAAGGCGGTAAAAATTCAATTCAAATACAGGAATAATCTTTAATATTTAAATGAAA
Organism: uncultured Muribaculaceae bacterium; assembly: GCA_964491345.1. Lineage (GTDB taxonomy): Bacteria > Cyanobacteriota > Vampirovibrionia > Gastranaerophilales > Gastranaerophilaceae > Avigastranaerophilus. Next base: position 17,844 of record CAZBFV010000015.1, read on the forward strand.
TGCCAAATAGGCCTGCTTTATTGTGTATTTTATGATTTAACATAATCCCGTAGACTGAAAAAGGAATATTTTTGAAGTTTACGGGAAGTGTGTTATATGACGGAATTAAAAAAGTCGTTTATTCTGCTTTTTATGTGTTTTCTTATACCTGCCGGCTGTTATGCGCTTGATATTGAAAATACCGCCGATAATCCAAGGCTGGTCAATTTAACTCCTCAGCAATTCAGGACTCTTGATATGATTGAAAAAAGAATATATGATAATTCGTTCGGCTGGGAAAATACAATGGACAGAATAGAGCGTCTGGAGCTGGATTTGTTTGACGAAATTCAGCATGGCAGTCCGGCTCAAAGATTAAATACTTTAAGAATTGAAAGTACAAAAGCTGCAATAAGAGGTACAGCCATGACCCCTATGATGGAGGCTAATTTTAATACAAAATACATTAATGCAAAAGGCGATATTCCTTATCATGACGGAGTGGGAATTATTGACGGCTTAATCCGCGCTTGGTGGCCTGATTTATACAGCCAGCTGAGCGAATACAGAAAATATAAAGAGGCAAACTTTTGGTAGCCCCGCCTTTACAGGGCTATTTCAGAATATAAGCCGGTCTGAAGCAATATGTTTAAGCCTCCGTCCTGCAATTCTGATTACAATATATTTCAGATAGAAACCATTAATATTAGCATGCAATAATTTTGATTCCTATATTTTTATACCGGAGCCAAACGGCGCAGAACTGACAAAATGACTGATTCATCCGGTCATAAAAGTATTTTCCGGCTTATATCAGGGAGCTATCAATAAATTCATCTTTTTTATTACACAGCGCCGTTTATTTGAGGCTTTAACAACAAATGCGTGCGCCGATGTTTCAAAATGTATGCCGTAAGCCTTTTTCTGTCCTCAGTATGGTTTTCCCGCCCTTTTGCCTGCTTCCGGACAGGAGCTTTACCTGCCGGTGCATAATCATATAATTCAAGCAGTCGGATTTTGCCGGAAAGATTGAAACCGCATTTTCAAAAACATCTGCAAATGCGCAGGATATTCCTATTAAGATTTTGATAAGCATAATATTCAGATATTAAGCTGATCTTAAATTTTATCTGCCGAAAATTTTGAATATTTTGTCAATCAGACCTTCTTCGTTAATATCTGCTTCTTTTGTATCAGCGTCCATTTTTGCAACTTTTTCTTTAAGTTTTTCGCTGTCAGGCGATAAAGGCGCTTTTTGAAGATACTTTTCATAGTTCTCTTTTGCCTGACGCATATTTTTTAATTTTTCATGGCAAAAACCTATTTGTTTATATGCTTCATAATCGGATGTATCAATTTTAGCGAGTTTTTGATAGTATTCTAAAGCACTCTTAAATTCATACATACCGGCATATATATTTCCTAAGCCTTTTAATGCAACAGTATTATCAGGCTCCTGACGGTGAAGTTTTTCATAAAACTCCATCAGGCTTGTTTTATCGCCTTTTGTTTCGTTAATTTTGATTATCTCTTTTACCGCTTCGCTTTTTGAAGGGTCAAATCTGTGTGCATTCAAATATTCAGATAATGCAAGGTCATAATCCTGCTTATAAGAGTAGCATCTGCCCATATTATAGTGATAACCGTACGAATCGTTTTTTTCACCGCAGACAAGCGCAAGCATTTGATATACCAGCGGGTTTTGGTTATCAATCTTCTTAAATTCTTCAATATACTCTCTGCACTTTTCAAAATCTTTTATATTAAAATAATATTCTGCCATTAAAGCCGGATAATTCGCATTTGACTTATCTTCTATTCCGGACAGCATTTGAAAAGCCGTGTCATTTTCGCCTTTCATAAGATAGGCTTTTATTTTGGAAAAATCATTTCTTGCATACTCAGCCGCCTTATCAAACCGGTTTTCTCTTAAATATAATGCCGACAGATACTCGCTTAAATCATTTACATCCGGAAAAGCCTTAACTCCCTGTTCGAGTATATTTACAGCGGAATATCTGTCCCCCGATTGAGCGTACAAATCCGCAAGTTTATAAAACACCGCCATATCATTTTTATGTTCAAGTATGCGATGGTATTCGTCGATTGCGTTTTGTGTTTTTCCCAAAAATTCATAAGATTTGGCCAGCAGAAACTCCGCATTGATTATTTCATCTTCTTCCTGCGTTGATGCTATCGCTTTTTTATAATCATCTACAGACTGATTAACCTTTTGATTTAATATTTTATACTTCGCCCTTGTAATATAATATTTATACTTATTTGTATTCATATAAATATCAAGCAATTCCGAATACGCAATTATGGACTCGGGGTCAACTGCAGTGAGTTCTTCCCAGTATTTCGCCGCTTCATCATTTTTTTCAAGCATTTTAGCAAGCAGTGCTGTTTTTTCAAGATATTCTGCATCGGTTTTTAAACTGTCATAATATTTTAAAAGCAGTTCATAAGCCTTTTCGTACTGTTCTTCATCCGTCAACATTTGCGCCTGCGCTAAAATACCGTTTGATGCCATTGATTTTTCCTTATCTGCTGATTTTTGATTTATTTTTTTTATTATAAAAATTATATAACATAAACTCAATTATATACAGTATTCTTTTGTTTAATTAAAAATTTTTAAATTCCGCTGATTATAAGCGTTTTTATAATCGTACATACTTCTTTTATACGAAAAAATTTTTTAAACCATAAATTTATTCATAATTATGTATGATTTAAAAATCAAATTGTATTGCTAATATTAACCTATATTCCTTGGAAAAAACGATGATACACATATCCCTAATCTACAGCTATGATAAAATCATAGCTTTTTTCTTTATACAAAATGAATATATTGTAAATTTAACCGGTATTGTCTTGACTTATAGCAGCTATAAGGTTTTAAAATATAGATTAGATAATTTAAGGAGATTGGTATTATGAAACGTCGTGAATTTATATTAAATTCTGTTCTTGCAGCGGGAACAGCAGTTCTTATGACGGCAGGATGCGGAAAAAAAGATATAATTAAAACACAAGGCAGGGTGGCAAAAAGAAAATATAAAGATATAGAAGTGCCTCTTTTAGGTTTCGGATGCATGCGGCTTCCGATGCGGGGCAGTGAAGTTGATATGCAGGAGCTTGAACAAATGGCGGATTATGCCCTGTCTCACGGCGCTAACTACTTTGATACCGCTTATATGTATGTAGACGGAAAATCGGAAAATGCCGTCGGTAAAGTATTAGAAAATTATAAACGCAGTGAAATCATTTTGGCGGATAAAAGCCCTGCTATATTTATGCGTTCAAAAGACGATGTGAAGAGAATATTTGAAGAACAGCTGAAAAAATGCCGGACAGATTACTTCGATTTTTATATGGTGCATAATATCAATAAAAATACCATAGACAACTATAGAAACTATGATATGTACAATCGGATTATGGAATTCAAAAATCAGGGGCTTGTTAAATATGCGGGGTTTTCTTTTCATGGAACTCCTGAAATGCTTAAAGAAGTTGTTTCCGAACATCCTTGGGATTTTGTACAGCTCCAGATTAATTACCTTGACTGGGATGTTGTAAAGGCAAAAGAACAATATGATATAGTACAGACTCAAAAAATTCCCGTTACCGTTATGGAGCCTTTAAGAGGCGGAGGACTGTGCAATTTAAGCGATAAAGCTAAAGCAAAGCTCCATGAAATAGCGCCAGACGACACTCAGGCAGGCTACGGCCTGAGGTGGGCTGCAAGCCGGAGAAATGTTATAACAGTCTTAAGCGGAATGAGTAATCTTTTGCAGATGAAAGAAAATATTGCCGTGTTTGAAAACTTCACGCCGGTTACAAAAGAGCAGGAAATTCAAACAAAAGAATTAGCAGGGATTATTCAATCCCAGGGTGAAATAAACTGTACTGCCTGCAAATACTGCCTTGAAGTCTGCCCTGTCGGAATAAATATACCCGCAGCATTCTCTTTGTACAACCAATACAAGGTTTCAAAGAATGATATGCTGTTTTCTGTATATTATGATACCCTTGCAGAAAATGAAAAACCTGATAAATGTATCAAATGCGGTTTATGTAAAACTAATTGCCCCCAGAATCTTGAAATACCCGATTTACTTGCTAAAATAAAGCAGGCAAAAGATAATATAACAGCCTGAAAGTGAAAATTATGAAAGAATATTTATATAAAATAAGGCTTGTATTGGCAATTATAGTGCTGTCAGCAGGAACAGCCGGCATATTAGGAATTTTCTACCCCGTAAGGATATTTGATATACAGATTGTTCCGTTTTTAGAGCGTTTATTTGTTGATTTTTCTGCCGGCGCATTAGTTTCAGCACTGATTGTTATCCTGCTGTCATTAATATTCGGACGGATATTTTGTTCATTATGCTGTCCGCTGGGTATTTTACAGGAGCTTTTTTCTTTAATCACAAAAAAAGACTGCGGGAAACGACAAAAGCTTCCTTTTAAATATTTTATTGCTTCGGTTTCAATCGGAATAATGATTGGAGGAACAGCGCTTGTAATAAGATACATCGACCCTTATGCTTTATTTTCATCATCTTTAACCCTTAAGACGGTTTCCGTAATCACGGTTATTTTAATATGCGCATCGGCTTTATTATACGGCAGGTTCTTTTGTGTTAATATATGCCCCGCCGGTACAATTCTGGGACTTTTATCCAAATTTTCAATTTTTAAAATGTACATAGATAAAAACGAATGCTTGTCTTGCTCAATGTGCGAAAAAAGCTGTCAAACAGGATGTATAAACATAAATGAACAGGAAATTGATAACGAGAACTGCGTAAAATGCCTGAAATGCATGCAGGTATGTCCTAAAGGAGCAGTTAATTACGGAATAAAACCGCTTCCGGAAGTAAAATTCAGCAAAAAAAGACGGGAGCTTCTCGTTTCCGGCGCTGTTTTATTGTGTTTAGGCGCTTCAATCAAAGCGGGAATTAAACTTTCAAAAAACACAGCCGAAAAAATCAAAAGAGTTATTATTCCTCCGTATGCGCAATCGCCCGAAAGACTGTTAAATAAATGCTTGAACTGTAATCTATGTGTTAATGCCTGCCCGAACAAAATAATTAAAAAAAGTGATGAAAATTTCGGCGCAGTCCATATAGAATACGGCGGAAAGGGCTTTTGCGATTATAAATGCAACAAATGCTCCGAAACCTGCCCGTCAGGCGCTATAAAGCGTATTACGCCGGAACAAAAGCAAAATATAAGAATTGCCGTGGCAGTAATAAATAAAGATAATTGTGATAAATGCGGGTCTTGTATTCCGCTGTGTCCTAAAGGTGCAATATCTTCCGATGAACATGGCTGTGCCGTTTTGGACGGCTCAAAATGTATAGGATGCGGGCTTTGCAAATCAACATGCGGGCATAATGCAATTGAAATATATGGAGTTAATGAACAAAAAATTGTATAATAATTAAAAAAGGAGTAAAAATGTCATTAGGTATTACGGAAATTACATTAATTTTAATTGTTATATTGCTCTTATTCGGAGGGAAAAGGATACCCGAGCTTGCCCGTGCTTTCGGCAGGGCATCTTATGAGTTTAAAAAAGCCAAAGAAATTGTAAAAAAAGAAACCGAAGAAATAAAAAAAGAAATTGAAACTGCGGAAGAAAAACCCGAAGAATATAAGCCGAAAGATGTTTAATAATGAGCGATGACGACAAAAACGAGAGCTTTTTAGAACATCTCGAAGCACTCAGGCAGGCTCTTTTAAAGTGTATTTATGCCCTTGCTGTTGTTCTGCCTTTTATGTTTCTTATTTCGCCTAAAGCACTGGATTTATTAACAGATTGGATTTCAGCAGGAAATAATGTTAAATTTAACTTTTTTACCCCCGCAGAAGTGTTTTTAATTCAAATAAAATTAGCTTTTGTTTTGGATTTGACCGTTTGTTTCCCCTATATTTTAAACCGGATTTGGAATTTTATTCTGCCTGCTTTATATGAGCATGAAAAAAAATTTATAAAAGCAATCGTGCTTATTTCAAGCATTTTGTTTGTATCAGGAGTGATTTTTTGTATTGCTTATATTCTGCCGTTAATGATAAAATTCGGAATGAGTTTTCAGAGTTATAACATTGTTCCCGTGCTGGGGCTGTCTAATATAATGAATTTAACATTATGGCTGGGCGTTATCTCCGGTTTAATGTTTCAAATTCCCATAGCAACATTTTTCTTAATAAAATCAGGCATGGCGGATTACAAAACCATAGCCGGCAAAAGACCTTATATTATAGTCGGATTATTGATTATATCCGCAATTTTAACTCCTCCTGATGTTATAAGCCAGTTAATGCTGGCTGTTCCTGCATATCTGCTTTTTGAAACGGGGCTTGTATGCGCTGGATTATTTAATAAATAATAATTGCTACGATAATTGTTTATAAGATGTTTGATTTTATGTGCAGAAAAAACAAAAAAAAGGGACATTTATGTCCCGGAATTCGGAATGTAAAAGAATTTTTTTACTATCCTTCGTGTGTAAGCCAAGTAGTGTAAGTTATGTAGTGTATTTTAAATTTTTTATTGCTTGTTTAATTTATTTTACCGAAAGCAGTATGCGCATACCGTTGTTTGTTTATTTTCTCTAAGACCTGTTTTTTAGTTTCCCTTTTAATTTAAATTTACTTTGTGAAAATCCGTCTCTTAATAATCTCGTGCCTTTGTGTCCGCTTATCTCTTTTCTTTTTATCTCTTACATCTATATAAAGTATTTTTTATATACAAAATTGCTAAATCGTAAATAAAAAATATATATTTTCTTAACAAAAATTAATATATTATTTTTATAATTTTCGGTCCCGTTCTTATACTCACAGGCGGATTTGCTTTAATTACACTCTTCCGGCATTTTTTATCGGTTTCTTAGTCTTTTAATTTTATTTTATTTCCGAATCGCAGAAGCCATGTCCGTTTAGTTCTGCAAAGTAATGATAAATACCGCCCTGCAGTGTCCTGCAATGCTCCGGATATCTGAATAAATGCCGTATCTGCTTTACAGCTCCGGAGGTTCTTTTCTCTTTTATTTACAGAAATAAAAAAAAGACCGAATTATTCGGTCAACAGTTTACGAGTGAGAGTGGAATATGTATAGCTTTATAATACTTATATAATTTTAATTCGTATATTAACTGATTGTATAAAAACAAATTTAAAACAGACTAGACTACAAGACTATATATTTTTTTCCGGAACTTAGTCCGGACAAAATCAAAATTACCCGATATTGCTCTGTTTCCGCTATAATATTTATATAAAATTTTGATAATTATCATGAGTTTTTCATCCTGAAAAACTCATGAAATCTATGCCGTAATTGCATTTTACAGTTTTTTTAAAAGGGCAGGGAAGGAAAAAATAGTACGAACTCCGCTCCGCTGTGAAGTTTGAAAATTTTTCCGCCGGTTTGAGCATATAATTTTATTAATAAATATATTAATAAGAGAAATTTTCTTATGTAATAAACGGGTTAATTTTATAGACTTTTCTATTATCGTTTTTGCAGATTTTTTAAAATGTTTTTTTGAATAACAACACCTGCCCGATTTAAGTTTTTCATGTTAAAATTTCCTTGCACTTAGTTAATCAGGCTTTTAACCGGCAGTCCCGCCTGAAATTACAAAAAGGATTAGACAATCTGCATTCCTGTCGCTAAGACTCAGCTTTGGTAAGTCTTAATCCTTCGTTTTTTTATTTAAACATGAAATAAATTTTCAGGCAGGGCGCAGATGATGCATGCCCCCTCCTCACGCCTACTTATCCGCTTTTAAGAACTATCTGCTGTTGAAAATTCTGTTTTAAAGGCAATAGAACCGGACTTTTTCCCTGCTCATATTTTTTCATTTTCTTTATCCTTTTTCCTTTTTTCCCATCCCCGCACACAAAAAACATCTGTAAATTAGGCACGATTATCCGGCAGACCAGACAAGCTGTTTTATTATTTTGCGATTTATTATAATCCTATTCCGTATGTGCCTGATTTTGATACATGCGAATTATATAGATGAAATAGATGCTTATATTAACCCGGATTTTACAACGGCAGGAAAAAAATAAAAAATCCGGCTTAATTGATATATGCGGAAAACCCATAATGAAATTTATTTATGTTTCCTTTTCTTATAAAAAAACGGCATGCGGGGGCTTTTATACAAAAATCCAATCCGTTGCGTTTATACCAAAAGACTATTACAATGTCAATCTAAACGGCAGAGAAGGCGTATTAGGCAAACATTCTGACATAATAAAACCTTCTTATGAACTATTGAAGCTGTGAATTGGACGGTTATTCCGGAATTATTACAGTATGCCGGATTACTGCATTATTTTAATATGATGGAATTTCCGTATGCGGGCGGGCGGGGGGGGGGGGAGGAGGAAAAAAGGAGGGAGTTATTTTACGGCAGAAAAAAATTTAAAATTCGGAATTATAACTATAAATGATAAAACTATCTTTGATTTTATTTATTCATTGCAGAAAATCAAAACCGCAAAAAGGCCTGATAAATCCCAGAAGTGAAACTATTTTGGATTTTAAATATGATTATATAGATTGCTGTTCCAATAAAGAAGGAAAGATTGCATTTTCAGCCCGTCATATTGAGGCGCCGGATATAAAGGGATATAAAGGGATATAAAGGGATATAAATTGCGGGGGTCTGACAATATGAATAATTTATACAGGCAGTTCTTTAAATTTGTCAAAACTCCGCTAATTACGGAGTATAAAAATAAACGGCAGGTTATTTTAATATGAATACCCGCAGTCTGATTGATTTTTGCTTCAATTCCGCAAAATTTAAGGGCTGTAAAAATCCCGTAAAATCAGGTATTTCATGGGAAAAAATATCAAACTGACCGTTATAATCAAACCGGATGCAAAAATTATAAAATAATAACAAAACTGACCGGTTAAATACAGCAGACACTTCAAACATTATTAAAAGATTTAATTGATAATTAAAATGGGCCCGGTAGGATTCGAACCTACGACCAAGGGATTATGAGTCCCCTGCGCTACCGCTGCGCCACAAGCCCGCAGACATTTTTATTAAATTATCAAAGGTTAGGTTTGACCGGCTGTATTATCCTATATTCTGCCGATAAATTTAATTTTTCAATTTTTAATATGCAGAGTATTTATATATGCACCTGCCACCTGCCAAAAACCCTGCCCGCATTCATATTATCTTCTCAAAGAACTACAGCCGGACTTTTAACCCTACATTTTCAGAATATCATTAACAATAATTCATGTCAAACATTTAGACAAAAAATTCTGTTTTATTGTTTATAAGAGGTAATTATTAATATTTATATAAGGATTTTTATATGCCTTTTCACCGAAGGTTTATCTGCAGATATCCGCCGGACGAAATAAAAATAATCACATTTTGAAACAAAAAAATAACAAAAAAATAAGAGTTCGTTATAAAAAAACGAACTCTTATTTTTAGAATACTATCCGGTTATTGAACTTCAATAGCATTAACAGGACAACAGTCAGCTGCTTCTTTAATGCAGTCTTCATTGCCTGAAACAGCTGATTCGTCAACCACAGCCTTATCATCTACTGAAAATACTTTATCACATACAGATTCACAAGCACCGCATGCTATGCAATCATCATTTACTTTAACTTTCATTTATTTTCTCCTTTTTATTATGCTACCATTGTGGCGACCCACACAATAATTATATCATTAAATAAATATTTTTAAATATTTATTATAAGTAATTTATAATGCAGTTTAATATAAGCCGGCTTAAATTCAAAAAACGGGGTTTTAAGCATAATTCTGCCGGTTGTCCGGAATGCGGAAGCTGAACAGGCAGAAATAAAGAATTTTCAACAGCAAATCGAAAGAAAACATAATTATATCTTTGCATATATCGGCTTAATTTACTGCTCTTGCCGAAACTATTATTAACTGCCGGTTTCAAAACGGTACAATATTTTAAATTTTCCATTACGGCGCAGACGGATAGTGCATCGCCAATATTTTTTTATCAGCCGTTCTGCAGACCGAAACTATAAAAATACATCAGCGGAACACAAAATTTTTCCGCAGGCGGATATTATAAATAGCGGAAAAACTTGATAATATTATAAAAATGAAAATTTACTCATGACGATATCTTTTTTCTGAAACAACTTATTTCTTATTTTGGAAAAAACCGCTGTTCTATATAGTGTTCAAGAAAAGATGATATTCAAATTCATATTATGATGAAACTGCGGACGGATAAAGCGGATTTTCATCCTGACGGACAAAACAGCTGAATGTTTTTTGCGAGAAAACAGCAAAGCCGGAATAAGCGGGGGGAGGGGTCGGACATAGCAGGCAGATGACAGCTCCGATGCAAAGCCGGAATCAATGAGCCTGTATCCGGAGCAAAGCTGTAGGTGCGATATTTTTGCCTGTTAAATCAAAAGTTTGAAACGGCGGTTTTGCAGTGCTTAATCTCAAGATTATCCCGAAATTGTTTCCGCTGAAATGCCGTTAAATCTGCGTTAAACGGCTTTCCTGCGTGTATTATCCGTACTGCTTCCGGTTTCTGCAAAAGTTCCGCTGTTTCTGCTTCTCCGGTTAGCGCACCGGTCCGCATCCTTTTCAAAAACAACGGCAGAAATAAGCGCATAGCGGTTTCAAGACATTATGCAAAAAAGATATTAAAAATAAAATTCCGGTATCCTGCCTGCTATTGAAAACGGTATTTTGTACGAACACAAAAAGAACCGTCCTGAAAACTTTAAAATGGCAGAAAAATCGTAAAAAAATTCAAACAGACCGGACGGTATGATTAAAGATTATTTTTATAAAGAAAAAAAGAGAGACGTAATAATTTTATATCTGAAATGATAGTTCGGCGGATACGGCTGTGCAAATAGCAGAACTCAATAAAAACGCTTACAATCTTTATTTACGCTCCGATAATGAAAATAAAAGGCTGTTAAAATATTATGTCCGGACTATTTATTATGACGGCGCAGACGTAATAATAAAAATAAAAAATGTGTTTCAATCATCAGCCGGAACCGCCGGATTAAAAAACCGGAATATTGCAAAATACTGCATTTATGAATTACAGAGGGCATAATATGCAATTAATGCACCGCAGCATAACCATAAACATACTATAAAATTAAAGGGCAGGGCGGGGCAAAATGCCTCTATCTTTATAATGCCGGACAGCCCGGAAAAATTTTGATAACCGTAAAAGGATTACAACTCGCCGGTTTATCTTTTATTTATTTTGTTTTTTTATCTCTTTATTGGGATTGATAAATATGTTTTATTATTATCTTTATTTAATGTTTTGCTGATTTTCAAATCTTCAATATACTTCAAAAGTTTATCAAACTCTCTTTGCGGATTTTTAAACCAATCAGTCGACCATATACGATAGATTTTCCAACCAAGGTTTTTCAAAACTTCTTCTCTTAATCTATCCCTATCTCTTGCTGTTGCGCTTGAATGGTAAGATGCGCCGTCGCATTCTATGCCTAATAAAAACTCGCCGGGATTATTTTCATCTCTTACTGCCATATCAATTCTATAACCCGAACAGCCTACTTGAGTTTTTACGCTTAACCCTGAATTTCTCAGTTTTTTGCAAACCGCTTCTTCAAAAGGAGAGTCAAACTTATCATCAAGTTCGGTTTTTGTATCCGCAAATAAAGCAACCTCTCCTCTTTCAGCATATTCAAGGTATTTTTTCAGCAATTTCACGCCTTCTGTTTTTAATTTTTCATCTTTAAAATCGCCGTATCTAATTGCGCTGAAGATTTCAAGTTTATATCTTGCTCTTGTTATAAGTACATTTAAGCGTTTTTCACCGCCGGATTTTGTGATTGGACCAAATGAACGTGTATCAAGCACGCCGTTTTGATTTTTAAATATTCCTATGCTGATAAAAATTACATCTCTTTCATCACCCTGTATTGATTCAAGATTCTTTACAAAAAACGGCTCTGATTTTTTATCATCGAAAAATTCCATACAGTCTTTTTCTGTTTTTAATAATTCATTTATCTCATCTTCAATTAATTCTTGCTGTTTTTTATTAAGTGTAGCAACAGCTAATGTTCTCGCAGGAAAACGCTTTGCATGTTCAATTGCAGCTTCTGCAACCATTCTTGCTTCTGTCTGCAGTGCTTTTTTTGCGTCATGTTCCGTATTTTCATAATAATGCCATTTAATACCTGTTATATCCGAGGTTTCTACACTGCTTGGAAATGTATAAAGATCCCGGTATAAATGTTTGTTTGAAAAGGCTATCAAGTGTTCGTCTTTGCTGCGATAATGCCATTTCAACATACATTTAGGGAAGTTGGATATCGAGCATTCCACTAAAATACTTTCTAAATCTTCTTTTTCATTTTCACTAAAATCTTCTTCCGGTGTTTCTGATGCGGATTTAAAGAAAGATGTCGGCGGCAATTGCTGTTCATCGCCGGCAACAATAAGCCTTTTACCTCTTATCATTGAACCTATGCAATCCTCTGTCGTCAGCTGAGAAGCTTCGTCAAAAATTATATAATCAAAAACGAATAACGAGGGGTCTAATAATTGCGATACCGTTAATGGACTCATCATTAAACAAGGTTTGGCCGATAGTAATAAATTAGGTATCGTATTTATAATTTGCCTTAATGACTTTCTAAATCTTTGCAGCTTGCTTTCATGTTTAAGATTTGCAAGCTCTTTTACAAAATTTTTTTTGCCATTAACCATATTTGTATGTAAAATTTCACAAAGACGTAATTTTGCAGAGTTAATAAGTGCTATATCTAAATCTTTGAATTGTTTTATAAGATTATTATGCTGAGCGGTATTAAACTCCCTTAATATATTGCTTTTTACATAGGCAAAGCAGTTTAGCCAGACTCTGTAAAACTGAACTTCAAAAGCCCTGTCTATACTCATAAAATCTAAATTAGAATTAATGAATTTTTTATAAAAACCTTGCAAATTTTCTTTTTCAATATTATCTAAAGTATCTAAATACCGGTTCCATATTGTTAAATCATCAATATTATCGTACATTGAATTAATTTTATTAAAGAATGTTTCAATATTAATATTTTTAAAGTCATTTTCAAATGCTTCAATGACATTAAATTTAATAATATCCGTAAGTTCATCAAATACTGTTTTAATATTGCCCAGTGAATACTTTGTTTTTTCCAGTAAATCTTTTATCAAGACATAGTTAAGCCCCTGCTCTTTAAAGTTTTTAACAACATCTTCAATAAATACATTTTGATTTAACAATTCTTTTAGCTTAATTATACTTTTGCTTGATTGGCTGATGCTTGTTTCAATAGATTGTTCTTTATTCCACAGCTCGTTAAAAATGCTTTCAGCTTTATCGTTGCTGTTATTTATTTCGTTCAGCCAGAACTTCAGCTCTTTTAAATCTTTTAAATCATAATAAATTTGCATTGCGGATGCTTTATAACCATTTATAAAAAACTTTTTAATGTACTTTTTTCTCTTCAAGTATTCAAATGAAATTCTGCTAATTATTTTTTTTGAAAAATTATCAAACAGTTCTATTTGGAAATCTAAATCTTCGTTCAGCATCCCTAAACTGTAATTATCTTTTAACTTATTGTTATATAGATTAAACTGTTTAATACATTCACAAATTTTATTTATATTTTTAATTAAATTTTCATCATCCAATACTGCTTTTTTAAAAAAACCTTGTGGTATATCCAAGATAATTTCAGCAACATTGATAATGTTTTCAATATCTTTAAATACAGCCGGCTCTTTTATGTAAATTATTTTACATAATTTTTCAGAGCTTATTTTTAATTCGTTTAATAAATTCGCAATTGTTTTTAATTTAGATTTGATTGCAATTTTATTTTGATAATCGGAATCTAAATTTTTCAGATGAGAACCGTACCAAGAATATTGTTTTGGATTGCCTAAAATTTTTATAATATTTTTCAAATTTGTAAATATGCTTTTCTTATAATTTAATGCTGATTCATCCCATTTATCAAAATTATCAAAAATATACTCTAAATCAATTATATCAGAATTATTGCAAACAATGCCTATTGCTTCAAAAACAGATTTCTGCAGACTGCCGATACATTCATGAACTGCCTTGGCATATTCATTCAGCTCTATTCTTTTCTCCTGCAATATATTTAAACTTGTTCCTGTATGTTTTGATACAGCCGGTTCTGATAAAGAATCAGCAAGATTTCGCAAAATTTCCCTTTTGTTTGTTTTGTTGCTGTGCATCTCTAAGCAATAAGGCGCTAATCCGTTTTTTTCCAAACGGCTGCGAACAACATTAAGCGCCGCTATTTTTTGGCTTACAAACAAAACTCTTTTGCCCTGCGATAATAATTCTGCAATTATATTAGCAATAGTTTGGCTTTTACCCGTACCCGGCGGACCTTGAATAACAAGATTATTATTTTTTTTAACAAAAGCTATTGCCTGCTGCTGCGATGAATCAGCGTCTAAAATTGAAAAATTGTCTTTAGGCAGAAAAGTATAATCCAATTCTTTAATAGGACAGGCTTCTTCAATTTCCTTTTCCTGCTCTTTGCCGTATCCGCATATACTTTTTACTAAAGAACTTTTTTTAATATAACCGGAATGTTCTTCTAAGTCTTTATACATTACAAACTTGGCAAACGAAAAAAGACCGATATATAAGCTGTTTAGAAGTTTCCATCTCTTTTTAATACTTATTCTTTCCTGTACGGTTTCAAATATTCTTAAAATATTTGCATCATCAATTTCTTGTGTTGTTAAATCCTGTAAATCTATATGGAAATGTTTTTTTAGATGTAAAACCAATGCAGGATTCATTATTATATCATCATCATTATACTCAATTTTAAATGAATCATTCATATTTACTCTGACCAGTCTTATCGGCAGTAAAATTAACGGCGATTCATATTTTAAATCTGAGTTATCGCTTTCATACCATATAACAGAACCTAATGTAAGGAACAGTGTGTTATAGCCTAAATCATCCATATTGGTTTTAGCGGTGGTATTTATTTTCCTTAATGTTCTTAACAGATCATTTTCAGATAAATTAGTCTGCAGATAATTATCTGTATGCTTTTTTGCTAATAATTTTTTTTCATATTTTTTAAATTCCGAAGACTTAAATTCTATACCTTGATTTAGTTCTTCTTTTGATAATTTTTGTTCTTCCGGAGTATTGTCATCATTGACATTAATATGCAAAAACTTCATTTGTTTAGACTTAATAACGAGGATGTTAAATATTTCGGCTGGTATTTCATCGATAATTTTAACAGAAGCATTTTTAGCCCCCTTAAAATTTAACAGACGATTGTGTTTTGATAAATCAATTAATTTTTCTTTCCATTTTAAAATTTTGCTGTTTATTATGTCTTGAAAAATTCCGTTTTTATTATCAGTTTCTTTCATGGATAATTTATTGGCAGATATTTCACTATCTGCTTCCTGAATATCGTTTGTCATCTGTTGCACCTGCCGGTTTTTGTTTAATATACCTAAATTTTTAAATTTAACTCATGATTTTGATTATAATTTGAGTTCAAAACCATATTATATGAAATAAACTCATTTTTCAATATATAAAATGATTTCAATTCAATTCATTATTAAGTTTATTGCACCTAACATGAAAAAGGGCAGAATTATGAATAAAAAAGAACTATTAGGAAAACGATTAAGAGAATTGCGCAAACGAAAAAATATAAGCCAGGAAAAATTAGCAGAACTTATTAATGTTGACCCGACAACAATAAGCAATATTGAAAACGGTAAAAATTATCCATCGCTTTTAAACTTAGAAAATCTGCTTGAAATATTGGACAGTTCTTTTATAGAAGCATTTGATTTTGAACATAAAAGAAGCAGTGAAGATTTGCTGTCTTTGATAATCGAAAAATTAAAAAACAATCCTGACAAAATCGAAGATTTTTATAAAATTATAATTGCATTAACAAAATAGAAGCAGAACAAGTACAAAATGAAGAAAGTTTTTGTTTTTTGATTTAAATCACCCGTTGTTACCGTTATTTTCATGGCTTGCAGACAGAAAATAATATATAATTGCTATATGGATAAATACGGCAATAAAACAGGAGGCAGGCAAAAAGGCGCACTGAATAAAAAACAAAAGAACTTTTAAAACTTATGGGAAGATTACAGCCTCCCAGCTATCTTAAATATTGCCCTGGATTATAAAACACCCGTTGATATAAAAGTAAAAATTAAACTCGGTTTAATGGGTTATATTTGCCGAAAAGAAAATCTATCGAAGCAAAAG
This sequence comes from uncultured Muribaculaceae bacterium, assembly GCA_964491345.1. Classification (GTDB taxonomy): domain Bacteria; phylum Cyanobacteriota; class Vampirovibrionia; order Gastranaerophilales; family Gastranaerophilaceae; genus Avigastranaerophilus. The sequence continues at coordinate 34,186 of CAZBFV010000015.1, forward strand.
AACAAATTAATCTTAATATCACAAAACCGGATATGTACAATAAGATTGATGAGTATTTTAAAACAGGCTAATAAATTCTCTAATCAAGTTTATATACAAAAACGAACCCGCCTGCGGAGCAGTGCGGGTTCGTTTTTGTTTTAAATGGTGGAGGATAGGAGACTCGAACTCCTGACATCCTGCGTGCAAAGCAGGCGCTCTACCAACTGGGCTAATCCCCCTTCTATAATCTGACAAGCCCTTCTATACTTATCAGGCTGTATGTCCATAATAGCATCTCAAAAATAAATGTCAATATTTTTTTCTGCCGGATTATCAGACAAAACTTAAATTCTGTTGCAGTGCATACTTTCAAAAATCATCTTAATGAAACTTATTTAATATATTTAACCGCCAATAATGAAAATTTATGCTTTACGGAAAAATTTTCCAGCAAACAGGAAGATGCTGAAATGTATTAAAAATTTAAGACGAGCAGAAATTTCAGAAAGTATTTCAGCGCCGGAACGGCAGATAACATTCTCAAAAAGGGTGCATCATTTGTCCAACCGGATGAATATTAAGGGGTTATATAAAAACAGCCTGACTTTCAGTTTATAAAGCCGGAGAACCATGCCGGACAGTTTGGGTAATATATATTATTTGCAGTTTCCTGCTTGTAAAATGGCAAATCCTGAATATTCCTCATAAGCTGTTCCGTTTAAATATCCGCCCTCATTATGTTTTGCGACAGCATGTTTATAAATATTGCTTATTCCTTTATATACTAACCATTCATCCGTATTTAACGTGTTGTTTTTATTGTTTTAGCGGTTAATTTACCGTTTCTTTCCGGCATGACTGACACCGGAGTTTTATCTTTGGCGCTTCCGCCTTGGAAATTTTCCGCCTTTTTATCTGCATGTCTGTTTTTATTCTTTCCTCCAATGTATGTTTCATCCGTTTCTGCATTGCTGTCAAGTATATTTAGGCGGAGTTCTGAGAAATTCTTTGAAAGTTTCTTCCCGCATCCGATTTTGCTGTTTGCCGTTAATATACCATATAATGTCCCAGTCATCTCCTTTAAGAATCGGCAGGTAAAATATATGCCGGGTTAATTCCGATGCTTTTTGATAACATTTCTTCAATTCATTTATTTTATTCAGATATTCGGCAGAATCTATATTTGAATTACTTGATTTATTTATACTTTTAACTTCAAACAAATGTATTCTGTTATATTTGTCTGCTAATATAAAATCAGGATAAGAAGAACGGATGCCGTCAAGATAATACTCATATTTTATATCAGAATTGGATACAAAGTTTTTTCCCCATAAAAATTTCTTTTCCTGATTAAGTTTTGCCGGCTGAATATTGCCGAATAAATCTATATTGCCCGCCTGCGGATTATCTTTTCCGCAAATAACTTCTTTTATATACTCCATGCTTGATAAATCTTTCAACAGATTAGCCCATCGCCATTCTGCCTCGCTGTCAAACGAGAATATACCTTTATCTTTTTGTTTTTTCCATACCCAGTTGTTAATTTCAACACGATTTCCGTTATCAATGTAGAAAGATGAATCGGGGAGTGATGATGTTGCTGAATTACCCTTTTCATCGGCAACAAGCTCCATGCTTTTATCATAATCACAAATATATTGTTTTGATTCATTGTTTATTATGTCGATATTACCGGTGAACTTAAACCATTTATCCGTCGTATCGGCATATTCATAACACATTTTTTTAATGGCATCATCGCTTTTATTTAATTTACGATATAACTCAAAAATATTTAATTCATTCTGGCTTTTCAATTCACCGGCAAATTCTTTTAAATCAAAATCAGATTTTTTAGTTAAGGTTTTTAATCTTGTTGTTTTAACCCTGACTTCATTTGTAATATCTGCAGGTTCGTCAAATAATTTAACAGCATAGGTTTTGTGTGTATTATCTTTTGGTTTTCCCCATACCCAGGCAGTTGCTGCAAATTTCTGCGCATCATCAGACAAATCCTCAAAATCTAATAATCTCGGATTTCTGCGGACTCTGCCCGTAACCTGCTCATCTAATTGCTCGCTTTGGGTTTTGCGGATCTGGTATAACATACAGGCTCTTGGAATATCCCATCCTTCAGAAATTACCATCTTGAAAATTATTATATCTATTGTTGATGTATTATCTTTTGCATATTCACGCCATCTTGATACAGGCAGGTTTCTAATCTTATCATTAGTATCAGAACCTTTTTTCCTGCTTTTATCATCCGCAATAAGCATCCATTTTAAGCCGGAATGTTTTTCTATTGCAGGGAATATATTGTTCTTTAGTTCATCATCCGCCTTATTTTTATTAGAAATTTGAATAATTAAACAAGGATTTACTCCTAATAAATCAATATATTTGTTCTTGATTTCTTTAAATTTATCCAAAACAGATTCTAAAGAGTCATTTTCATCGCCATATTCAACTTTTTTTATCAGTCCGGCATTTATTGCATCTTCTTCTGTTATTTCAACATCAGGAGTTTGACCTCTCTTGATGTTCGGGGTTGCCGAAAAGTTTATAATTTTTGCAAAATAATTTGAAATGCTGTCTAAATTATTTGTTGCCTGATGGCATTCATCTTTAATTAAATAAATTTCTCTGTTAAAACCGCCTAAAAACGGAGCATAAGTTTCGGTTTTAAGGAAATTTTCCATAGCTCCCTTCATTAATCGGCTGTCTTTTTTAAATAAATCTCTCGGCAGAATATATACATTATATTCTGCGGGGATAAATAAACTCTCCTCGCCTGATATTTCCGAATTTATCAGGTACGGCTTAATATTTGGAAATTGTCCGTTAATGGAATATTGATAGAACTTATCATAGTTTTGTACAGCTAATCCGCATTTTGATAACGTTGATACCAAAAATATTACATTAGGGTTTTCTGCAATTACTCTATCCATAAAATCAGCCATCATGTAGGTTTTACCGCTGCCTGTAGGCGCTTTAAATGTTAATTTGTCTTTTTTATTTAATTTTTCTATCAGCTGATTAACAGCATTCTGCTGGAGGTCTATTATTTCTTTTAACATTATTTAACCCTCCAGCCTTTTTTGCTGTTCTTCGGCAGTTTCTATATACCTTTGTGTTCCTTCAAAATTATTGCAGACCCAGTCTGTTTTTTCTTTTAAAGTCTTAAACTTTTCTTTTCCGTATAGAGTTTCTTCTATAACTTCAAAAGCTGATTTCCCCGGTTGATTTTCAATGTTTGATACTTGTTCCATTTCATATACATCAAGTGTTCCGCCGTAAGGATCATTATTTTGTATCCATTTAAAATCTTTTGACCCGTTATAACTACTGCCTGTCATTATCCTTCTTAATCTTTCAGCCGTAATCTCGGATAAATAGTGAGGCCTGCTGTTTTCATCACATAAATTAATCTGATTTTGTATTGTTTGATTATTCGGGTTATTTTTTAAGGCATCATCTAAATTCTCCGGCAATTGAACACCGATAAACTGCCTGTTCCCGCTATCCTGCCGGTTGAGTTCAAATACGGCCTGCCCTGTAGTCCCAGAACCTGCAAAAAAATCTAAAATAATAGCATTCTTGTTTGGTATTCTGTCAATTAGCCATTGTATTAATTCTGCAGGCTTGGAATATGAAAAAACTTTTTTCCTAAAAATTTCAATTATACAATTTGATGCTTGCGTGGATGAAAATTTATTAATTAAGGCTAAGGGTTTTTTTGTTCTTGGAATAATATTCCCATCTTTATCGCAATTAATATATTGTTTTGTATAAACCTGCCATATATTATTTTTATCTTTTTTGTACACTACAAAATCATTTTCTATTCCCCATTGTAATTTATCTTTAGACCATCTCCAGCAAGCTTTATCTTTATTAGTATTATCTTTAGGTATAACAGTGGTATTATCGGGCATTATAATCTCATAATCTAAAGATTTGGAATATTGTATGCTGGCGCTTGATAATTTTACTAATTGGTACATTCCTCTGATATTGTAATATTCATCTTTTAATTTATATCTGTCCGAATCTTCAATTTCAACGTTTTTAGTTGAAAAAGTATCGGAATTTTTTGCATAGCATAATACATATTCCTGTTTTACTTTAAAAAACCTGCTGTCAGAACCTCCGCCACCTTCACTATTTGTCCATACTATATTACAAATAAAGTTATTCTCTCCAAATATTTCATCGGCCAAGCATTTTATATAAGCCTGATTTCTGTCGTCTATGCTGATAAAAATCACTCCGTCATCAGATAAAATCTGCTTTGCTAAAAATAAACGCGGATATAACATTGACAATAAATTATCTCTTGTTATTGCATTATTGTAATTGGTTTTCGCAAACTGCCCCATAGAATCCTTGCCGTAAGGCGGGTCAATATATATTACATCAATTCTTCTGCGATATTCGATTAAAAGGTTTAGCAGGGCATCATAATTATCGCCAATTATCAGTTTATGAACGGCACCGCCTCTGCCGTCTGAAAAACTAAGTTCTTTATTTTTCTTGAAATATTTTATTGTATTGCCTTTTTTCTCTAATCTTTTATCAAAATGAAAACCTGTCCTTTTGTATGTCGTTCCTAATTCTGCAATAGCTATCGCCTCTTTTAAATCTTCGGCATTTTCTATAAGTTTTATAAGTATATCTGCATTTGTTTTTTCTATTATGTTATCTTTTAATCGTTTTTCAATTTCTTTAATAAGTTCTTTTCTGTCTTCTACCGCCATAATTAACCTCTTTTAATTGATACAGCGCCTTTTTGTCTAATATGAACTTATATTTTTGCAGTATAATAAAACAGGAAGCTCCAAAACTTCTATATGTATTGAAAATGTAGCAAATATAGGGCAGAGTCTAATTAGACATAATGTTTCAGAAAATATTTACCTTTTTTAATTAAATTAAAGGAGGTAAGTATGAATTTTGTTGAACCGTTAAGAAAAAGAGAAGAAATTTCAAAAATAGAAAAATTTTTAGCTGAGACAAGCAAAAGAAACAGATTAATTTTTGCTTTCGGTATTAATACCGGTTTAAGGGTTTCTGATATACTTTTACTTAATATATCGGATGTAAAAGATAAAAATAATGTTGTAATTAGGGAAAAGAAAACAGGTAAATATAAAAAGTTCCCGTTAAACAATAAACTAAGATATTTAATACAAGATTATCTAAAAGATTTTGGCGGATACAGGCTGAACACCCCTTTATTTTTGGGCGATAAGGGTTCAAGAATGCATCGTTCCGTTGTATATCGTTTTCTAAATGAAACCGTAAATGCACTTAATCTTGAAGTCGGTGCAATAGGTACTCATACAATGAGAAAAACTTTCGGCTATCATCACTATAAGCAATTCAATGATATTGCGCTGTTACAAAGAATTTTAAACCATAGTTCGCCTGCCATAACTTTAAGATATATCGGTATATCCCAGGAAGAAATTGATTATTCTTATTATAATTTTGAACTGTAAAATTGTATATAGTTATCTAAATATGAAAATAGTAAAGGATACAAAGTAATTTTTAAACCCTCTGTATTGCTTATACAACAATACTCTTAACCACATTTTACGGTAAGCGGTATATAATTATATAACTGCCAAAAAAATTATTAAATATTCATATATTTAACTTCTTCCAAAATCTGCCTGACCGGTTAAAAAAAGAAAAAACAATTTTGCAGAAAATGCCTAAAGCCTGTTCGGGCGGGCATGTATATGCCTGCCGTTTTTTATTTTTTTTTCACGCCTTCCCATTTCCATAAAAAAGGGCTTCCCGCCATCCGTTCTTCATTTTTTTATTCCCCGCACAAATACAAAGAGAGAGGGGGGGGGAGAAGAGAAAATTTCCCCGCTCTTTTCCTTGCCTGCTTTTTTCTTTTTCTCCTATCTTCCCAATCAAGGATTTTTTTCCCTTGCTTTTTTCACTTTTTTTCTCTCCCCCCTCCCGCCCATGATTTTTTATCCTATCTTTTCAACCAAAAGATTTTTTCCTTATGCTTTTTCTCTATCCCCCATTTCTCAAAAAGAAGGGCTTTTCCGCTGTTCGCTCTTTCCCTCTCATGTTTTTCACCCATTTTTTTCTTTTTTCCTATTATCTTCCCAACCAAAAATTTTTCCTCCATGCTTCCCGCCCATGATTTTTTTACTTTGCATTTTTTCTTTTTTTGTCCAATATTTTCAACCAAAAGATTTTTCCTTATGCTTTTTCTCTATCCCCCATTT
>CAZBFV010000016.1:0-23604 GCA_964491345.1 uncultured Muribaculaceae bacterium
AAAAAGAAAGAATGGAAGGACGGGGGAGTTTTTGCGGTGTATGGTTGGCGGAAAAGGATCGCTAAAGATGAGTTTCTGCAGTGTACAGGGAAAAAATCAAAGAAAGGAAGGAAAAAATGAGCAAAAAAGGCGGGAGAAGAAAAAAAGAAAAAACAAGAAGTGAATGAATTTTTTGGAGCAGCGGGCGAGGCGGGAACAGTAAAGAAAGATAAAAAAATAAAAGGTGTGAGATAAAAAGGGCATGGAGTGGCAGAGTTAAAAAAAGAGATTGCCGAAATGAGATAAAAAAGGAAAATGCAGAGTGAAAATCATAGGCGGAAGCATAGGGAAAAATCTTTGGTTGAGAAGAAAGAAAAAAAAGAAAAAACAGGGAGTAAATGGGCTTTTTTTGTGGGAGAGGGGGGGGAAAAAAAGTAGGAAGTAATTAAACTAAATGAAGCATAAAAACGGTCTTTTTGCTCTTTGCCGTTCCTCCTTGCAGATAGTTTGATTATTTCAGGTTTACAAGTTTTTTATAAATATTTCTTGTAATTTTTCTAAAAAATATTGGCAGTAGGTTAAAAAACCTGATATTTTTTCCGGATAATATCCCGACTTGCCGTAAGTGCCGGTTTTATCGGCTTAAAACATAAAGTGCTTGTCAGGAAAGAATTGTCAAGATTGTTTAGTGAAAACATACATTTTACTTGCCAAAAAAGCTGCATTAAAAAACAGATTATGAGCTGCTTCTATGTTTAATTTATCTTTATTTTTATTGAATCGTCTGAAAAATTCATTACCTTGCGCCGGTATTATGAAGGCTTCTCTTGATAAAATAAGATGCACATTTTCTAAATCGGATAATTCAATAAAATCTTTTTCAGAAAATTTACTGTCTTTTCTCATTATAATGCCCCAAGTATCTTGATATAGATAAATCAGCCGGCTGTATTGTTATTCAAAAATCCAGCAGACTGTTGTCAAGTTTTTCAACTACATCTTCAAGATTTCCGCTTTGAATATTTAAATATAATATCAGGATAATTTTTTTATATTTTTTATAACCCGAACAACATATTTAATAATTTCCGTTTCAATGCAGCCTATATATCTCGCCTGCAGTACTATTTTTTAGAAAGTTAAATTCTTTTTGGTTTCTTTAACCATATCAAGAATTTCTTCTGTTCTTTTTCTCAGCATCATCCCTCCATATGTCAGAGCTAAAGCATGATTTCCCAAGATAAAAAGTTTTTGTCAGGATTCATGCTCTAAATTCATTAATTGTCTTGATAAAGCGGGCTGGATAAATGAAGATAATTTACAGCAAACGTAATCGCACCTTCTCTTGCAACGGTTAGAAAATTATACAAAAATACTATTTCAATACAATATAAGTATTTGCTATTTTGTCCGTTATGGTAAACAATAATTGTAATTTTTCAATAATCGGGGAATTTCTTAAAGTTGAAGAAGCAGGTAAAATTATTATCTAAATATAAAACTGCATGTATGAAACATTGCATAATAATCAAAAGAATACAGACAGCCTTGATTTTTCGGTTTATATGAAAAACCGAAAAATCAAACAGAAAAAAAGGAGAATCAAAAATGGCAGAACATACCGTAAAATTTTTGTATGATACGCATTATTCGGAGGGTAAAAAAGTTACATTTAACAAACAGGGCTTAAAGATGGCAGGATTAATTTTTTATCCGGATAATTTTGATGAAAGTAAAAAATACCCTGCAATAGTAGTTACACATCCGGGAGGAGGCGTTAAAGAGCAATGTTCATCGCTTTATGGCTATAGTTTAGCAAGAAACGGCTATATAGCATTAGCTTTTGATGCAAGTCATCAGGGCGAAAGCGAAGGATTACCAAGATACATTGAAGATCCTGCATCCCGGGTTGAAGATATAAGAAGTGCGGTTGATTATCTTGTATCATTGCCTTATACAGATGAAGAAAAAATCGGAGCAATGGGTATTTGTGCTGGTGCAGGTTATACAATGAGCGCAATACAAACCGAATACAGGATTAAAGCAGCTGCAGGCGTAAGCACATGGAACACAGGACACAGTGCAAGATATGGAAATCCGGGCTTGTATGATGAAAATAATTTGAATAATGTATTAAAAGCGGTATCAGAGCAGAGAACAAAAGAAGCAAGAGGAGAAGAACCGCTTTATGTCGGTTATGTTCCGCCTACTAAAGAAGATTTCAAGAACGAATATTACGGCAATAATGTTATTATGAAAGAAGGATTTGATTACTACAGAACATCCCGCTGCCAATATCCTACATCCGTAAATAAGGTATTATTTACGAGTCTTGACAAACTTGCGGCATTTGATGCCTTTATGCATTTAGAAGCGGTTTCTCCTCGTGCGGTATGCTTTATTGTCGGAGAAAGATCAGATACGCAGTATTTCAGCAGAAATGCGTATGATAAGGCATCAGCGCCAAAAGAATTTCACGTTATAAACGGCGCAAGCCATATTGATTTATATGATAAACCCGAATATACATCACAGGTTTCGGAAAAATTAAATACTTTTTTTGATAAACATTTAAAATAGTTTTTTTGTATTACAATAACGATAGTTAATTGCTATCGTTACTGTTCAATTTAGAGGTGAAATTATGAGTAAAACATTAGTCGCATTTTACAGTGCTTCGGGAGTTACAAAACAAACAGCGGAAAAAATTGCAAAATCAGCCAATGCGGATTTATTTGAAATAATCCCTAAAATTCCATACAGCGAAGCGGATTTAGACGGCTGGGACGAAAATGCAAGAGCCACAAAAGAAGCAAAAAACAGAAATTCAAGACCCGAAATTAAAAACAAAGTTGAAAATATGGGGCAATATGAAGCAATATTTCTTGGTTTTCCTATCTGGTGGTTTTTAGCACCGACAATTATCAGGACTTTTCTTGAAAGTTATGATTTAACAGGCAAAAAGATTATATTGTTCGGAACATCGGGCGGAAGCGGCATGGGTAAATCTATGGATGATTTGAAACAATCAGCGCCGAATTCAGAATTTTTAGGACAAAAACTTCTTAATCCGCCTGTTTCGCAAGATGCTGCGGACAGCTGGGTTAAGAGTTTTAATATATAAAAGGTGTAAAATGTTTAAAAAAGTTTTATTATTATGTTTGTCGTTATTATTAATAACAGGAGTGATAAATATGAGTTCTGATATGGCAGAAGCCAAAAATTTTAAGACAGAAAAATGGGATAAGGTATTCCCGAAGAGTGATAAAGTTGAACATAAAAAAGTTATATTCCATAATCGTTACGGAATAGCACTTGCTGCTGATATGTACATGCCTAAAAATACAAAAGGGAAACTTCCTGCTATTGCGGTTGCAGGACCTTTTGGAGCGGTAAAAGAGCAATCTTCAGGACTATATGCACAGGAAATGGCAGAAAGAGGATTTTTGACTATTGCATTTGATCCGTCATACACGGGGGAATCCGGCGGTGAACCCCGCTATATGGCATCTCCTGACATAAATACCGAAGATTTTCAAGCAGCAGTCGATTTTTTATCCGTTCAGGATAATGTTGATGCGGATAGAATAGGAATAATCGGCATCTGCGGATGGGGCGGAATGGCAATAAACGCAGCTGCGCTTGATACAAGGATTAAAGCAACGGCAGTTTCCACAATGTATGACATGAGCAGGGTAAATGAGTACGGATATTTTGACAAAATGACGGAACAGGAAAGATATGAACTCAAAAAATCACTAAATGCGCAGAGAACTGAAGATTACAAAAATAATACATATAAGAGGGGAGGCGGAGTTGTTGACCCGCTGCCTGAAGATGCCCCGTTTTTTGTAAAGGATTATTATGACTATTACAAAACAAAAAGAGGCTATCATAAACGCTCGCTAAATTCCAATGACGGCTGGAATGTTACAGGCTGTATGTCATTTATTAATCAGCCTATATTAGCTTTTGCAAATGAAATCAAAAGCGCAGTTCTTTTAATACATGGCGAAAAAGCACACAGCCGTTATTTCAGCGAAAGCGCCTATGAAAAATTAAAAGGAGATAATAAAGAATTAATGATTATTCCAAACGCTGTTCATACTGATTTATACGATAAAATGGATGTTATTCCTTTTGATAAAATGGAAGAATTTTTTAAGAAATATTTAAGTGTGAGTAATTAAATGAAAAAAATAATAATTACAATTCTGTTTGCAGGTATAATGAGTGCCGGCGTGGCATTCGGCGCATATTCAAACGAAAAAGAGGTAAATAAAATGGAAAAAATCACGCAGACGGCAGGAAGAACTCAATTGGGCGATTTTGCACCCGATTTTGCCCGTTTTAATGATGATATTTTATTCGGTGAAAATTGGAATAATAATGATATTGATATAAAAACCCGTTCGATTATAACCGTTGTTTCTTTAATTTCTCAAGGAATTACAGATAATTCATTAAAATATCATTTACAAAACGCTAAAACACATGGAGTTACAAAACAGGAGATTGCCTCAATTATTACAAATACCGCATTTTATGCAGGCTGGCCAAAAGCATGGGCTGCATTTAACTTAGCAAAAGAAGTCTGGATTGATAACACAAAAGCATTAACGGATAAAGAAAAATATGCAAAAACTATTATGTTTCCTATAGGAGAGCCTAACAATGCTTATGCAAAATACTTTATCGGGCAAAGCTATATTGCTCCGGTTTCAACAAGCCGGATTAAAATGTTTAATGTAACATTTGAGCCTAAATGCAGAAATAATTGGCATATTCATAAAGCGTCAAAAGGAGGAGGACAAATGTTAATTGCGGTAGGAGGAAGAGGATATTACCAAGAACGGGGCAAAAAGCCTGTTGAAATGCATCCTGGGGATGTAATAAATATTCCGGCTAATGTCGAGCATTGGCACGGGGCTGCTCCTGACAGCTGGTTTTCTCATATAGCAGTTGAAATAGATGGCGAAAATACTGAAAATATTTGGCTTGAAGCTGTAAGTAACGAAGAATACTCTAAATTAAAATAATTAAAACTAACTAAAAAAGAGCAATTATTAAATATACGCTGTCAGTCATATCGGCTTTGAAAGGATATCCGGCTCTGCTTTACAGCAATGGGAAATCAACCATAAAAAAACAGATAAAATTCCCATAACAAAACCCTTATGTTACTGTTACTAAAAAAAATCGGTAATGATTTCGGGGGGGGGGAGAGAGGAAGAGAGGAAGAGGGAGAGGTGGAGGAGGCATATATTGTTTTGAATAATAAAAGGCAAAAGTTTAAAAACAGTTTTTGAAAAAATTTTCGCAAAAAACAATGATTTATATAAAATTTTATCTGCTCCGAAGGCAGAAAAATTATAAAAAACGGTAAAAAATTTAAGGAGAGAAAAAAAATGACAAATTACAAAAAAATTAATCTTGGTAAAATTGCTGAAATCAGTAAAAATTTTGAAAACGGAAAAGCATTTTTACATGACAAATTAGATTTAACATCTTGCGAAATATCCGTAAACACTATGCCGAAAGGTGCAAAAATTCCGTTTAATCATAAACATAAGCAAAATGAAGAAATTTACATATTTTTAAAAGGTGATGGTTTAATGCTTCTGGATAATGAAACGGTTGAATTTACGGAAGGAAGCTGTATAAAAGTCGGACCGTCGGCAGAAAGAACAATAGAGGCAAAAACTGACGCTGAATATATTTGTGTACAGGCAAAAGAAAATTCATTGGAACAATTCGCTTTTGGAGATGGTGAAATTTGTTAAAAGGCAATCCGCAGATTATAAAAAATGAAATGATGCCTGTAAATATTGCAAGCGCTAAAGAAAAAAGCAAATGCTAAGCAGGAGGATGTACAAGAACGGCGACATCGGACATTCAGGGGCAATTTTATGAATTTCAGGCAAGACGGAACATCCGGCAAATACAATTACTTATTAAATATTAATTAAATTTAATCAAAAATTTATAAACAGCAACAGAAAACGGCAAAAATATACAAGAACCGAATGTATAATTCACAACAGGTTTTGTAGAAATTTTTTAATCTTTCATTAAAATATATCAAAAATTGATTAAATTTCAAATTTTAAAGTAAATAAAATATAGAGAGAAAAAATTTTTCACAAAATATTGTAAACAGGTAATTTAGACATATTTTTTCTCTCTCATTCCCTGCGCTTCTTCACTTTTTTCTCTAATCTTTGTTTTTTTCCTCTCATTTTTTTCTGAAGGGCGGGTAAACTCTCTTGTGCCGATTTAAGTTTTTTGTTTTTTTCTTACCTCTCTTATTTTCCCGTTCTCCTTTCTTTTGTTTTTGTTTTCTTCCCCTTCTGCGCCATCCTCAGATAATCCCAAGCCTTGACTGACGATTCCGGAATAAAAAAGGAAAAAACAAAAACAAAAATACTCCCAAATAATCCCACTCCCCGCCCGCACACCGCACGGCGGTTCCAGATGAGGGAAACAAGAACAGAAATACCACCCCTGTACGCACTCCCCGCTCTGCACTGCAGGCTTTAAGGGAAACTAAAACAACAAACACTGTATATTGTTTTTTTTCCTTTTCTTTCCTTCACTGCGTTTTTTCTCTATTCCCCTTCTGCGCCATCCTCAGATAATCCCAAGCCTTGACTGACGGCTCCGGAATAAAAAAGGAAAAAACAAAAACAAAAATACTCCCAAATAATCTCAATCCCCGCCCTGCACGGCAGGCGGTTCCAGATGAGGGAAACAAGAACAGAAATACTCCGTTGTACACAACCCCGCTCTGCACGGCAGGCTTTAAGGAAAACTAAAACAACAAACACTGTATATTGTCTTTTTTTTTCCTGCATTTGCTTTATTCTCTATTCCCCTTCTGCACCATCCTCATACAAGCCATGCCGGCACAATGTCAAAAATATTTATTTGAGTATAAAAGTTTTTTGTTATAAAAAATTTACATGATTTAAATGCAAAAAATTAATTTTTCTGTTTTATAATATGATAAAGGAGGAGCAGTTATGCAGATAATAAAAATTACAAATATAAATCCGGCCGGAAACTTGACAAAAACAAAGCCGAAAAATATTCAAATACAAAATCAAAACATTCAGCCAAACGAGAAAAGAAATCAAAAGAATGAATTGTTAGCCCGCACTTTAGCTCTGGCTGTGGCAACGGGTGCAGTTGCAAATCCATACAGCGCAAAGGCTTCTGATTTGAATAATGAAATTATAGTTGCTGAAGATACATTGAAACAAGACAGCAATAATTTGGAATTATCAAATCAAAAAAATATTTATGACGGCTTTGAATATTCAAACATCGAAACGGAATTAACAAATGAAAATGCTGATTTAATTGACAGCATAATCGTAACAGATGATGACCTGCAAAATAATAAAAATGAAAACAGTGCCGAGTATCCTCCGATTATGCCGGATCCTTCTCATAGGTTTGAAGATGACGAAGAATATATTAATGAACAAGCAATGCAGGATTTAAAATTTGCTCTCGAAAGACGAGGCATTGAATTAAATGAGGATGGTTCTATTCCGCAATATGTTTATATCTCAGCATCTTATCCGCAGGATTCGAAAAAAGAAACAATTGAAAAACACAGCAAAAAAGCAAGTACTTATCTGAGCGACAAGATTGATGAAACAATGGATAAAATAAGCCAAAAACTCGAAAAATCAAAAAACGCCGAAAATCTGCTTTTAGAACCGGATGTATATAATTCCGCAAATAAGCCGGTTAATCAAAATACTAAAGAACTTAACAGAAACATTAAAACAAAAAATGAAACTGTAAAGGAAATTAAAACTGAAAAAGAAAATAAAAAAAATATTAATAACAGACTTGAAAACGGAAATTTAAACGATGAACAAAAAGATGATTTTTAAATAAAAAAACAAAACATCCAAGAAAGAATTAACGAATTAAAAAGATTAAATGCCAATATATCGAAAGATAAAGATATGAGAAATAAATGCAAAAAATAAAAAATATCTCGAAATAACAGGCATTGAAAATAAAGAAAATTATTCCGGTTTAGTAAAAGCAACGAAGAAAAAAATTAAAAATATAAAAGCAGAAATTAATAAGCTGAATATTGAATTGAGTAAAGTTCCAAATACATTATCTGTTAAAATTGAACCTTATGAATTTTCAGGCGGGACCGGCGTACTTTTAACTCAATTAAAATCTATAGAAACATACAGCATAAACAAGCTCTTGCAGGCATCAGGAGCTTGTTTTGACAGCAAAAAGAAGTTTGTCTGAAAAAAATAAAGAAGTACAAAAAAATTTAAGCCGTGCGGAGCGGGGGTGTTCGGGCGGGTCCTCCGTCAGGAGTCTGCCGTGCGGTGTGCAGGCGGAAAACAAGAGCGGTTTTTTGTTTCCATTTTTTTACTTTCTTATTCCGGAGCCGTCAGTCAGGACCGGGCTTGTATGCGGGCGGGCAGAAGGGGGGGGGGAAAAAAAGAAAACAAAAACAAAAACAAAAGAAAGGGGAACGGGGAAATAAGAGAAATAAGAGAAATAAGAGAAATAAGAAAAATAAGAAAAATAAGAAAAAAACAAAAGAAAAGGATGAAAAAATAGCTGGGATAAAAAAGATTAATTTTTTCTGCTTTTGAAATAAGCAGGTTTATGATATATTAATTAGAGTTATACGATTTTATTGCTATATATGGAATTAACGAAAATAAACGACAGCAGAATAGAGATATTTGACATAGCAAAAGGTATTGCGATAATTACCGTTATTTTAGGGCATGTAATAAAAAGAGGGTGTGTATTTAATTTTATCAGTTTGTTTCACATGGTATTCTTTTTTGTTCTGGCCGGTTATTTTTTTAAAGAGAAGTACTATCGGTCAATAGACAGCGTAAAAGAATTTATATTGAAAAAATTATACAGACTGCTGGTTCCGTATCTTTTTTTTAGGATTTTGTTTACTTATCTGCATAATTTTTTTATAAAGATACATTTTTATACTACGGATGTAAATTTTCCTTATATAACTGCGATAGTTGAGCCTTATACCGATTTAAAAACACCGGTTAAGGCTTTTTTCACGCATGGCGAGCCGTTATTAATTCCGTCGTGGTTTTTGTTTGTTTTGTTTGTTTCTCTTGTCTTATATGCCGGCGCAAGTTATGTCTGCAGAAAAATAAAATTAAATTTTGAATTTAACAAATTTTTTATTGCACTGCTATTTTTGAACTTAGGCTATTATTGCGCAGTGAAGCACATAAAAGTTTTATACATCTGTACAATTCTGTCGGTTACGATTTGTTTTTATATCGGAGAAAAGTTTTCACAGACGGATATAAAAAAATTTTTAAATAAATGGTACTTTCTGTTAAGCGCTGTTATTTTGATACTGATTAACATCATATTAAGAAAACCCGTTGCAATCAGCAGTGCCGGATACAATAACCCTGCCCTGCTGGTGCTGTTATCCTCGGCGGGATTTATTTTTGTTATGTCAATTGCAGATTTTGTAAAAAAGTTTCCGTTTGCCGGCACGCTTGAGTATATCGGACAAAATACAATTCCGATAATTCTGTTGCATCCTGTTTGTTTTAAAGCGGTTACTTTTATCCAGATTTTAATATATAATGAACCTGTAAAAAACTTAGCCTCTTTTTACGCATTCAGGACATCATTGTTCTGGACCGCCGTATATATCGGGGGGGGGGGGATTTTAATGCCGTTATTTCTGGACAAAATATACAGGATATGCAAAAGGAGAATAAATGAAAGCAGATTTTAAATGGATTCTTTTTCTGCCGTTGTTTTTTTCATTCATGCCGTCATTTGTAGTTCCGGCGGGCAGTATTTTTTTTCCCGTATATTTTCTTGTATTGTATGCCGTAATACTGTTTCTTTTGATAAAAGACAACAAAAAAATAATACTGAGAATAAGACATATTGCCAAAAATACGCCGTTAAAAATATATTTTTTGGTCTGGGGCATGATAACCGTTGATATGCTGTTTCTTATAACGACGGGCAGGATGAGTTTTCACAGGCTTTTGGTAGCTTTATTTTACCGCCTGATATTAAATATTCTGCCTATACTGTTATATTACATATATATAATAGATAATTATATATCTTATGAAAAGTTTATGAGATTTTTTATAATACTGTTTTGGTGCAGTTTAATTTTCGGGTTTATCGGATATGCCGGTCAGTATTTTAACATTTCATTTATAATTGATATGTTTAATTTTCTGTCAAACGGGCGGGAGTTATCCTGGACTCAGTCGGGCGTAAACATGATTGCAAATACATCGGATTATACCGCTTTCGGACTGCCCCGCCTTGACAATTTGTGTCAGGAGCCGAGCAATTATGCACATTACTTATGCATGTTTCTGCCGTTAATACTGGCTTTTTCGGATAGCAGGCTTAAATTTTCGAAAAACAGATATATAAATATTATGATAAGAAAGACATTGCCGTTTTTTACAATTTTAAGCATCATATTGACGCTTTCGCCGATTGCGCTTATATTATGCATAATATTGATTATATTCTGTTATTTGCGCAATATAATCCGGTTTATAAAAAAATATTATCCCCTATGCGCAGGAGTGCCGGCGGTTCTGTTTTTTACGATAATCAGGATAGATTTATCCGAAACATATTTATCAAGAATAGTAAATGTATTAACCCAAATTCATTCGTTTGAAGACTTTATAGCGGTTGAAGGAAGCCTTGCAACAAGAATAATATCCTACATTAACACATTGTGCGTGTTTGCACAGCATCCGTTCGCAGGCGTCGGCATGGGCAATCTTCCGTACAAAATGACAGACCAGTTTTTAAATTCGCCTGTGCCTTTAACAGCAGAGATAATAGATAAAAATGCAATTATAATATTCGGGGGGGGGTATAAGCGCAAACTTTTGCAGTGATTATTTATATACATTTATGGCTGAGAACGGAATTTTTATATTTTTGGCGCTTGTATATTTTTACTGCAGGATGATGAGGGCAATGAAAAGGACAGCGGTTGTTTTTTGGGGTTATCCGTTTGAATATACGATGGCAAGGGGGCTTTATGCAAGTTTAATAAGCATTTTTATAGTATCGTTATATAATTTGGTCGCAACAGAGATGCTTATGTCCATGTATTTCATCTGGGCGCTGGCAATAAGTTTGATATACAGATGCAAAAGAGCAGGCAGAAGCAGATGAAAGGGAAAAAATTGTTATAATAAGCGCAAAAATACATTATTTATATTATAATAAGCAGGTGTCTTAAAAAGGATAAAGGGGTTCATCAGGTGGAAAATAAACGGAAAAAGATTTTAATAGACGGCAGGCGGATAAATGACAAGACGGGCTTTGCTTCTTATTTAAGGTCAATAATAATATCCGTAGCGCAGTCGGAGGAAAAGTTTTATCTGCTGTTAAACACGGGCTGTTCTTTGGAAAAATTTCCTTATTTATCCGGCTGTGGAAACATTGGGTATATATATGTGAAATCAAAGCCGTTTTCGTTTATGCAGAATATTGAAATACCCTATATAATATATAAAAACAAAATTGATGTTTTTCATTCAATAAATTATGATATTCCGATATTTATCAAACAGGCCGGATGCAGTCTTATATCTACAATTCATGATATAATACCCCTTAAGTATCCGGAATATTATAAAAGCAATCCCGCTAAAGACGTATATTTAAGATTTATGTACGGATTATGCGCCCGCATATCAGACTTAATTTTAACCGTATCAGACTATTCAAAGGAAGATATCGCATCATATTTTCATATAAAAAGAGATAAAATAAAAGTGATATACAACAGTTATATTCCGAAATATCAGCACAAAAAACAAATCAGCAGAGGAATAAAGACAATACTGTCCGTAGGGACTAATTTTAAGCACAAAAACATACTGCCGGTTATAGAGGCGGTAAAGATACTTAAAGAAAAGGGGATTGAAATTAAGTATAATATAGCCGGAGCAGAGCGGGATTACACAAATGTTCTGAGAAAAGCCGTATCGGACTGGGGCTTGGAAAGTCTGGTTAAAATATGGGGGGGGGTGGCGGATGAAACGCTGGATGATTTATACGAATCGGCGGATTATTATGTATGCGCTTCCTTAGCGGAAGGTTTCGGGATACCGTTGCTTGAGGCTATGAATTACGGACTGCCTGTAATTTCGTCAAATAAAACGGTAATGCCGGAAGTGGTCGGTAATGCCGGAATACTAACCGAGCCTGACGCCAAAAATTTTGCGGAAAGCATCGAGCTGTTGATTAACAGTCCGGATTTGGCATCGGAATTAATCAGCAGAGGGTATGAAAGAATAAAAGAATTTTCCCCCGAAATATTTAAAAAAAGCATATTGTCTGAATACAAGGCATTTCAAGGGTTTAACATTTTATAAAAGGAATAATAAAAATGGAAGCGGTTAAAGAGCGTAGCAGTAATTTTGAGATTTTAAGAATAATTGCGATGTGCGCCATTGTTGCATATCATTTTGCGGATCAGACGCATGCTCTTGATGTTTTGAGCGGAAGCAGTTTATTTGCCGGATTATTATTAGGTTCAATGGGCAGGATATCCGTAAACTTATTTTTATTTACCGGAGTATGGTTTATGGTTGAACAAAAATTCCGCCCTGAAAAAATTTTGATTTTGTACGGAACCGTATGGTTTTATGTTTTTTCAATTATGGTTTTAATGCGGTCGGCCGGTATAAGCGTATCATTTGCAGATACGGTCAAATCGCTTTTTCCGTTTTTTGAGCTTTCGTTATGGTTTGTTTCAGTATATATAATTCTGATGCTTCTTTCCCCGTTTCTGCAAAAAATTTTGAACTGGGAAAAGCCCGTATTAAAGACTTTTCTTCTGACATCCGGATTTATTATGGTTGTTTTGGCGACATTAGGGCATAAATCATCGGGATGGCTGGCTTTTACGGCATGGTTTTGTTTTGTATATCTGGCAATCGGTTATTATAAAAAGCATATAAAAGAAAAAACAGGGGATATGCGCTCGGGGGGGGGGATTTCAATTTCCGTTTCGGCTCTGTTGTACCTGATTATGGTTATTGTATGTTATGTATGTCTGGAAAATAAGGATATTCCCGCCTGCAGAGCCATATATAAATATACGGAATATTGTTTCGGCGAAGTTAAGACTCTGCCTAATATTTTAATAAGCGCCGGAATATTTTACCGTTTTTTAAGTCTGGACGCCGGCAGGATAAAAGGGGTAAATCTCATTGCAAAATCGTCTTTGGCGGTATATATAATACATCAGACGCCCTGTTTTCAGAATTTTTTATGGCATAATATATTATTGTGCGATAAATATCTTTATTCAAAATATTTTATTTTATATTTTGTATTTGTAATATTGTCAGTTTATATATTTTGTTTTATAATTGATTTATTTAGGCTGAATTATATAGAACCGCTTTGGGTGAATTCAAGGCTTTTTAAGTTTTTAAAATTAAAACTTGAAAAATTATACGAACACGTTATATAAAGGAGTTGTTTTGAGAAAGAGGATACTGGCGGATATGCGCCGTATTAATGACAGAAACGGGTATTCCGCATATCTTGATATGATAGCAAAAGCGGTTTCCGACTGCAATTATGATATATTTTTTCTTGTAAATGACGAAAGTTTTGATTTTTCGCAATACTGCGGAAACAAAGAAATAAAATTGATTTCAGCAAAATCAAAACCGTATTCCTTACGGCAGAATATCGAAATTCCCCTTCTGGTAAAGAAGCATAGAATTGACATTCTTCACTGTACAAATTTTGATATTCCCGTTTTTTTCCGTCTGATTTGCCCCGGTGCAAAACTTTTGTCGACCATTCATGATTTAATTCCGATAAACCGCATGGATTTACGCAGGCGGAATCTGTTAAAGAATCTGTATTTTAAATTTATGTTTAATATGTGTGCGAAAATGTCGGACAGAATAATCACGGTATCGGAATATTCAAGGCGGGATGCCGTAAATACCTTAAAAATAAACCCCGATATTATAAAAGCCGTGCATTGCTCATTTAAAGGGAAAGTCCGGACTCCGGCAGGAAAAATTAAATCAAAACCGCAGTCGGACTTCAAATTGTTTTTTATAGGAAATAATTTCCCGCATAAAAATATTGCGGTTGTCGTTGATGCCGTAAAAATATTAAAAGACAGGGGCATAAACGTTATATTTAATATTGCGGGCATGGAAACGGGCTATACTGATTTATTAAGAAAAAAGATAAATGATTATGATATTGCGGACAGAGTAAAAATTTTAGGCAGAATATCGGATAAAGAGGCGGAAAGATGCTATCTGGACTCCGATATTTTTGTTTTTCCCTCGCTTGCGGAGGGGTTCGGCTCACCGCTTATTGAAGCGATGAATTACGGGCTTCCCGTCATTTCTTCAAATAAAACAGTAATGCCTGAAGTTACCGGAGATTCTGCAGTTTTGGTCGAGCCTGACGGGGTGAATTTTGCCGGCGCTGTTGAAAAAATCATCAGGGATGACAATTTCAGAATAAAACTGATAAGGGGGGGGGTATAAGCGTTTAGAACATTTTTCGGATGAGAATTTCAGAACGGGTATTTTATCGGTTTATGATGAAATTGCGGATATTTGAGGATAATATATTTATTGCCATGTTTTTGTGTTATATTTAACAAAGAGCAGGAATGCGGGAAAATGCGGAAATTAAAACAGTTTATATTTTATTTCGTTTATGCCGGCGCCTTTTATAACGGCGGGGGATATATGCTGTACGGCGGTCCGCATGCGGTCCGGATAAGGAGAATAAATGAAAGCAGATTTTAAATGGATTCTTTTTATACCGCTGTTTTTTTTCTTTATGCCGGCATTTGTAATTCCGATTCCCGTCGGCAATATTTTTTTTCTTGCGTATTTTCTGGTATTATATGCCGTAATACTGTTTCTTTTGATAAAAGACAACAAAAAAATAATACTGAGAATAAGACATATTGCCAAAAAGACGCCGTTAAAAATGTATTTTCTGGTTTTGGGTCTGATAACAGTTAATATGCTGTTTCTTATAACAACGGGCAGGATGAGCCTGCATCGTTTTCTGATATCTTTATTTTACAACATTACATTGCAGATTCTTCCGATACTGCTGTATTTCATATATATAATAGATAATTATATATCTTATGAAAAATTTATGAGATTTTTTATAATACTGTTTTGGTGCAGTTTAATTTTCGGATTTATCGGATATGCAGGCCAGTATTTTAACATTTCATTTATACTTGATATATTTAATTTTCTGTCAAACGGGCGGGCGATGGCTTGGGAAAAATCGGGAATAGGGCTGTTATCCGAAGCATCGGATTATACCGCTTTCGGACTGCCCCGCCTCGATAATTTATTTCAGGAGCCGAGCGAGTATTCGCATTATTTATGTATGTTTTTACCGCTGGTTATTGCAGTTGCGGATTCAAAATTCAAATTGTCCGGCAGTAAATTTATAAATTTTGCCGTTAAAAAGACTATATTATTATTTACAATAGCAAGCATAATATTGTCTTTATCTCCTACTGCGCTCATATTGTGCATTCTGCTGGTTTTTATATGCAGATACAGGGCTGTATTAAAATTTATGAAAAAATATTATTTGGTGTTTATATCAATACTGCCGGTCATATTTTTTGCGGTAAAATCGATAGATTTATCCGAAACATATTTATCAAGAATAGTAAACGTATTAACCCAAATTCATTCTTTTGAAGATTTTATAATGGTTGAAGGGAGTCTTGCAACAAGAATAATATGCTATATCAACACATTGTGCGTGTTTGCGCATCATCCGTTCACGGGCGTAGGCATGGGCAATCTTCCTTATTATATGGTAAATCAGTTTGAAAATTCCCCCGTACCGCTTACGGGAGAATTGATAGCCCGTAATACCCTGCTCGTGAAGGGGGGGGGTCCGGCGCTGTTTTGCAACGATTATTTGTACACATTTATTGCAGAAAACGGAATTTTTATATTCTCGGTGTTTGTCTGCTTCTATTTACGGCTGTTTAAGGGCATGAACAGAATTATGAAATCGTATGACGGATGTTCGTTTGAATATACGGTTGCAAAGGGTATGAAAGGCGTACTGCTGAGTATTTTTCTGATTGGTTTATACAATTTGACAGCGTCCGATTTGATAATGCCGATGTATTTTGCATGGGCATTGGCGGTAAGTATATTATACAGATGCAGAACAGCGGGAAAATCCTGACCCGCCTGTTTTATACGGGAATAATTCCGTCTTGTCTTTTCATCCTTTTGTTTCATCCCTGAGAATCCCGCCGGCAGTCAGCACGGCTAATAATTCCGTTTTGTCTTTTTCTTTGTTTTTTTCTTTGTTTTTTTCTTTGTTTTTCCTCCCCTCTGAATTTGTTTTTTTCATCTCCCGCCATCTTCACCGCCCGCACATAATCCCTGCACTGCGCAAGGGTACAGAACAAAAATACCAGCCATGTATGCAATTTTTTTCCACTCCCGCCCATCTCACCGCCCGTATATAATCCCCGCACCGTGCGAGGGTACAGAACAAAAATACCAGCCATGTACGCAATTTTTTCCTCTCCCGCCCTCTGCACCGCCCGCACATAATCCCCGCACCGTGCGAGGGTACAGAACAAAAATACCCGCCCTGTACGCAAATTTTTTTCCCCCCCTCCGCTCCGGCGGGCTTTGGATAAAGAAAACAAAAACAAAACACTGCTCCTGCGCCCTTGTAATTTTTTTGTTAAAATAATTTTGTTTGTTATATAATTAAACTGGTTTTGATATGCAAGGATGCGGGATGAAGCTGAACATTAAAAAATCTTTATATCTGCCGGTGATATTTTTCTTTTTGCCTTCGTTTTCATGGTATATTCCTTTTTTAGACAGGGTTTATGCTTATTTTTTTATTGTTTTATATGCGTTTTTGCTGATATTGTTTATCAGGGATAATAAAAATTTTATTTTGAAAATAAAAGATGTTTGTGAAAAAACGCCTCTTAAATACGGTCTGATATTTTTTGCGATTGCCGGAATTAATTCGATTCTTCTATCATTTGCAGGGGTTACGAGCATACAGCTGACAATAAGAACAATTATCGTGCATATATTTCTCTGCGCACTGCCCGTAATTTTTTATTTTATATATTTGATAACGGAATATATGACTTTGAAAAAATTTATGAAAATATTTGTATCTGCGTATTATATGGTTATGTTTACCGCTTTAGTCGGATATATCGGGCAGTTATTCGATATAGAAATAATAAACGGCTTTTTTCAAATTTTTGCAAACAGCCGTGCTTTAGTGCATGAACTCAGAAATATAAACAGTCCGGATTGTGATTATATTGCATTTAACCTTCCGAGATTAGACGGTTTTTTTGAAGAGCCGAGTTTTTATGCAAGATTTGTTTTTATATTTCTGCCTCTTATTTATTCCGTTAAAAAGCTGAATATAAAATATACCCGGAGCCGTTTAATAAACGCATTTATATCAAATACGGCGGTTCCTTTTGCGTGGCTGAGCTTAATTTTAACCCAGTCGCCCATTTATCTTGTATTATGCGGTATATTTACGTTTTTTTACCATATAAAGCCAATCTTAAGATTTGCAAAAAGATACAGCATTGCGCTTCTTTTGTGCGCCTGTGCGGTATTATCCGCATTATCCCGCATAAATTTTGAAGACACTTATATATCAAGAATTTTGAATGTCGTATCGTCTGTAAATTCGATTGATGCATTAATCGAAATTGAAGGTTCGCTCGGCACAAGGCTTGTAAATTTCTACAATACTTTATGCGTATTTCTGAAGCATCCTTTCGGCGTCGGAATGGGCAATGTTTCCGCTTATTTATTCCCCCAGATGTTTGAATCAAAACTTCCGCTGACCCCCGAAATACAGGCAAACATGCTGTGGTCGGTGCAGAATAACCAGCCGTTCCCGCATAATACTGCGCTTGTGTATTATCTGCTGGCATCGGGAGGAATTTTTGTATTCCTTTATTTTGTTTATTTTCATATAAAGATTTTCAAAAGCATAAAAAAGAGTTTGTCCTGCATAAGCGATGCGTATTATAAAAGCCTCGGCAATGCTTTTGCAGGATGCTGGTCTGCCATGACGGTAATATTTTTCTATCATCTGCATATTATGAATACGGAAACTTTGTTTTTATACTCTTTGATGGTGTCTTTTGTATATATTTTAAAAACAGGATGCGGAAAAATTCAAAATCAGGGAAAGGAGGCTGTATGAAAATAATTATCGAGGACGGTCTGAGTACTATTGTTAAAACGGGCGTCGGGCAGTACAGCGCCGGCATTGAAAAATTAATAAAAGAACTCGGATACGAAGTGATTACCATAAATAAAGATTATCTTATCAAAATAAAAAACACGCAGATACGCCGTTTTTTATACACAATATGGATGAATACCGTATTCCAGCTTAAACTGCTCTTTATCAAGGGGGGGGGGAGAAAGACCGCCCTTTTTACAAATACCAATACGCCGTTTGCAAGGCTTACAAATACTAAATATGTATCTTTTGTTCATGATATAAGGCCTTTTAAGATACCTGAGCAGTCGGCTTCTAAATTTATAAATTACTACGAAAAGCAGAAAGTTATTGACGGAATAAAGCGTGCAGACAGAATTGTAACTGTTTCGGATACAGTAAGGAAAGAAACAGCCGTTTTATTCAAATTAGACGAAAATTCCATAGCGGTTATTAATAACCATGTTTCGGAGCATTTTAAAAATTTTCGGGATGATATAAAAATTTTAGAAAGATATAATATTTCGGATAAAAAATATCTTTTATCCGTTTCGACAAGGCAGAAGTGGAAAAACATGCCGTTAATCATAAAGGCATTTGAAAAATTATCAAAAGATTATCCCGGTTTAAAACTGGTTTTAGCCGGCAGAGCCGGCAATGACAAAATAGAAAATGCTAATCCTGATGTAATATTTACGGGTTATATTGAGGATAAAATTGTTCCGGTTTTATATAAGCATGCTTTTGCATACGTCAGCCCGAGCTCCGATGAAGGTTTCGGCCTGCCGGTTATTGAAGCGCAGTACTCCGGCATACCGCTGGTCTGCGCAGATATACCCGTATACAGAGAGGTTGCGGGAGAAGGTGCATGTTTCTGCCCGATTGAAGCGGATAAATTTTATGAAGCCTTAAAAAAGCTGTCGGAAGATAAACAGCTGTATTCGCAGATGATTGAAAAAGGAAAAATCAATGTTGAAAGGTATTCGGAGGAAAATATAAAAAAACAGATACAGCAGTTTTTTAATAATGAAAAAAATTAACAGGTAAAGTTTTTTTGTTTTTTGTATGTTCATGGTACAATTAAGCCAGCTTTTTTTCGGAAGATTTAAATGAATTTCCGATAAATGCCGTTTGAATACACAAGAAGGATATAAAAAATGAAAATAATCTTTACATCAAAATGTTTATGCGCATCGCTTAAAACTATAGATTATTATTCTTTGTGGATAGGGAAAGTTTTTGCGCCGATTATACGAAGCGCCGTAGGCGGTGATACGGAGCTTGACTTTGAGATTAAAAGCGGAGATGAAGTATTTTCAAGAGATTATTTTTTTTCGCTTCAGGGGAAAAAAGTTGCCGATGAAGATTATCATAAATACGAAATAGAAGATTTTAACGAAGAACAGATAAGCTACTTAAAAAAATTTTTCAATAAAGATACCATTGTAATTGCGCATGAAGCATACGGTTCTTCGAATATTTTGGAGTATCTCGGATGCACCGTGATAGATTTTGCTTATCATTCCTATAAATTATTTGATGATTTGACTTTTGCGGTTTCGACAAACAACAGGGAGATATACAACAGACTGCTGAAGTATCAGGTAAGTCCGGAACGGTTTTATTATTATGCAAATTACTGGAAGACATTTATGATATATCAAAATATCGTGAATGACAAGGAGCTTAAAGATAACTGCGCAATTTTTGTCGGGCAGATGCTTAAGGATACTTCGGTCGAGAAAGACGGAGTTTTTCTCAGCATAGCCGATTTTGAAGACAGGGTTAAAGAAATAAGCAGGGAATATTCGGCGCTGTATTATCTGCCACATCCATGCTTATGGAATAACTGCAGAGAGCATTTTAAATATGTAAAGAAAATTCCTTATATTCAGATGTTAAAGAATAATTCAACATACGGTCTTCTGGCATCCGATAAAGTTAAAAAAGTTGTCGGGATATCATCTTCCGTCTTATATGAGGCGCAGTATTTCAATAAGGAAGTTGAATATTTATACAAGCCTTTATTCAATATCGACGATACTTTTGAAAATAAGGGATATATCAGTATATACGAAGACTGCTGGAATCCCGCATTTTGGGCGGATATTTTATCCCCTGTCTGCGAAATAAACAAAGATGTAAAAGATGTTAATTATTTTAAAGGCACATCCAATAAACTGAGGGACGTAATAGGTTTATACTGGGGCTACAGGACGCTGGACCCCATCCAGCGCATTCCGAACTTTGAAAATGCCATAAAAAGATTATATATAAGATATGTTGCTCAAAAATAAGGGTTTAGTTTATGATTAAAAATAAGCAGGATTTAACCGAATATTTGGAAAAAGACAAATTTGCGCTTGAAATGCAAAAAAAGCATCCTTCCTTTTTCGGGGACGAGATATGGAAGTTCCAGATATGCCTGAGAAAATACGAATACTATAAAAATACAAAAAAGAATTTTCTTTTATACTGCTATTACAGGCTGAAATATCATTTTATGTCCGTAAAGCTGGGGTTTGAAATACCGCCTAACGTATTCGGCGCAGGGCTGAGAATAAATCATAAAGGGCAGATTATTGTACAGAGAAATGCAAGAATAGGCGAATGGTGCGATATATTTAACGGTGTAAACATCGGCATGTGGAAATCAAAGGTTCCGGATATAGGAAACCGTGTCTGGATTGGACCGGGGGCTAAAATCTTCGGCGGTATAAATATCGGGGATGATACCTTTATAGGGGCAAATGCCGTTGTCTGCAAAAGTTATGCGGGGGGGGGGAATATTAGCAGGTGTTCCCGCCGAAACACTTAACAGTGAAATACAGGATTTTTTGATACTGCGTCAGAAAAATTATGAAAAATTGAAAGCCGGTAAACCGAGTGGAAAACAAAATACCTAAAAGAATATTTTATTGCTGGTTCGGGGGAGAAAAGCCTCCGGAAGTTATTAAATGTATTGATAACTGGAAGAAAATGCTTTCCGGCTACGAAATAATTGAAATAAACGAACGGCAGAACGAATATTTTGATATTGAAAAGGAATGCAGAGATAATCTCTGGCTTAAAACATGCCGTGAAAATAAAATCTGGGCGTATATGGCGGATTATGCGAGATTAAAAGCGCTGTACGATAACGGCGGAATATATTTTGATACCGATATTACGGTTGAAAAATCATTCGACGATCTGTTAAAACAGAATAAATTAATACTCGGATGGCAGGACGACGCAAAGATTGCGGCGGGCGTGATTATATCCGGCAGAAATAATGCTTCTTTAAAAAAGATACTGGATTTTTATAAAAATGACATCTGGAATAGTCCTGAAGCGGTTATTACCGATGTATTAACAAAAACTCTCGGCGGGATTAAAGAGCTTGAACCTTATGATAAAATTACGCAGGGTGCGGATTTTGCTGTTTTACCGCCCGAGTATTTCTACCCCATGCCCGTCGGTTTTAAAGACAAAGAACAATTTGCAACCGGAAATACATATACCGTCCACTGGTGGAATGCAAGCTGGGTCAGGCCGGAAACAATCTATTTTATTAAAAATAAACATATCCTGCCGGCTGATGAAATAACAAAAGAATGTTTTGAAAAAAGAATAATATTTAAAAATCCTTTTATTACGATTAAAAAGTGTTTTTCCAAATATACCTTTGAGTTTGAATTTCATTTTCTTTTTAAATTCCGGTATATGAAAGAAAATTATGATAAATGGCTTACTCTTTTCATTTTCGGGCATCAGTTTAAATTATTTAAAGTTGAACCGGAAAGCTATATTAAAAAACTGAAGCGGGAAAAATTTTCTAAATCGGGGAAAGGCAGGCGCAATGGAAAATTATAACATTCCAAAAAGAATATTTTATTGCTGGTTCGGGGGAGAAAAGCCTCCGGAAGTTATTAAATGTATTGATAACTGGAAGAAAATGCTTTCCGGCTACGAAATAATTGAAATAAACGAACGGCAGAACGAATATTTTGATATTGAAAAGGAATGCAGAGATAATCTCTGGCTTAAAACATGCCGTGAAAATAAAATCTGGGCGTATATGGCGGATTATGCGAGATTAAAAGCGCTGTACGATAACGGCGGAATATATTTTGATACCGATATTACGGTTGAAAAATCATTCGACGATCTGTTAAAACAGAATAAATTAATACTCGGATGGCAGGACGACGCAAAGATTGCGGCGGGCGTGATTATATCCGGCAGAAATAATGCTTCTTTAAAAAAGATACTGGATTTTTATAAAAATGACATCTGGAATAGTCCTGAAGCGGTTATTACCGATGTATTAACAAAAACTCTCGGCGGGATTAAAGAGCTTGAACCTTATGATAAAATTACGCAGGGTGCGGATTTTGCTGTTTTACCGCCCGAGTATTTCTACCCCATGCCCGTCGGTTTTAAAGACAAAGAACCCTTTATAACCGGAAACACTCATACTGTCCACTGGTGGGGGGGGTCTTGGCTGAATACGGCAGTGCTGTATTTTATCAAAAACAAGCATTTGGCTGATATTGAGGATTTAACGGAAAAATGTTTTAAAGAAAAAGTAATATATAAAAATGCGCTTATTACCGTAAAGAAAAGATTTTCAAAATATTCTGCGGATATTGATTTAAAAAATTTTCAAATAAACATAAGCAGAATCTTGAGAAAAAGAAAGGCACGCAATGGAGAATGAAAATACAATACCCAAAAGAATATTTTACTCATGGCTCGGGGGCGGTGAAAAATCACAGGCGGTTATTGACTGCATAAACACTTGGAAAAAAGTCATGCCTGATTACGAAATTGCCGAATTAAACGAATTTGATACATCATATTTTGACTTTGAGCATGAATATAAGCATAACAAGTGGTTTAAAACATGCTATGAAAATAAAATCTGGGCATATACATCTGATTATGCAAGGATAAAAGTGCTGTATGACAACGGCGGGATATATTTTGATACTGATGTTACGGCGGAAAAGAGCTTTGATGATTTAATAGGGCTGAATAAGCTCGCCTTATCGTGGTATAACGATGAAAAAGTCGACGGCGCTGTTATAGTAAGCCCGAAGCATCATAAAATACTAAAGAAAATTTTGGAATTTTATGATTCGGGCATCTGGAATGAGCCTGAAGTAATAATGCCTGAAATAATTACAAAATTTTTAAAAACGGAATATGAGCTTAAAACATATAACCGGACAGCGCAGTATGAGGACTGCATTATTCTTCCGCCCGAGTATTTCTACCCCATGCCCGTCGGTTTTAAAGACAAAGAACCCTTTA
>CAZBFV010000016.1:23704-40285 GCA_964491345.1 uncultured Muribaculaceae bacterium
TAACCGAAAACACCCATACCGTCCACTGGTGGGGGGGGGATGGATAAGACCCGAAGTTATATATTTTCATAAAAACAAGCATTTAATGGATACGGATAAACTTATTGACAAATGTTTCAACGAAAAAATAATATTCAGGAACTTATTTATTACGGTAAAAAAGAGATTTAAAAGAATTGCATTCGAATTAGACTTTAAATATCTTTTAAAATTTGAATATATGCAGGAAAATTACAGCAGGCGCCCGGTGCTGTATTTATTCGGACAAGCGGTAAAATTATGGAAAATTAAATCCTAAAACCGCGCCTGCGGAGCGAAAAAGGAAAAAATCAGGTGCAAGAATCCATAAAACAAGACAGAAAAGCATTAATAGAAAATTGTATTGCATCCGTTCTGATGCAGGCAGCGTCATATATCCTGCCTTTTATTTCATTCCCTTATTTATCCCGTGTTCTGGGAGTTGAAAAATTCGGACTCGTTTTCTGGGCGCAGGCATTTATGCAGTATTTTATAATATTTACGACATTCGGCTTTAATATGTCGTCAGTAAGGGAAGTCGCCGTTTGCAAAGATGATACGGAAGAAATATCGGCAATTTTTAATTCGGTCATGACGGCAAAAATTGCGCTTACCGTCATCAGCTTTTTTATTTTAACCGCAATAATTTTTGCTGTTCCGAAATTCAGAAGCGATATCGTTTTATTTTATCTGACGTTTTTTATGGTAATCGGCAACACTGTTTATCCGGCATGGTTTTTTCAGGGGATTGCCCGCATGAAATATATGACCTTTTTAAATGTAACAACAAAAGTCATTTTTCTTGTATTAATATTTGCTTTTGTAAAAAAAGAAAGCGATTATATTTATGTAGCAGTATTAAATTCACTGGGATTTATGATTTCGGGATTTCTGGGGGTGTATTTTGCGGTAAGAAGATTTCATGTGCGGTTATATATACCCACGCTGAACAGAATTATCCGTCAGTTTAAAGTTGCTTTCCCGTTTTTTGTAAGCCGGTTTTCTGAATCAATGTTTCAAACCACAAGTTCATTTTGCCTGGGCCTGATATCTAATCCGGCTACGGTCGGATACTATATCGCCGCCGAAAAAATCTATACCGGAGTGAATTCCCTGCAAGGACCCGTTATCACGCCGATTTATCCTTATATGGCAAAAACAAGGGATATAAAATTATTCAAAAAAATACTTTATATTACTGTTTTAATACTAATTTTTGTTTCCATCGGATTGTGGATGTTTGCTCCGCAGATTATAAAAATATTTTACGGGGAGCAGATGATGCCGGCATATAAGACATTAAGAATTTTCAGTATAACATTATTTTTTGCGGTTATATGCGGAATTACAAGATACCCTTTTGTCGGCGCGCTCGGCCATACAAAAATTATAAACTATTCTGCAACGGTTGCAGCCGTTATTCATCTTATTATATTTTTTATATTATATAAAACCGGCAGTCTTAATATAACAACCATAGCTTATATGACAATCCTGCCCGAAATTATTGTGCTTTCGTTTACTTTTTATACAATCAGAAAATATAAGCTGTTATAATTAAATTCTTCCGGCGGAAATAGCAAAAAAATAAATCCACCTGTTTTTATATATGCAGAATTATTGTGAAAATTTAATATTCCTGTTAATATTAATACAAGTAATAGAATAGAATAGAAAAGAAAAGAAAATAAGATGAAAATATCTCCCGTCAGTTTTGGAATTTCCGCAAAACCTGCCGTCCGGAATATGCCGAAAGCGCAGGCTCATTCGGAGTACATCCCTACGACGCAAAGAAAAAACTCGCTTGCGGATATGGAATTTAATATAATAGCCGATACAATAAGATGCCAGAATTTAAAAAATCAAATGAATGTAAGGCTGATGAATTTAAAAAGGCAGTTAAATAACTGCGCTGTGCAGAATTTATATTCCCAAGACTAAAAAACCGGCTTAAATTATGCAGAACAGCCGGATGAAACTGCAGAGTCCACATTTTGGAACTGTGCTAGTCCAGTTTGAACTGCTTTTGATAATCTTCAATTCCGTCTATTTTATTTTGATTTTCTTTCAGAAGAACAAAATTTTCAAGCACTAAAACGTCTAAGCCGGTAAACATAAAGCACTTAAACGCATTATCAGGCGTATTAACAACAGGCTCCCCTCTTATATTAAAGGAAGTATTGACAACAACCGGACAATCCGTAAGTTTCTTAAACTCATTAATAATATTCCAGTAACGGGGATTGACATCTTTTGATACGGTCTGTATTCTGGCTGAATAATCTACATGCGTAACGGCAGGAAGCGCCGAACGGTGCGCCTTAAGTTTATCTAAACCTTTATAATTCTTTTCTTCTTCCGTCAGCTGAATTTTAATTCTATCCGATACGGGCTGGGCTAAAAGCATATAAGGCGATTTTTTGCCTGGCTTTATATCAAAAAACATTTCAACATCTTCTTCTAAACAGCTCGGCGCAAATGGCCTGAACGATTCCCGCTTCTTTATCGCAATATTAAGATTTCTCTGCATTCCGCCGTTTCTCGGGTCTGCTAAAATGCTTCTGTTGCCTAAAGCTCTGGGGCCGTATTCCATTCTTCCGGCAAAATGACCTATGCTTTTTCCCTCCGCAATATATTCTGCTATAACTTTTACAACTTCATCTTCAGTTTCATACTTTGTATATTTTGCATTATACTTATTAAGCGTGTCATATATTTCTTTATCAGAGTATTCAGGACCTAATAAGCTCCCTTTTTGAAAATCAGTGTTTTGAATTTTTCTCGGATTATTCAGCATCATATAATGAACAGCAAGAACTGCGCCTAATGCCCCGCCTGCATCGCCTGACGCAGGCTGGATCCAAATATTTTCAAAAGGACCGTTTTTTAATATATTGCCGTTTGAAACACAATTTAATGCACAGCCCCCCGCTAAGCATAAATTTTTCATGCCTGTCTGGTTATATACATAATCCGCCAGCTTAAGCGTTATTTCTTCCGTAACTTTCTGGATGCTCGACGCCATGTCCATATCATCCTGCGACAGCGGTGTTTCAGGCATGCGGGGCTTTCTTTTAAACAGCTTCTCAAACTTTTTATTATACATATAGTCCGTTGTGCAGTAGCCGAAATATTCCTGATTCAGCCAAAATGAACCGTCATCTTTTATATCAATCAATTTATCTTTAATTAAATCCGCATATTTAGGCTCGCCGTATGGTGCAAGCCCCATGACCTTATATTCGCCGGAATTGACTTTGAAGCCGAGAAAGCCCGTAAATGTGCTGTATAACAGCCCCAGAGAATGCGGAAATTCGATTTTCTGCTTAATTTCTATTTTATTTCCCGCTCCTGTTCCCCAGGTTGCCGTATCCCATTCCCCGACTCCGTCAAGGCATAGAATTGCCGATTCTTCAAAAGGCGAAGGAAAAAATGCGCTTGCACAGTGCGCTTCGTGGTGAGTTGTAAAATAAACAGGACATTTTAATCTTTTATCAAAATGTTTATCGATTTGCGACGGAATAAACAGTTTCTTATTCAGCCATACAGGCATTGCATTAATAAAACTTTTCATGCTCGCAAAAGGATATGCCATTGCCGTTTCTAAAATACGCTCGAATTTAACAAAAGGCTTCTCGTAATACACGACTCCGTCAAGCTGTTCAGGCTCAATACCCGCTTCTTTAAGACAGTAATTTACGGCATTCATCGGAAATCTGCTGTCCTGCTTAATTCTTGTAAACCTTTCTTCCTGCACCGCCGAAATAATATCGCCGTCTTTTAATAATGCCGATGCGCTGTCATGGTAATATGCGCTTATACCTAATAAATATGTCATCTCTCCGCCTAAAACTGATATTCGTAGTCTGTGCTTCTGTTTTCATAATCTGTCCAATAGGAACTTGCATCCGGCTTTTTTAATTTTAATCTGTCCCTTTTAACAAGCTTCATTAATAATCCTGTCGGCAATACCGCTGTAAAATAAACGATAAACAGCACTCCCGCCGACAGATATTTTCCTGCAAAACCGCCCGCTTCCGCCAGTATGCCTTTTAATTTAAGCGCAAAACTTTTATTAGCAAAACATATTGACGAAACAAACAGAAATATACATAAAACGATAGCCGACGCCTCTATTTGAGAATGTCTGTACAGTATAAATGCCGGTATCCATGGAAAAACCGCCAATCCCGCCGAAAATTTTATATGTTCCCCAATTTTCATATTCCATCCTATATTATCGTATAAATAAACGGCGATACGGGCGATGTTCCGACTGCAATTAAGAATATAAGAAGTATCAGGAAAACAACAACAGGCACAATCCAATATGCTTTCTGCTTCCATAAAAACTTAAATAACTCTGCCAAAAAATTTTTTCTTTTCATTTATTTCTATGCTCCCTCTCTTTTATCAATTCCAAAAGACTGTGCGCCTCCTCCGATTCCGGCAGTATTTTTAATGCCTCTTCCAAATGCTCTCTTGCGGTTTTATAATCTCCCTGTTCAATTTTACATTTCGACATACTTATTATTATACCGATATTATTCGATATTACAAGACTTATAATATGATACAGGGCATAAGCTCTGCCGTAATCTCCCGTTTCAAAACAGACTTTTGCAAGCATATTTGCTATTTCGGCATTCGGATTCAGCGTATATGCATCAGCCAGCAGTTGTTTTGCATTTTCATAATTTTTTTCGGCACAATATGCCTGCGCTAAATGAAATAATGCCTCGGCATTACGAGGGTCAAGTTTTACGGCTCTTAACAAGACATTTTTTGCTCTTGAAATCATATTCATTGAAATATAATTGACTGCAGTTCTTATAAGCATATATACGGGAATATTATCAAATTTCAAAAGTTTTGAATACATCTTTTTCGCTTTCTCAAAATCAGCCATCAGATGAAAATAATTTCCGTATTCAAATATGATATACATATTACCGGGAGCAATTTTGACTGCCTTTTTAAAGTATTCTTCGGCCCGGTCAAATAATCTTCTTGAAAGGTAAATAATGGCTAAATCTTTATATGCCAGCGCATAATCAGGCTTTACCGCAATTATACGCTTAAAAACATCCTCGGCCTTATCGGTATCCTCTGTTTTAGCGCACAAAACCGCATACTCGTACATTATATCGGGATTTAAAACTCCTGTCGCAATTATATCGCCGTATAAGATTTTAGCGGCTTCCGTCCTCTGCGTTCTTGCATATAATGAGGCAAGATGCAGTTTTAACCGGACAGATTCCAAATTAAACGTGAGAAGTTTTTCTAATATTTTAACCGCCTTATCAGGCTGATTATTGCCGTCATAAGCGCATACAAGATTATACTTTGTCTGTTCATCCGCATCTTTTCGGTTTTTGACAATTTCTTCATATAATTCCACCGCTTTTGAAAAATCTCCGGCTTTAAGCGACGCAAACGCATACGCAGTTATATAATTCGGCTTGTTATCAAGCTCGCAGGCTTTTTTTAAATAAGTTTCGGAAATTTGAAATTCGCCGAGCGAAAAATACGCAATACCGATATTATATAATGAAGCAGTGTTTTCTTCATCTTTTTCAAGCGCCGTCTTATACAATTCTATTGCTTTAGCGGTATCTCCGGAAGAAAAATATATAAGTCCGAGCTTATTGTAGTATTTTGCACTCTGAGGCTCCAGTTTTAATGCAGATTCAATGTTCAAAACCGCATCTTTATATCTTTTAAGCTCCATCAGGGCCGATGCGGTAATATCGTATATCTGCGCATCATCAGGCGTTATGCTTAACATTTTATCTTTTAAATTAACGACATTTTCAAACTGCTGTTTTTTTATATAAACTATTGCAAGGCTTTTATATGCATCAATATAATTTTCCCTCAATTCAATAACTTTTTTCAGATAATCTTCCGCCTTGTCATAATTCTCTTTTTCAATATAAACAGTAGCCAAATAATAATAAGAAAGAGCATCTTCGGAATTACAGGCGGCCAGTTTCTCAAAGTTTTCTATTGCTTCGTCGAAACAGCCCGCATTAATATTGCACAGCCCTAAAAGCCTGTATAATTCCATATCATCTTCGTTTTCTTTTATTGCTTCCAATAAAAGATTTTTTGCTTCATCATAGGCTTTATTATCAATTAAATCTATTACAGCCTGCTTATCCATAATAACCGACCTCAGCTTAATTATAGCAAATCATAAGAGAAAAAGAAATCAGCATTATTCTGAATTTTTTTTTAATAATCGGAATAATTTGAAAAATCAGATTTTTTATGTTCTAATAAATAAAGATAAAGCAGGTGGAAAAGGAATATGCAATGCCGGAAAGAACTTTTATTGCAATCAAGCCGGACGGGGTTAAAAGAAATCTTGTAGGCAGAATAATTACAAAATTTGAAGAAAAAGGCTATAAAATTATCGGATTAAAACTTTTAATGCCTGATTTGGAAACGGCTGAAAAACATTATGCCGAACATAAAGGCAAGCCTTTTTACCCACGTCTGATTAAATATATTACATCAGGCCCGATTGTCGCCATGGTTGTTGAAGGAGTAAATGTTATTGCAGAATCAAGAAGAATGATGGGCTCCACCAAGCCTGAAGAAGCCGAAGCAGGCACTATCCGCTTTGAGTATGCAATAAATAAAGAATATAATATAATACACGGCTCCGATTCAAAAGAAAGTGCAGAGCGGGAAATTGCTATCTACTTTAAAGAAGAAGAACTCTGCTCTGATTGGTCTACAATGCTGGAAATGATTATGAATGAGCAGTAAGTTTTTTTCATTTGAGCTTTTAAAAAAAGATAAAAATTCGCACGCAAGAGCAGGCCTGCTTCATACTCCGCACGGTGATATAGAAACGCCCGTATTCATGCCGGTAGGTACTAATTCTGCGGTAAAAATGATAACAAAATACCACTTGGAGGAAACAAAAGCTCAAATTATTCTTTCAAATTCTTTTCATCTGTTTCTAAGACCCGGAAATAAATTAATTAAAGAGTTCGGCGGACTGCATAAATGGATGAACTGGAATAAGCCGATTTTGACGGATTCGGGCGGTTTTCAGGTATTCAGCCTTGCTCATTTGAATAATATAACAGAAGACGGCGTCCGGTTTAAAGAGCCTAAAACAGGCAGTATGTATTATATTAATCCCGAAATATCAATGGAAATCCAGCAGGATTTAGCGCCTGATATTGCTATGGCTTTTGACCAGTGCGCGCCTTATCCTTGTTCTTATGATGATGCGGTAATTGCTATGGAAAGAACGCACAGATGGCTTGAAAGGTGCTTTAAAGCGCATACTAAAGAAAATCAAGCATTATTTCCTATTGTTCAAGGCGCTTTTTTTGACGATTTAAGATTAGAATCCGCAAAAGCAGTATCAAGCTGTGATGCTTCAGGATACGCAATAGGCGGAGTAAGCGTCGGCGAGCCTGACGGATTAAAAAATCATCTTGTCGAATTTACAGCGCCTTTACTGCCGGATAACAAACCCCGCTATCTTATGGGTGTCGGCACTCCCGTTGATTTATTAAACGGCGTAAAATACGGAATCGATATGTTTGACTGCGTTCTGCCTACAAGAAATGCAAGGCACGGCTCTTTTTTTACATACAAAGGCAGAAAGAACATAAAAAATAAAGAGTTTGAAAAAGATGCTTCGCCATTAGACAGTAAATGCGACTGTTATGCCTGCCTAAATCATTCCAAGGCTTATATAAGACATTTGTACAGAACGGGCGAAGCAAACGCACAAATTCTTTTATCTATTCATAATACAAGATTTTTGTTAAAGTTTATTCATGAAATGCGTAAAAGTATTCTGCAGGACAGCTTTGAAGAATTTTATAACGAAAATAAAAATATTTTATAGTTTATAGAATTACAGCCCGATTTTTTGGTCAAATTTCAATGTGTCAATAACCGAGAGTATTTCAAATATATCTTTTAAAATTGATTTATAGTTTTTTATATCCGTTGACGGGCGGAATACGGGAATATCAAACCAATCTTTTGACGAATTTATCCCGATATTGACATTGCCCTGTTCAAAAGAAATAATAAGCCCTCTGCCTATTTCCGATGTCTTGCTTATTTCAACCAGCCTGTTCATAAATGCCGTTGTAAGAAGGTATCTTGCTTCTATTTGATTAGAGCCGGATACATCATATATCTTTTCGAACTCGGGATCTTCCAGCTTAATATATCCGGAGGCACCGCCGATTTTTAATCCGTCCGCTTTTATAATAGTATAGCCTTCAAATTTTTTGAAAGATTTGAAGGTTATAAATAATCCGCTGAATATTGTTTCCGCATTGCTGTTATTTTTTTTCCCCATATCCTTTTTCAGGCTTATTTCGGCAATATCCAGCTTTATATCTTTATATGTTGTTCTTAAATAATCATCACAAGAGTATATGTCAAAATACGGCATTAATTTTATGTTTTCTATATAATTACGCAGAGAATTTTTTATATCGCTGTTCTCTACTATTTCAATTTCGCCTATAAATGATAATAATGCGGGTAAAAATATTTTTTTAGCAGAATTTTTAAATGATTTCTCCCTTAATTTTATTGATGTTAATAACAAAATTATAACAACAAATACAAACCTGATTATACCTGCATCCTTTAAAAATCCGCAGAAAAACAGTATGCAGATTATGCCCGATACGGATGCAACAATTAATACTGCTATATCCCTTACGGTTTTCTGCCTTAAATTTTCAATTTTGCCCAAACGGGGCTTAATTTTTTTATTAAAAAATTGCTTGAACTCCTTTGAAAATAATTCTTTTCTTATTTGTTTACAGTCTTTTTGCATTTAATTTTTTTACCTATGAACAACCGCCTGAGAAACCTGAATATTACAGATAACTGCCGGCATTAACCGGAGCTTTGCTTGAAGCATCCGTTTTATAATAGCTGTACTTTCCTGCTTCGCCCGCATAAGAGGCAAATAATGACCCCGGAAATATTTCTATTTTATTCTTTAATTCGGTCAGGGCGGAGTTATAAAATCTTCTTGCCGCCGATATATGTTCTTCAACTTCATTATATGCAGCCATTGCCTGCACCATTGCCGAATCTGACTTTAATGCAGGATAATTTTCCGCATTCACGATAAATGATTTCAGCTGTGCATCCAATACCGCTTCTGTTTCAAACTTTTCCCTCGAACCTGATTTTGCATTCATGGCTTTAGTTCTCAGCTCCGTAATTCTGTCAAATAAATCTTTTTCGTGTTCCATAAATTTTTTAGCTATCGTTAGAACATTCGGTATTAAATCATAACGTTTTCTTAACTGGACATCTATACCCGATAATGCTTCAAAAACGGCATTTTTAGCTCTTATAACGGATACATATAAAGAATATAACACCAATAAACATATTACTGCGATAATTGCAAATATTAAAACAGAATTTGGCATAATTTCCCTTTCATACTTCTTTAACAATTTTATTATGCCATATTTTTTTAATTCCTAAACATAAAAAAAACAGAATAAATTTAATATCCTGTTTTTTAATATTTTATTACAAAAGGTTAAATTACCTTGTAATTAAGTCCATTTCTTCTTTTGAAGCATATACGCAGTGGCATCCGCAGTCTACATGGATTACTTCGCCCGTTACGCCGGATGATAAACCGGATAAAAGATATAACCCCGTTCTGCCGACATCTTCAAGCGTAACATTTCGTCTTAAAGGCGCTTTTACTGCGGCTGCTTTTAACATCTTTCCAAATCCGTCAATACCAGAAGCAGCAAGCGTTTTTACTGCTCCGGAAGATATACAGTTGACTCTTATGCCGTATCTGCCCAAATTATCGGCTAAATATCTTGAAGAAGCCTCTAATGCGGCTTTAGCAACCCCCATAATATTATAATTTGCAACAACTCTTTCTCCGCCTAAATATGTTAAAGCAAGGATAGAACCGCCTTCATTCATTACAGGAAGCGCATTACGAGCCAAAGAAACAAGCGAATAAGCGCTTACCCCCATAGCTAAATCCCAGCCGGCTTTTGATGTATTTATAAAATCACCCGTCAAATCCTCTCTGTTTGCAAATGCAACCGCATGAACAACAAAATCAATCTTTCCGTATGTTTTTTCCAGCTGTGCAAATACTGCTTTTACTTCCTCCTCTTTTGTAACATCGCATGACATTATAATTTTTGCATTCATTGACTCGGCTATAGGGCGGACTCTTTTTTCCATAACCTCGCCTGCATAAGTGAATGCAATTTCGGCGCCTGCTTCAAACAGTTGTTTTGCAATTCCGTAAGCGATGCCATGAGTGTTTGAAACCCCGAAGATAACCCCTCTTCTGCCTTCCATTAATTTCATTTTATACCCCTCTTTTACTGATTAATCGTATTTTAATCTCTTAATTATTAATATTATAAAAACGCAAAATATACAACTTTGTTAATATTCTTAGTATTCATAAGCCAGATATTCAAATACGGGCTTATTCGCCTGCCATAACCGTTCGTCTGTTTCATCCTCCGGCAATTCCAATGTTATAGTGGGAATATTTCTTT
Organism: uncultured Muribaculaceae bacterium; assembly: GCA_964491345.1. Taxonomy (GTDB): domain Bacteria; phylum Cyanobacteriota; class Vampirovibrionia; order Gastranaerophilales; family Gastranaerophilaceae; genus Avigastranaerophilus. The sequence goes on from CAZBFV010000016.1 coordinate 34,282, forward strand.
CCGCCCCCGAATAATTACCGAAACTCCCCGGAGTAGGATAACCTATATCCTCTTGCACAGGATAAGACGTTATCTGAGAAATCTTTTCAGCCGGTTTTCCGGCAGGACCGTCATAATTTACGACTCTGAAAGGAGCATGCAGAGATAATACAATATCTATTTTGTAATTTTTAAATATATCCGTTATAAACTTTGTTTCAATCTCGCTTTCAGGCGAACAGCCTCCGAAATACTCGTTTTTTTCAGTCAATTTCCAATTTTTCGTCGGAAAATTTCTGTTTAAATCAACTCCGTTGGAATTTTGCCTTTGATTTTTTGCCTTCCCGTCCGGATTTAAACAGGGAACTATATACAATTTATTTTTTAAATTGTTAAGATTTGTATCTAAAAATCTATTAATCAGAACCCCGCCCTGCGGTTCATCGCCATGAAACACGCCGATTATAAGAACGGATTTATCATATTTATCATTAGCTGTTTCAAACAGTGATATTTTCCGGTTTTCTTTTGTATAGGCCGATTTTATCTCTTTCAGCATAGAACAGCCGTATTTATTATGCTTCATAACTGCCTGCAGGGATTTATCAAACAGATTGTTTCGTTTCATTCAGACATTTAACAACCGTATTTACCACGGTTTTTTGTTCTTCTTCCGTTATCTCAGGGAACATCGGAAGTGATAAAACGAGTTTTGTATCTTTTTCCGCAAAGGGAAAATCTCCTTCTTTATAACCGAGATTTTTATGAAGTTTCTGCAGATGCAGGGGTACAGGATAATAAATCATGGCTCCGATACCGTTTTCCTGAAGAAGTTTATGTACTTCACTGCGGTTTTCAATTCTGATTGTATATTGGTGATATACCGCATAAGCATTATCGGCTTCTTCAGGGGTTAATATTTCGGGATATTTAGAGAATAATTCATTATATCTGTAGGCATTTCTTCGTCTTTGCTTATTCCATTCGTCGATATAATTCAATTTAACCCTTATTATGGCTGCTTGAATTTCATCTAATCTTGAATTAACGCCTAACTCGTCATGATAGTATCTTACTGCTCCGCCGTGGTTTCTTAAAGCAAGGATTCTGTTATAGAGGCTTTCGTCATTGCAGGTAATCATACCGCCGTCCCCCATACCGCCTAAATTTTTTGTCGGATAGAAGCTGAAACATCCGAAATCACCGAACGAGCCTGCTTTTTGACCTTTAAATTCAGCGCCTATAGCCTGACAGCAATCTTCTACGATTTTTAAATTATGACGCTCCGCTATATTCTTAATTTTATCCATTTCAGCAGTCTGTCCGTACAGATGTACGGGAATAATTGCTTTTGTTTTTTGTGTAATTGACGCTTCAATTTTATCTGCATCAATATTAAAAGTATCGGGATTAATATCAACAAATACCGGAGTTGCGCCTGCTAAACCGATTGCACTTGCGGTTGCTACAAAGGTAAACGGTGTTGTAATCACTTCATCACCCCTGCCTATATTTAATGCTCTCAAGGCTAAATGAAGCGCATCTGTTCCGGAGTTCAGGCCTACGGAATATTTTGTTCCTATATAATTGGAAAACTCTGTCTGCAGTGCTTTATTATGCCTGCCTAAAATATAAGAGCCGGAAGCAAGAACTTCGATAACTTCTTTTTCAATTTCTTTTCCTATTTCTGCGTATTGTCTTTTTGTATCTAAAACAGGTATCATTTTTACTCCTCCCGATAATAACTGCCTTTAATATCAGTTTAGCATATAAAATCAGTACCTTTATATAATCTTAATATTATACTTTCGTCCGATGATAAAATTTCTAAAAACCGCCATGCTGTGTATATAGACTGAAACACACGGACACCTTTTTTTGGGGTTGCGAAAAAGTATTTATTTTGTCCGGCAGAATCGTTTCAGTCTGTTTTATTTAATGCCGGATATATTTAGTCATTTTGTATATGATGAAAAAACAGGAGTTATATGATAATATATACATGATAGTTGTTTATATTGTTAATCAGAGGTTCATTATGTATAGTAATTGTGGAATGTTTAATAAACTTGTCATTATAATATCAGTTTTATTATTATCAGCTGTAAATTCCGGTTATAGCAATGCTTATGCGCAGGTTAATGCACCCGTAAAATCTGCGGTGAAAAATGCGGTTTCCGTATCGCCCGTTGAGGTTGTCAACTGTCCGGCTGAGTATCTTAACAAAATAATAACTTTTGAAGCGGATTTTGTAAGTTATTCCGCACTGGGGCTTGATTATAAGCCAGCATTCAGAGAAGGGGCAAAATATATAGGCATATTAATAAAAAGGAATGATGTAAATGACCATGTTATTCCGCTTTCCGAAATGAAATTATTTATAAAACGTGAAATTGCAGAAAAATATGCGGATTTGGAAAACGGAGATAGAGTAAAAATAACAGGCAGGGTTTTTTCTACCGCACTGGGCGACCCTTGGGTTGATATAACAGATTTTTCGATAATAAAAAAATATAATAAAGACAATAATTCAAAATAAATTGGAAGTGCAATCGGGAGAGTGTTGTGGGAGATAATAAAAAAATATATTTAACAATTCATGGACATTTTTATCAGCCTCCGAGAGAGAACCCTTGGCTTGAATATGTTGAAGTTCAAGACAGCGCTCTGCCGTTTCATGACTGGAACGAAAGAGTTGCATCCGAATGCTATACCCCTAATTCCGTTTCTAAAATTGTTACTAATGAAAATAAAATTATTGATATTGTAAATAATTATCAGTATATCAGCTTTAACTTCGGGCCTACATTGCTTTGCTGGATGGAAAAACACTCTCCGTACACTTATGACAGAATTATCAAAGCAGATATTGAAAGCGCCAAAAATAATAACGGACATGGCAATGCCATTGCTCAGGTATATAACCATGTAATATTGCCCCTTGCCAATCGCAACGACAAATATACTCAGATTTTATGGGGGATAAAAGATTTTCAATATCGTTTCGGACGCAGACCCGAAGGCATGTGGCTTGCCGAAACCGCATGCGATGATGAAACATTGGAAGCCTTAGCCGATTGCGGAATTAAGTTTACCATTTTATCTCCGCATCAGGCAAAAAGTGTAAGAAAATTAAATTCAAATGACGGCTGGAGTGATGTAAGCTGGGGTAATATTGACCCTGCAAGAGCTTACAGGTATTATTTAAAGTCCGATAAATCAAAGTATATTGATTTATTTTTTTATGACGGCTCTATATCCAAGTCGGTTGCGTTCGATGAACTGCTGACGGACGGCAGTAAGTTTATTAACCGTTTAAAAGAAGGGGTTTCCGGCTCAAGAGATTATAACCAGCTTGTCCACATTGCAACCGACGGCGAAAGCTACGGTCATCATACAAAATTTGGCGATATGGCTTTATCTTATATATTAAAGATAAGGACTCAAAATGAAGGTTTTACGGTTACTAACTATGCTAATTATTTGGAGCTTGAACCTCCCTTATACGAAGCGGATATTAAAGATGTATCTTCATGGAGCTGCGCTCATGGCGTAAAAAGGTGGTGCGATGACTGCGGGTGTTCAACGGGCGGAGGCTGCGGCTGGAATCAGAAATGGAGAAAACCGCTCAGGGAAGCGCTTGATTATTTAAGAGATGAGCTTATTAAAATATATGAGGAAAACGCTTCCGCATACTTTGATGACGTCTGGTCAGCCAGAAATAATTATATTGATGTAATTTTAGACCGTTCGGCTACAAATATTAATAAATTTATTGAACAGAATCAGAAATATAAACTTGAAAAGCAGGATATAACAGAGGCTTTAAAACTTCTTGAAATGCAAAGACAGGCTCTTTTGATGTATACGAGCTGCGGCTGGTTCTTCTCCGAAATTTCAGGAATTGAAACAACTCAAATTATGAAATATGCGGCCCGTGCAATGCAGCTTGCTTCATATTTTTCGCATAAAGATATCGAAAAAAATTTCCTGCAGATTTTATCAAGGGCGGAAAGTAATATCCCCGAATTTGGCACAGGCAAAGATGTTTATGAAAAATTTGTTAAGCCGTCCGTAATATCAGTCAAAAAACTTGCCGCTTTATGGGCAATTTCGGCTCAATATGATGAATTTAAAAACAGAGATTCAATGTTTTGCTACAATATAAAAAAACATTTTTATAAAAAATTATCTAACGGAACTACGTGGTTTTCTGCCGGAAGAATAGAGATAAAATCGCAGATTACGCTTGAAAAATACGACTTTTTCTTTGCGTCGCTTCAATTTGCGGAAGGTGATTTTCATTGTGCAATTAAACGCTACGATGATTCCGAAAATGCCGTTGAAATATCAAATAAGCTCATTGATATTTATCTCTATAAGCCTTTAACCGAAATTATAAGATTTATGGATAATATATTCGGAAATGAATATTTTACTTTAAAAGATATTCTTATTGAAGTAAGAAGCAGTATATTATTAACTTCGCTTCAAGACAAATTAAGCAAGTTTTCCAATACTTACAGGGAAATATATAATGAGGGCAAAAATTCAATAATCCAATTAATATCATTAGGAATTAATGTTCCCATTTCATATAAGATTGCCGCTCAATACACTTTAACGGAAGATTTTAATATATTGTATAAATCTTCACACAATATTACTGATGAAGATACATTTTTAAAAGCTAAAGATATTATAGATGAGGCTGATAAATTCCGGCTTTCTATAGATAAAACAGTTGTAAGCGGCATATTTTCAAAAGAAATTCAAACCTCTATATATAATTTCATAACTAATTTTGAAATACAAAGGCTTGAGCAGATATTAAAAATGCTTGAATATGCAGGTAAACTCGACCTTAAAGTTGATATATCCGAAGCTCAAAATATGTACTTTAACAAGATTTATGCCAAATTTACAAGCCTTTTGGACAGAGTTACCAATACTAAAGATAATATTGAAGAAATCAGAGAGTTTTTATTTTCTCTGCTTGTTTTAGGCGAATATTTAAATATTAATACCGGCTTTTATAAAAATTCCATCTTAAAATTAACCGCAAAAAGTTTAGATATATAAATTCAGCATGTTTAATGTTTTTTACCTGCAAAGCCGTGCATTGGGGATGTAAATAGAAAAAAACTGCAAGACAGGTAAAAGAGTAAAAAGACTGTTTTTACACTCCGCATTGTTTGATTACTTTCTGCCCTTCCTTCAAAAAACGCTTCCCATGCCTATTACCCGAGAAAACGGCAGGCTTTTGAAGCAAGACTGCAGGTTTTGAGCGGATTTCGGCAAGAGTGAAGCAAAGCGGAACCCGCCCCCGTGAACAATCTGACGGAGCGAAAAAAATTGCGGAGCGTAATTTTTGACGGGTGAAACTTGTAAAGCAGAATTCTGCACGGACTAAGTCCGGTCAGCGGAAAATTAAGCGGCGACAGCGGAGCTTTTGCAGATGCCGGAAGCGGGGCTGCCCAGCAGGAAAGCTGTTTAACGCAAATTTCAAGACAAATAAAAATCGAAGAAGCAACAATTTCGAGCGAAAAGAATTTTAAAAGAGCGGGCAGCGTCTGGGCAATTTCCGCCTGTTCGAGTTCATCTTCGCTCCGCTATAAGGAAATTCTGCTTAAGCGGATTTTTTTAGTTCAATAAAATTCTACCGTAATATTGCTTATAACTGCCTTAAAAAATGGTTGACTATTAATATTTAATTGATATGATAATTAATAGGCTGGCCACGATAGCTCAGTTGGTAGAGCAAGGGACTGAAAATCCCTGTGTCCTTGGTTCGATTCCGAGTCGTGGCACCACTTTATAAATATTCTATATTAAAAGTCTTGAAGTTTTTGTGTATTTTTTAAGCGGTTTGGTCAGCTCGGATAGTGAGTTTTTTACAGCCGGTATGGAAAGCCGGCTTGCAGGATGCGTGCAGGGGGGGGATGCAGGGCGCAAAGGCGCAGGCGCAGGTGCAGGGCGCAAAGGCGCAGGCGCAGGTGCAGGGCGCAAAGGCGCAGGCGCAGGT
>CAZBFV010000017.1:0-16952 GCA_964491345.1 uncultured Muribaculaceae bacterium
GCTGTACATTTTTTAAAAAAATTAGTTTTAACTTCACTCCGATAGGAGACGAAAATAAAAAATAAGCCTTAAACCAGCGCGAGTGCAGTATTAGTTTTAACTTCACTCCGATAGGAGACGAAAAGTGCGGGAGGAGCTTTTAATATTATTTTTCATAATTATTAGTTTTAACTTCACTCCGATAGGAGACGAAAACGTTTGTTGTTTTTGTTTCATAATTTTCCCTTTCAATTAGTTTTAACTTCACTCCGATAGGAGACGAAAATTTCAATGTTTTGAATTTTATCATAATGAAATTTTCATTAGTTTTAACTTCACTCCGATAGGAGACGAAAATTAAATATCACGCATACTATCAAAATGCCCATATTATTAGTTTTAACTTCACTCCGATAGGAGACGAAAATTATTTTTGAAAAAAATAACCGTGTCATTTAATGTATTAGTTTTAACTTCACTCCGATAGGAGACGAAAATCCCAGCCCCCGCCCGCTTAAATAAATGCGGGGGGAGCATTAGTTTTAACTTCACTCCGATAGGAGACGAAAAAAACTCCCCGCCCGATATTAATGTAATCGGATGAGGAATTAGTTTTAACTTCACTCCGATAGGAGACGAAAATGTGTCAATATCACAGTCAGCAACGTTTGTCTCACATTAGTTTTAACTTCACTCCGATAGGAGACGAAAGTTATCTTGAGGCTGAAAAGTCATAATCTGTCTTTCCATTAGTTTTACTCTCCGCCCCGCCCCATGAAAACTATTCGTCGTAAAGTTGCCATCCCGCAAATAAATTAGTTCTAATGCGATACTTTCAAGAAAAAATGTTGCACTTCAAAAATCTATAAAAAATAACACAATCCGATTTTAAACTGTCCGTAATAAATAAGAACACATAACATTAGAAACGGAAACGTAATTATTGCAAAATAAGTTAATAACCGAAACTTATAAGAAATCTTTTCTTAGTTGCCGTTAAGATTTCGGGGCGTAATATTCTATAAATTTAGTCATGATTTTAATTTTTTGAAAGAGTATCATAAACTTTAGCAACAATTTTCCATTCGCCGTTGATTTTATTAAAAACCAAAAAATCAGTGAATTTATAGCCATGCCAATTATCTTCAATAACTCTTGCCGCTGCTATGGTTTTTTCTATCGAAATTATGTCAATTCTTGCGATATAATCGGAACCTGCGGCGCCGTATTTATCGATTGTATCATAAAATAACCGGATAGAGCCTGATTGATATTCATTTTCGTTTAATTGGCCAAAAAAAACTGCTTTTTCATAAAAATAAGGTTTAATTATAGCGCTATTACCGTTTTTTACCGCTTCAACAAATTTTTTTGCAATATTTTCAACCGCATTATATTCTTTAATATCTTCTCTCATAATTATTCCTTTTTAATTATTTTAAAAATGCCGGTAATGCCTGTTAAATTCTGCATCTTTTGATTTATGCTTCTTTTATGTTATCATGGTAATGCAGATGTGGTCAATATACAAACGTATATTATAAAGGAGCAGATAATGAAAAAATTATTGTTTTTGGGCGCATGTTTTTTAAGTTTCTTTTTGCCTTATTCAAATGCCGAATTTACAGGTAATTCTCAAGCTATTAAAACGAACGCCTCTGATGTGAAAAATTTAAAAGACGGTGATTTTATATCTTTAACAGGAACAATTAAAACTAAAATCGGAAATGAAAAATATTTATTTGAAGATTCAACAGGCAGTATTACTGTTGAAATTGACGATGAAAAACTGCTTAATCTGAAAATAAACCCTGATGATTTGCTAATCATAGAAGGTGAAGTTGATAAAGATTTCAATTCTTTAACTGTTGAAGCTGATAATGTTAAATTAAGCAGGTAGCAAATTAACGGCAGAACTGTTATTCTATTAAGGGAAAAAACGGGGAGAGAGAGGGGAAAAAAAGGGAAAAGCCGGTTTTGATTGTTTCTTTAGCAGAATATTTTTAGCAACATTAGATATTTTTTGAAAAAAGCCGGTTTTGGCTGATTTATTAACCTTACAGCCTCAAAATATATCAGCATAGGATAAAAAATAGTCGCTTATTACATTTAAAGCGATCGGAAGAATTGCAATCAAAATGACGGCGCCCAGACATGGCTTAAATAAAAAGCTCATCTGAAATACATTTACCTGCGGTGCTGTTTTTGATATAACGCCTAAAATTATATCCTGACCTAATGTTGCCAATAATACGGGAGAAGCAATCTGCAGGCCTATATACAGCACGTTTGATGTTATTTTTATCAAATAAGGCATATTTACAAATTCATCAAGCGCTATTGAGGTATTATATAAAGGAAAAACATCAAAACTTCTTGCTAAAGCATTAAAAGTCCAATATGCCCCGCCTATTTCCATAAATATTATTAATCCAATCAGGCTGAATATCCTGCCCATTATTGATACTTGGGCTGATGTTGTCGGGTCCATTATTGTAGCAGAAGACAACCCCTGCTGCATATTAATCATATCCCCCCCGCTTTCAACTGCTTCAATTATACAATATATTATAAAACCAAGTAATGCTCCGCATAAATAATTAATAATTATCGAATAGATTAGGGAACTGCCTTCAGGCGGTGCGCCGGGATGCAGAACCATACATAATATTATTGTAAAAATCAATGTAAAACCTGCTTTTGCCATTACGGGAATTTCATTTCTCTGCAGAAACGGAGTGCTGCGCATTAATCCGGCAACCCTCGCAAAAATCGGAATACCGGCAGATAGTGCATTATTGACTTCGGGAAAATATTTTGGAAAATCATTTAAAATTGTATCAAGCATATTATTCTTCCATGTTTTTACTCAAAAGGAATATCCACTGCATATATATCGTTTTTATTATCCTGAAAGTCAGTTCCGGTTACAAATCTTACTTTATAATTATTTTCGGCTGTTTTTATATTAACATCGCATACTCCGTTATCAACCGCTTCTATAAATAATTGTTTTCCGTCATTATATATTGATGATACCGGCATAATGCTTAGCAATCTTTTATCCGATATATCAATCTTTTCAGCCCTTGTTTCCAAAGTTAAAATATACGAATTATTCTTTTTCAGGTTATATATATTTATGCCGTCTTTATCTAACCCGCAATATCCCGCCTGAATTGAGAAAAACATAATTAAAAGCATAATCAATAAATTTTTCATTACCTTCTGTTCTCCGTTATTTTCTTTTTTTCAACAAAATTTGGAGCCGGAACATCCGCTGTGCCGTTTCTTAAAAAATTAAATCTGTCACGTTCCGCTGTTCCCTGAGGTTTTGCTGTATTATTCAACAAATCCCGCATAGGCGCCATATCTTTTTTTACATCCGTTTTCATTTCGTCAAGAAACGGCTTTGTATATTTATAATAATCACTCGGAAGCGCATATGTATCGGATTTAGGCACAACCTCAAACGCAATTACTCTGCCTTCTTCAAAAAGGTTGCTCAGCAGTTTTAAATACCCCGTCCCTAAAAGCACTATCACCAGAAAAACTGCAAATATCTTGGGCGCTGCTGCTATTGTCTGTTCCTGCACCTGTGTTACCGCCTGCAGAATACCCACGACAAGCCCTATTGCCGCAGCTGTCAATACGCACGGCATTGTTATCATAAGCATTGTCATAAGTCCTTTTGCAAAATATTCAATTAATATATCCATATTCCATCCTTAATTAAAACTTCCGACCAAGCCATGAACAATCAAGCCCCAGCCGTCTACGGCTATAAATATCAGCAGTTTAAACGGCAATGAAATAATCGTAGGCGACAGCATAAACATACCGAGCGCCAGCAATACATTCGCTATAACCAAATCCAAAACTATAAACGGTACAAAAACTATAAAACTTATCTCAAATGCCGTCTTTAATTCGCTTAATATATATGCGGGCGCAACCTCCCATATAGTTATATCTTCAACCGAAGAAGGCGCTTCTTTCCTCGCAAGCCGGACAAAAAATGCCAAATCGTCCTCCCTCGTCTGCTTGAGCATAAATTCCTTTAACGGCTTTGAGCCTTCCGATACCGCCATCACTATTGAACCATTCTGTTCATAAGGCTTTGAACCTGTTTCATACATCTGCCGGAACACTGACCCCATGGTATAAAATGTCAATATGACCGATAAACCGACCAAAACTATTGCAGGAGGTATCTGCTGTGCGCCTAGTGCCTGTTTCAGGAAACCAAATACTATTGCATACCTTAAAAAACTTGTCATGCATACAAACATAAACGGCAGTAATGAAAATACCGCCATTACCATTAACAGCTGTAATACAGGATTTAAATCTTTTAATAACGACTCCATTTTTTTATCCTCTGCTTATTTTTTGTGTAAACTTTTTTAATGATGATATATTTTTAGGCTGATTATATATTTCAAAAGTATCATCATATCCGTTCTTTTCGAGTTTAGAAAGCATTGCGGTCGAGTTTGCATCGCCTGCTATTAAAAATTTTTCCCCGCCTGCTTTTATTACATACAAAGTTTTTGCAGGCGCAAGTTTTAATGTATTTTCAACTCTCAGAAAGTTTTTATCCTTATTATCAGCATTTATATACATTGATTTTTTATATATAAAAAATACAATTACCATAAAACCTATCATTGCAAATGTATATACCGCAAAATGTATTAAATAAGCATTCATTAATCATTAACCCCTATATACTTTCATCTTCTATTTCAAAATCACTGTAGTCAAAATTTTCATCACCTTGTGTCTGACCCTGTTTTACCGCAGGTTTTTCCGGCGCAGGAACGGTTTTTTTCGGCGGAACAGTTTTTGCCATGGCGGAAGGCTTCGGCGCAATGCCCGTTTTAGGAGCAGGTTTAGCTCCTGCGGGTTTCGGGACCTGCACGGTTTGAGAGGAAACAGGTTTAGATGCTGGAGCAGTCGGCGGTTTAGCCGGATTTTCTAAAGCCGTTTGCGGTTTTTGAACGGAAGTCCGGCTTTTTGCCTTTGTTACTTCATTTATTCTCACGCCGTATCTGTCATTTAGTATTACAAGCTCCCCTGTTGCAACTACTTGATTTTCAACTCTCAGCCTGATTTTATTTTCATAGACCGAGCCTATGTCAATAACCAGACCCTCGGAAATTTGTTTTAATTCTCCAAGCGTAAGTTTTACATTATTAAATTCGGCTGTTATATCTACAAGAATTGAGTCCCACATATTCGGGGATTTTGCATCTGTTTCTTCTTCCATCATTTCATCTCCTTTAATATTATCAATACTTATTATTAATGACGGATTTGGATTAATTTTAAATGTATATGCTTTTCCGTCCGCCAGAACAGACATTTTGTTTATATCACTTTCATCCAGAACAACAATATCGCCGTTTTCAAGCGATTTTATTTCTTCCAGCGTTATCTTGGTTTTTCCGGCCCGTATATCAGAATAAACTTCCGCTTTTTGAAAATCAGATATTGTATAGTTATCTTTATGTACAATCAATTCTCTTTCAGGTAACAGGCATCCGGGAATTGTTAAAATTATTTTTCCTATATGCTCCGCATTTATATGAACATAAAATGTTAAATTATAATTAAATACATTTTTTATTTTTTTCTTATTTATTTCCGTCAGGCTTATGTTTTCTTCGATTGATTTATACAAATATCTTGCATAAGCCTTTAAGAGCTTTGCTTCAATATCCGTCATTCCGCCCAAATCGTATTTATTTTCCCCTGCGCCTATTGCACTGTTTAAAAAGCCCTCGGCAACATCCGATGATAATCTTACTTCAATCTCTGACTGCTTGTTTATGATAATTCTGCTTACGAAATATTCATCGCCGTACATTAATATATTATCACCCGATGATAAACCCATAAACTTTAATTCAAATTCTTTTTGAAAGAACTCTGCGGTAGATTTTTCAACCGGCTTATATATTTTTGCATAAAAATAGGGATAATCTTTTAACAGATTAATTTCTTTTAAATTTCTTGAATTTTTGCCGGATTTTAAATCTAACATTATTGCCCTAATCTTTTACCCTTTAAATACGATATAATTTTTTTGACTGCTTTAAATCATATATATGCTGTATTTTTACAGGATAAATGCGGGGGATTATTTTCCGGAGCAGGAACCTGCCGGCAGTGAAAATATTACCGAAGTCCCTCCTTCAAATTTGTTTTCGGCTCTTACAGCCCCTTTATGAGCTTCTATAATCTTTCTGCAATTGTACATTTCAAGCCCGAAGCCTATTCTGCGGAATTTATTTGAGCAGTTTATATACTCATCAAAAATAAAATTAAGGTTTTCTTCCTTCTTTTGATATCCGCAGTCGGTAAAAGAAACTTCTATATTATCCTCTTTATCCGTTATTCTAATCACGATTGAAGAATTTTCCCTGCTTTGCTCCGAAGCATTTATAATTAAATTATTTACAACCTTTCCTATTTTCTCAACATCTATTTCCGCATCGGGAATATCGCCTTCAATAACAAGTTCAATATTTTGTTTCTTTCTCTCGAGCAGATACATTAATTTATCAGATGCCGATTTTATCAGATTTATTATAGAATATTTTTGCGTCTGAATTGAAGATGGATTAAATTCATTTTTATATTTTATAAGCAGATTTTCAGCCATATAATTCATAAATCTGCATGAATTAAGGAGTTCTTCCAGTATATTTCTTACGCTGTTTTCTATCTGCCCGAATTTTCCCTGCAGTAAAAGCTCCAAAATCTGTATATTTGCTCTCATCGGAGTTTTTAAATCGTGGGCGATTATATCCGTAAATGTTTCTTTTTGTATTTTTGCCTTAATTTCCTGCGTTATATCCTGAATCAGTATAAAATATCCTTTTATTTTGTTTTTCTTATCTCTCAGCTTTGAAATATTTACCTTTACCGGCAGATTATCCGTTTCTTCCGGACTAACTATCAACTTCAGCAGAATATGATTTTTATCCGAATTTCTGAAGTTTTCTATTGTCATTTCCACATCGGGATTCATCAGCGGATTTAGCACCTCCGCCAGCAGGTATTTTTTATTATCGGTTATTAATCTTGAATTACTGTATATTATATTAAACTTTTCATCGGCAATTATAACTTCATTATCTGAATATTGAAGCATATAAGAGAACATTTCACGCATTATATCATCATCATTATACAAATTATCAAAAGAAAATTTCATAATTAACCGTTCATAACATCAAATCTTATCTATAATCTACATTCAAATTTGATATTTTATATTGCCCGCAAGGGCATATTTAACCTGACTATCTACTTTAATAACTCCGTCAGTACGGGATACTTCCCGCCGAGCCTTCTGCATTCTTCATCCGTCAGGCCGGCATCTTTTATACATTTAACCATATTCTTATAATATTCTTCTTTATATTCGTCTTTTATCATACTGTAATAATAAAGAACATTATGTATCTTATATGTTAAAAAATCCTCCCGTAAAATATCAAAAGTATTTGTATCTTTCATTAATTTTTCGACGATATTAAATATTTCCATGTGGTCAATCAGCCGTCTGTTATTATCGGTTAATACGGAGCCTTCCCTGTTATACCTGTATATATACAGCTTTTCTCTTATAAAAAACATCCTTTCTGCCGTCAGCAAAGTTCCGAAAATAGCCTTATGGTCCTCAAAATCAAGCCCTTCGGCAAAATCTATATTGTTTTTGTCAAAAAGCTCCTTTGTATATAATTTATTCCACACACACATCGGATATTTAAACGGTGATAAATCCCTCCAGTTAAATACCCTGTCATCGATTACATTTTCCCAGTTAGAATCAACAAAATACGGGAAAGGAGCATAAATATTGTTCTTTTCATCATATCCGCCAGGCATGCACATTGCTATATCAAGTTTTTTTTCTTTTATTAATTCGTATAAACGTTCAAACATATCAGGCTTAACCCAATCGTCCGGATCTACAAAACCTATGCATTCCCCTTCTGCAAGCCTCAGCCCGTCGTTCCTTGCAGCGCCCGTTCCTTTGTTTTCTTTATGTATAACAATTATTCTTTTATCTTTTTTCTTGTATTCTTCCAGAATATCATAGCTTTCATCCGCCGACCCGTCATCAATGCATATAATTTCTATATCTTTCAATGTCTGGTTTATAAGACTGTCAAGCGATTGTTTTAAATATCTGCCCACGTTATATACGGGCAGAATTATTGAAACCTTTGGTTTTTGAACATCTTTAATTTTTCCGGTCTCTTGAACCGCCTGCGCTTCTTGTTTTGCTCTGCGTGCTTCACTGACATCTATAATCTTTTGTTTGTCTTTTAAGGTTTGAGAAGGCGCAGACGGCTTAATTTCCTGCGTTTTCTGCACGGAAACAGCACCTGCAGATATTTGGGAAGGTTTCGTTTTTTGAAAATTCAGTTTATTTTTAAGCTGTTTTTTTATATTAATAATATTTTTGAACGGCTTCAGCTGATTTTCGTAATATTCACGCTGTTGTCTTATATGACGGCTTAATGAGTCTTCTATTTCTTTATATTTTGCAATTTCAGCTTCAAGTTTTTCCTGCACCGACTTTATCTGTTCATCTTTTTCTTTAAGTTTATTTTCATAATATTTATTTATAGCATCTTTTTCTTCTTTCAGATGATTTTCATGCCAGACTTCGGTTTCTTTTTGTTTTCTTTTAATTTCTTCTTCGTACCAGTTTTTCTGGGATTCAAGCTCTTTCAGATAATAACTTTTCTGCTCTGCTAAATCCTTTGTATTTTTAACATCATAATATGCTTTAACCGCTTGTATTTCATCGGATTTATCATTTTCATGCCGGATACGAATTTTATCTTTTTCATATTCCGTTTTAGATTTTAAAAGCTCCAGTTCGCTTTCATAATATCTTTTCTGCGCATGCAGTTCTTCCTGAAATTTTTTTTCCAGCTTTATATACTGCTCATAGTTATTTTCCATACATTATCCCTAATTTTTTTTCAATAAATTTTTTATTTTATTTACCGCCTGATTTTTTATTTTATACGATTTTAATATTATTTTAACCAAGAAAAACTCATTTTCATAATAATCTTTAACCTGTTGTAATGTTTTTTGATAATTTTCGTTCTGCTCCCTCAGCTTATTTTCATATTCATTAACTATACGTTTCTTCTGCTCGGCAAGCGCATCCTCGCTCCACCTGCAAAAATCCCTCTGCTGTTTATCAAACATTTGTTTCATATCATATTTCTTTTTAGCTTCCAGAAATTCAAACTGCTCATCAAGCTCTTTTTTCTTTTCATCAGCAAAATACTTTTCCAGCGACTTTTTTTCCGATTCAAACAGTTCTTTTAAATTCTTTTTTTCTTCGCATAAATGGTTTTCCCACCATTCTGCTATTTCTTTTTTGTCTTTTTCCACATACTCTTTTATTGCAAGGTTATATTTATGTTCGGCTTCTTTTATCCTTTTGTTTGATGTTTTATATTTTTCTATCAGATAATTCCAAAAGCCGTAATACGAACACTTTAATATGTTCGCAAATTCATTATAGCAATAGCTGTTTTCAAGTTTTTTCCTATCTTCATCGGTTAAATCTATTTTCAGGAAAAATTCTTTCATTTTATTATAGTATTCTTCATAATATCCGGCTTCTAAAAGAGTGTATCTGTGAAAAATATCATCTATAATCCAGCCTATTATATCTGTTTTTTTCTCGTTATAAAATCCCGACTGCTTCAGTGCATTATAGCTTCTCTCTACCATAGGAATCCTGTCATACACTTTTTTATCGTAATTCAGCATGGTCGAATATTCTCTGCCCCGCCTGTAATAATACAGTTTTTCCCACACTATGCCTATCTTTTCCGCTTTTAAATAAGTTTCAAAAAAGAACGCTAAATCTTCATATATATATCCGTCTGCAAACTTTAAATTATTCCGGAACAGAAATTCTTTTTTATAAATTTTATTCCATATAACTACATTAATATCTAATATCTCATCTTTTGTTTCTTCCGGCGGAAAACATCTGTCTTTGAACTTTTCAAGCGGTTTTAAATCGTAATAGTCATCGGTGTATATTCTCTGCTCCCTGTCGTCAAACAAAAATGACCGGCACATTACTATATCGCTGTCCGATAATTCTGCCCGATTATACATCTTTTCAAACATATCAAGCTCTACCCAGTCGTCGGCATCAACAAAACCTATGTATTCCCCCGATGCAATTCCAAGCCCCAGATTTCTGCAATACGACTGCCCTGATAATTCATCCGAATTTAATATAATTATCCGTTTATCATTTTTTGCAAAATATTCCGCTTTTTCTTTTGATGAATCGTCTGAGGCATCGTTTATCAATATTATTTCAATATCTTCAAGAGTTTGATGTATTAATGATGATAAACACTTTGTTATATATTTTTCGACATTATGAAATGGCACAATTACCGATAATTTAGTCATCTTCGTTAAATTTCTCCAATTTTGAAAATTTAAAAGGAAAATCAAATTTTATCTTTTTAAATATCCGTATATAAATTTTATCATTACAGTAATAAATATCAAAAATATCGGGATGTTTTTTGAATTTATAAACTTTCTGCTTTATCTTTAATGTATAAACTCCGTCCTCTTTATACATAAACTCCATTGTTTTATACATTATTTTGAGCTTTAATTTCTGCAGTTCATAAAAAAAAGCATTTCCCGTCTTTAAGTTTTCAAATAAAAAATAATTATACCTGAACCTGCCGTGAACCATCCCGGGCGGAAAAATTTTTGTATCCGCAAGCGAGCTTTCTTTCCTGAGCTTTTTTGCAAATGCAGTTTTGTATTTTGAATTTAAATGTTCAAACCTGTATATAAAATCTTCTGCCTTTTTGCTGAAAAATATATATTTTATATCGTCAAAATCAGGCAGATCCTTTATTTTATTATACATTATTTCCGTTGCGTCTATAACATTTAAAAACCTAATTCCCGCCTTCTGTATTATGGAATTTTTTCTGTTTATCCTGTAATAATATAAAAAATCCCTTACAATTGATACTCTCTGCGTTTTGAAAAATATTGAAAAGAAAAAAGGCCCGTCTTCAAATATCAGCCCTTCCGGATACCATGCACTGCACTTTTCTATCAGCGAACGCCTGTATAGTTTATTCCATGCCGTAACGCATACATCCATCAGAAAAGGCTTCGCATCTTTATACGAAAATGCCCTGTTGTCAAAACTCTTATCAAAATATCCCAGCGTATAATACGGGTCTGTATCATCAGTTTTTTGACCGGCTTCGTCATACCTGTGCACTGCGCATATCGCTATATCCGTATTTAATTTAACAATGCTGTTATACAGTTTTTCCAGCATATCAGGCTCTATCCAGTCATCAGAATCAACAAAACTTATAAATCCGCCCCTTGCTATGCGCATGCCTGCGTTCCTTGCCGAGGACAAGCCCCCGTTCTGCTTATCTGCTATTATAATTCTGCTGTCTTTCCGCTTATATTCTTCAAGTATCCGCCTTGAACCATCCGTTGAGCCGTCATTTACGCATATTATCTCAATATTTGAAAATGTCTGGCATAAAATGCTGTCAAGACACTGCTTTAGATAATTCTCCACATTATATACGGGTACTATTACGGATATTATCGGTTTTTTCATGCTCTAATCGTGTTCCAACTTTGAATATTCAAACTTAATGCCAAATTTTATTATATCTGAAAATTTTATATAAATCTTATCTTTCTTATATTTTATATCCAAAATACAAGGGTTTTTCTGTGCTTTAAATTTCAGGCTCCAGAATTTAAAGTAATAATAGCCCTTTTCGGTTTCGATTACCTGCATAATTTTGCTGATAAACCGCCTGTAAATTCTTCTCTTTAAATAAGAAAACCGGCTTGTTTTATACTTTATATCGCATAAACACTTATAAGTTACGGGCATTTCTTTATTAATATAAGATAAATCAAAATTACCCTCATCAAATAAACAGCATTTTTTATCAACCGATTTTGAAAATTCCGGTTTGAGCCTATTTTCAATCAAATTGTATCTGTATATTATATCATCGGCTTTTCGTTTAAAAAAATCATGCTTAATATCATTCCAGACAGATGTATTTTCTGCCTCACGGCACATCAAATTTACAATATCCACAATATCAAGCAGATTTTCGCCGGTGCTTTGAACAATCGACCCTTTTCTGTTTATCCTGTAGTAATATAAAAAATCCCTCACTAAAGATACTCTGTCCGTATTGAAAAACAGTTTATAAAAAAAAGGCCCGTCTTCAAATATCAGCCCTTCCGGATACCATGCACTGCACTTTTCTATCAGCGAACGCCTGTATAGTTTATTCCATGCCGTAACGCATACATCCATCAGAAAAGGCTTCGCATCTTTATACGAAAATGCCCTGTTGTCAAAACTCTTATCAAAATATCCCAGCGTATAATACGGGTCTGTATCATCAGTTTTTTGACCGGCTTCGTCATACCTGTGCACTGCGCATATCGCTATATCCGTATTTAATTTAACAATGCTGTTATACAGTTTTTCCAGCATATCAGGCTCTATCCAGTCATCAGAATCAACAAAACTTATAAATCCGCCCCTTGCTATGCGCATGCCTGCGTTCCTTGCCGAGGACAAGCCCCCGTTCTGCTTATCTGCTATTATAATTCTGCTGTCTTTCCGCTTATATTCTTCAAGTATCTGTCTTGAACCATCCGTTGAGCCGTCATTTACGCATATTATCTCAATATCTGGAAATGTCTGGCATAAAATACTGTCAAGACACTGCTTTAAATAATTCTCCACATTATATACGGGTACTATTACGGATATTTCAGGCATGATACCTGCCTGATTGTCTTGTAAATAATCTGCTCAGCGGAGAACGAAGCTCATCTTTCATCTGCTTTATACTTTCGTTAAACTCATTTTTTAAATCTTCTTTTTCCAAATCATGTTTTTTTTGTTCTTCAATGAGTTTTTCTTCAAAAAACTGTTTCATAAGCTCCAGATTACGGTTATTTCGGACTCTTTCCGCTTCAAGACGGCTTTCTAAACAGGATATTTTATTTACTGCATCAAGCTCTGTTTTCCGTATTTTAAGCTCATTATCAGAATACTTTTGATTATATTCTTCTTTCAATAACTCCAGCTTATTTTCATAAAACTGCTTTAAAGCGGATAAATCATCCTTTAATAAGGCTATATCACCCAGCGCTCCTGCTACGGCTTCATCCAGTTCTTTTCTGTTATTATATACAACATAAGATAAATCTTTTATATCAGAGGCAATTTGTTTTGTTTTTTCATTAATACTCTTGTCCAAATCCGCACAGCCCTGAGAAGCGCCGTTTGCTTTAATTCTGCCCGTTAAGTCATTATACATATCATTCAGGCGGATTTCCAGCTTATCCGCTTTTGCATCGACAAACCCTACTATTTTTTCCGTATATTTATAATTCTTTTCAATATCGCCGTATATAAGCCGGAGCTTATTATCTACGGCTTCGATGCTCACTGCCGATGATTTAAGCCTGTATTCCACTTCATGTATATCAAGATATTCATTGAACACCTTTTGATTAAATTCATCAAATGTATTATTCATAACCAGCAGATACCCCTTAAAATGATATACCTGCTTCCAGAACGGGTCATCTTTATTTTCTATTTCAAGGCTTTCAAAAATTTTTTTCATCTGAAAAAAGAACTCTTTATGATAATTTTCTTTTAATAATGTATATCTGTGAAATAAATCATCAATTATCCAGCCTTGTATTTTATTCCGCATATCATCCATATACGGGAACGACTTTAGCTTTTCATAAGCCAAAGAAACCATAGGAAGCCTGTCTAATATTTTATTGTTAAACTGCTGCATGGTTGAGTTTTTCCGGTTTACTCTGTAATTATACAGACACTGATTAACAAATTTTATTCTTTCTGCGGGCAGATAAGTCCCGAAAAAAAACGGCAAATCTTCATATATAAAGCCTTCCGGAAATTTTCCGCTTATATTTTGAAGATATGTGCGTTTATATATCTTATTCCAGAGCGCAACATTCATATTTAAAACAATATCTTTTGTATCTTCCGCCGAAAACACCCTGCCGGCATAGCTGTTCAAAGAAGTTAAAAGATAGTAATCGGAATTTATAAATACCTTATTTATATCATCATACTCGCATGCCTGGCACATGGTAATATCTGTGTCATTTTCTTTTGAAGCATTATACAGCGTTTCAAACGCATTTTCCTTAACAAAATCATCGGAATCGACAAAGCCTATATATTCGCCCCCTGCAATTTCCATGCCTCTGTTTCTCGCAAAACCCTGGCCTTTTCTTTCATTAATATCGATAATTTTTATCCTGTCATCTTTCAAGGCAAAATCCAAAGCGATTTTTCTTGAATTATCGGTCGAATTATCATTTATTAAAATTATTTCCAGCTCTTTTAATGTTTGATTTACCACGCTGTTTAAACATTCTCCGATATAATGCTCTACATTATTAAAAGGTATTATTATCGATACTTTCGGTTCATTATTTATCATATTATTTTTTTATTTCATCTTTTAAACGCTGTAATTTTTCATCAAATTCTTTTTGAAGCTCGGTTTTTAATTCTGACAGCCTTTTATTAAATAAATATTTTTCATCTTCATATCTTTTATTGGATTTTTCATTCATTTCTTTGTAGATTTTTGATAATTCCTCATAGAATGAAGCCGATAATTTATTTATCGAAGAATAAATATTATCCATGTTATCGGAAACTGTTCTGCCTAAATCGGATATTTCAAAGCCCGCATCCTGAGCATTCCCCTTGGAATCAGACAGGCATTTTATTTTAGCATTAACTTCATCAGAGTTCATATCCAAAATATGCTTCAGGTTTACATACCTTAAAATCATTTCCTTCTCAAGCTCCGATAATTTTTTATAAATATCCTCTTTATCCGCAGACGTAAATACATCTGAATTATTCATTTTTGATAAAACCAAATCTTCGGTATATTGATAATTTTTCGTTATTTCTTCATACAATTTATTTATTTCACAGCCTTTTTTATTAATTTCGGAATTTATAAAATCATATACCTTTGAGATATCATCATAAATTTGTCCGGTATTCTTTTCCAAATTTTCTATAAAAGGCTTATCCGCCTGCTCCAAAATCTTTTTATACTCAAAATCTTTTGCATAAAAACTCTTTTCCAGCTGGTTAAACCTGCAGGCCAGTTCATAAGTGCTGTTTTTTATATTATCTGCCGTAACTTTCTGAAACTCGTCAATCATGCTGTTTATCCGTGATTTTTGTTCATCAATTACGGATACTGCTTTTTGAATGCCCGTTTGAACCTTATTTTCAATTATTTCAATTATTTCCCCGTCATTTTCAAGGAAAGACCGCCTGTACAGCCTGTTATCTTTAATTGAATACTCCGTCAAAGGCTTATAATAAAGTTCGTTTACTATATCAACATTTAAAGCTCCGCCTGCGCTTAAAAATACTATAAATTTGCCCTCCGCAACACCTAAGCCCGCCTGCCTTGCAGAAGATAAATCCGTTTTCCGGGGCAGTTTAATTAATTTTACCCTGCTGTCTTTTTCCGATATTTTTCTGACCACTTCCTCCGAGCCGTCGGCTGAACCGTTATTTACGCATATCAGCTCGATATTCGGAAATGCTCCGCTTAAAATACTGTCTATACTGTCATTTATTGTTTTCTCATTATTTTCATAAACTAATACTGCCGATACTCTATACTGTTCCATTACCCGACTCTTTTTGATTTTCCGTATTTTTCCATCAATCTGGCGAAAGAGCCTTTCTGCCTTTCGTTCATTTCATTTTCCAAATCGTTTAATTTAGATTCCAAACCGGCAAGTTTTGCTTCGCACATTGCTTTTTGGACTGCCAGACTTTCATTCAGCTCCCTTTTTGCGGATAATAATATCTGCTCGTACTTTAACGATATTCTCTCTATTTTATTATCCAGATTTTCTTTCATTTCGTTTAATTCTCTGCCTCCCGCTTTATACCGCAGTTTCTCTTTTGTATCATCAACCAGCGATTTCAGCTCGTCCGCAATGCCGTACACATTTTTCAGCTTGTTGGAAAATGTATTTTCTATAAAAGCATTGCTTTCCTTTATTCCGCTGTATAAATCGGACGATATTTGATTAATATGGGTATATATATCTTTATGCTTGAGTTCATATTCGTTTTTAAGCGAATATATGCTTTCATTCAGCTTATCCAGAACAAAATCTTTTGTCCTGTTAATCTTATCATCGGCTGTAATAAATATATCATCGGCGGAAGCGGTTATTCTATCCTCTAATTCCTGCCTGAGAGAAGAAACCCTGCCGTCAATATCGGAGTATATCTGCAGTTTATCCTGCTCCAGCCGGTTTAAAAGCGCTTCATGATTATCTTTAATATCATTTTCCATTAAAGAAACATTATCTTTCAGCAATGTATTTTCGAACGCTAATTTATCATAGAGATTGGTATAATTGCAGACCTCATTATCCAAATCGCTTTTAATTTCACGAATACTCTGCTCTGTATCTTTTTTCGCTTCGGCAATTTCGGCTTCAACTGCTTCAAACTTTGTTTTATTCTCCTCAAAGGCTTTTTCCCTGCTCTCGTTTACTATACGCTTTGTATATTCATAGTTATTCTCAATCTCTGAATATATTTTTGCAAGTTTACTGTCTGTTTCCCCGTTTAACCGCTCCTCTGCCCCCTTTACGCTTGTTTCTATATAATCATAATTTGTCTTGATATTATCATATACTTTATCAAGTTTCTTATCCGTTTCTATCTGCGTATTATATGAACTCGCTTTTATCTGCTCATCTGTGTATTTATAATTGTTTGTTATCTCTTCAAATACTTTTTTTATTTTTTCATCAGCTTCACG
>CAZBFV010000017.1:17052-39484 GCA_964491345.1 uncultured Muribaculaceae bacterium
TATAATTGTTTGTTATCTCTTCAAATACTTTTTTTATTTTTTCATCAGCTTCACGAATACTCTGCTCTGTATCTTTTTTCGCTTCGGCAATTTCGGCTTCAACTGCTTCAAACTTTGTTTTATTCTCCTCAAAGGCTTTTTCCCTGCTCTCGTTTACTATACGCTTTGTATATTCATAGTTATTCTCAATCTCTGAATATATTTTTGCAAGTTTACTGTCTGTTTCCCCGTTTAACCGCTCCTCTGCCCCCTTTACGCTTGTTTCTATATAATCATAATTTGTCTTGATATTATCATATACTTTATCAAGTTTCTTATCCGTTTCTATCTGCGTATTATATGAACTCGCTTTTATCTGCTCATCTGTGTATTTATAATTGTTTGTTATCTCTTCAAATACTTTTTTTATTTTTTCATCAGCTTCACGCCTCAGCTGATTTTCCTGCTTCGATGCTTCTCTTTCTATCTCAAATCTTAATTTCTCTAGTTTTAAGTCCGTTTCCTGCGCTTTTACATCAGAAAGCCTTTCTGCATTATCTATCCTGCTCTCCTCTACTATATTCTTTGTATATTCATAGTTATTTTGTATTTCTTCGTACACTTTTCCTATCTTCCCGTCTGTCTCCCTTTTTATCTTCTCTTCCGATGATTTTATACCCGACTCCGCATAGTCATAATTGCTCTTAATGTCTTTATACACCTTAGAAAGTTTTTCGTCCGTCTCCCTGCTTATCCGGGCGGAGGCTTCCTTTATTCTCTCATAGCTCTTTGACAATTCGCCGTACACTTTTTGAATATCCTCGTCATTTGCGACCAGCCTTATATTAGTTTCGCTTCCACCGGTATTATTTTTCAAGAATTTCCCGAATGCCTTCTGCTTATAATATATCACCTGATTTTTTCTGTCCGTTAATGAAAGATAATCATAATACAATTCGTAAACCGGATGTTCAAAAGCTATCAGCCATGGCTTAAATCTCCCCGATAAATGAAGCATTGCACAGTCTTTTAAATCGCCGGCATCTGTTTTATCATACAGAAAATACTGATAATTCCATTTTTCATCAAGCTGTTTAATCCTGCCGTCAAGCACGGCGTTTATAACATCCTGATCCTGCCACAGTATGTTTTTCTTATTGTTTACGGCATAATCAAAGAGTTTCTCCGAAATTTGATTTTCCCTCCAGTAATCAAGGTTTACAAGCATCACACCCGCATTGTAGTACGATGAAATATTCAGCCTTTCCGCATTTTTTCCGCTTTCCGCATCTTTTGCCATGCCTGCTCCATTATTTCCCAATTCTGTATTATACAGTTCTTTCAGAGAAGTTCTTGCTATAACATCGCAGTCGATATAAAGCACCTTTGAAATATCTTTAAGATATTCCGGAAGTTTAAACCTGTAATAAGTAGGAGCTGTAACATGGTAGTTTTTATATTGTTTATCTTTATCTCTGAGCATGGGACACTCTTTAAAGTCGGCTTTTTTTACACGAATAAATTCGGCATGGAAGCTCCTTATCTTTTTGAGCTGATTAAATGATTTTTTATCCTCCGCATTTAATCCGCCGTCAAGAATATAAAAGCTGATATTATCAGATTTATCCGAATTGCTCAGAATAGATACGGCTGATGTAAGAAGCTGTTCCGTGTAATTTGAATCCAAACTGTAACAAATATTATATTCCTGCATAAAAAGTATCCTGTTTTACCATTTAGATTGTACAATAATAACATAAAAAATAATATACTTTTACCGGAATAATTAAAGTATTTTAAGAAACTGCCGAACATGCTTGTAAACAGGTAAAAAAAATGAAAACACAAGAGGATATAGAATTAAAAAAAGTAGGACTGGAGCTTATGTTCCTCACTCCCGAAAAATGCTCAAGGGAGGGCGGTATTTCCGCCGTCGAACTCTCTAAATCGCTTGAGCTTCCTCTTGATGTCGTAAAAAAGAAACTTAAAATATTGCTTGATAAAGAAATTATCAGAGTCTACGGCATTAACCCCAAATTATGGAAATTTGACGAATATAAATTTCAAAAAATGGATGAAGATGATGAAGTGTACAGGCTTTTGTGCAATTTCGACGATGTCGATTTCGACAGATATTTTTCCTATAACTAAGTTTACATTCAGCCCGTTTTTTTATTTTATGCTATAAGTTAAGAATGATTGAAATTTTAATTCTATATATTATCAGCAGGCGTGAAAAAACAATTTATTCAATTAGAAAAGAAATAATTGAAATATTCGGCGCATTTACGAAGCCCAGCATAGGCACGATTTATCCTGCCCTCCAAAGACTGCTTAAAGTCAAAGCCGTTGAACTTAATGAAAGAATGTCGCATGGAGGCAAAAAATCCTCGTATTATTCGATTACGAATAAAGGAATCGAATATTTCAGAGAATTATTTTTAAATTCATCAAGCGAAAACCCTTCGGTTTTCTATACCCATCTTCAGGCGCGTTTAGGCACAATCGGCATGCTTAAGCCTCAAGACAGAAAATTGTTTATAAATGAATATTTAAAGAAAATCGAAATATATAAATTTGAGCTTGAAGAAAAATTAAAAGACGAATATATCGAGCTTGACTATTACCAGCGAAGGCTGTTCGGCAAAATGCTTAATGAAATAGCCGGGCTTCAAGATTATATTAAATATCTTAAAATTGATTGACAAAAGCATTAAAACAATATACTGACCCAGACTGCCCGCCGGCGCAGGCTGTCCGCCGAAATGCCCCGCTGAACAGCCGGCTTCAAGATTATATTAAATATCTTAAAATTGATTGATAAATTTACCGGTTTAACAGCCCCTCGCATAAAACAAACCTTCCCAAAGGCACGACTGCGCAATACTTTTTCAGGGAGTCTTTAAAGCATTTATTTTCGCAAAATCCGCCCGAAAGATATATTTTCTCCGGCTTTTTTGCAAATACCCACGCATTATATGCAATTCCATGAACAAACTTTGATATGGCAGTTTCTGCATTGCTTCCGTTTGCAATATCATCCATAATCCTTTCAAGCCCGAATACACCGCAGGTTACGGCGTATTTTTCATCCTGCGCCGACAGGCTTCCCGCATCGGTATTATAAAATCTCAAAAGCATTTCGATTGTTGCTCCGGTTGAGCTTGAACAGGAGCTGTTCCAGTCTAAATCTTTAAATCTGCCGTCTTTAAACACCGCCCATTTAGAATCCCTGCTTCCCATATCAAGTATTATTCCGTCTTCCGCAGTCTTTTTCCTAAATCCCTTTATTAAAGCTATAACTTCATTTTCATAAGATGCTTTGTCTTTCAGCATGACCGGCGACATATGCCCCGTTCCCCTGTCAAACTTAATTCCTATTGCCTTAAGCATGGATGAAGGCATTATATAATAATTTTTATCATTTTCCGTCTTTATAAAAAATTCCGCATAATCCTTCATCAATGAAGATGAAGATACTTCAATGATTTTAGACCATGTTGTGCCGGCATCAATAACCGTGTTAATCATCTCAGCCTCAAAAATGCTTCTATTTTTGCTTTTGTGGAGTTTGTCGCTTTATCGCCGATATCAATAAACAGTCCGTTATGCTTATCCGCAAGATACTTCGCCATCTGTGCTTTTGAGCAGAAGGACTGCGAATAAAATATTGTCGGAACATCTTTATCCACATACATTTCAAGTTCTATATCAGCGGGAGCCATCGCCTCGACGCACCTTGTCCAGCCGTAGACGTGGGTTTCATCCGGAAACAGCTCCAAAATGGACAAATCATTCGGAGGAACCCCCCAAAATCCGAATTCCGCCTTTACTTTTTTCAGTTTAAGATTCTGAGGCTCATAAATCCCTTTTGTAATCAGTTCTATTTTCTTTCTTAAAGGAAGATTGGATACCGAAATTTTTACATCTTTTTTATATGTTTTTTCTTCAAATACTGATGAAATAACATTAAATCCCATATCTTTCAATATTTCGCAGGCAAACCATCCGCTGTCGCACTTATCTCTGCCTGAAGATGCCAATATTGCAATAAGTCTGTCTTTATATCCCTCTGCACAGTTAAAAATATTTTTTATTATCGAGCAGTATGACTCAGGAAGCAGATTTTGCTCCGGCATTCCGTAATCCGCATCAAAATCAATCCATTTCGCATCAGGATACAAACTTTTATATTGATATATTAATTCAGGGCGGGGATACCCCCAGAAACCTATTATATCCTTCTCCACTTACTTACCCTCCGGAAGCAGTCTGTATCCGCCTCCGTATATAGTTTCTATATATTTTTTCCCGTCTGATATTTTATCGAGCTTGGCTCTGATATGACGCATGTGGACTCTTATTGTTTCAACCGCATCGTCTGACGAATAGCCCCACACATCATTTAATATCTTTCCGCTTGAAACCATATTTCCGTAATTCTGCATCAGCAGGTTTATAATATCAAATTCAATAGGCGTAACCTTTGCAGTCTTTCCTTTTATTTCAACCGAATATATTTCGGGCAGAAGCGTAATATCGCCTTTTGTAAGAACCTCTTTTTCCGCTACGGATTTAGGCAGGTTATTTGAACGTTTCAGCAGTGCTTTAATCCTGACCAAAAGTTCTTCCATTTCAAACGGCTTTACAATGTAGTCATCAATGCCTATATTAAACCCCTGTACTTTATTTTGAAGCATATTTAATGCAGTCAGCATAATTATCGGAATATCTTTTGTCGAATCATTTTCCCTTATCCGTTTTGCAACAGTGTATCCGTCAGCTTCAGGCATCATAACATCAAGCACGATTAAATCCGGCAGTTCCTGCTTGGCGAGCGCATAGCCCTTAATTCCGTCTAAAGCCGTAATAACTTTATAATATGCCAGTTCCAAATTGACTTTTATAAGCTCGTTTATGGATTCATCATCATCTATCACTAAAATTTCTGCCATATACAACCTCTAACATTGATTTTAGTCTATCACAAAAAGAATAATTATTTACGACATTTTTTCTTCCGTTTGAAGCTATTAATCTGGCAATATTTAAATTTTTCAGATAAAACCGGATTTTATCAGCCAGCTCAAAAGCCCCGCTGTATGTTTCAAAATCTTTTCCGCCGTCAAAATACTTTATTGCTTCTGTATTATAAGGCGCTATCAGGAAGCCTCCGCTCGCCATTATCTCAAGGCATCTGTAATTCAGATATTTTTCGTTTTCGCTTTTTATATCTATATTTATTTCAGATGAAGCATAAATGCCTGCAAGTTCCTTTGCCGTATCAGCATACCCTCTGTATGAATTTTTATATATTTCAATATATCTGTCATCAAGCAGGCCCGACTTTTGTATCTCGCCGGCGCTTTTATAAAAATCGTAAGAACGGCAGAAGATATTTATTCCGCCTATATTCAAAATTAAATATGAAAGTATTTCTTCTCTGTATCCGGAAGCGGGATTACCGCAAAATGTTATATCATAATTATATTTTACAAACTTTACATTGTATTCCGAAACGTTAATTGAAGGCTTTAAGATATTATTTTTGGAATCTGAAGCAAAAACATAATTTGAATCTTTATCTTCATATTCATCGGGAATTTCCTGTTTTAATTCGGCGCAGTGTATAATTCCGGCTTTTCCGCTGTAATTCCTGATAAAATCAGCCAGCATGCCTTTTTGCGTTATGCCTGTCCAAAATATAAAAATTATACGGGGGTTTATACGCCCGACTTCATCCTTGTTCAAATCGTATATTTTCCGCTCCGTAACAAAATACGAAAGACTTTTAAATGCGGAAGAATACCCTTTGGCTATAAACTTCCCCTTATTATCATCGGGCAGTATTACCAATACCTTATCCATTCTTTTATTTTAGCAGTATTTTATATTTTGGCAAATATTTTTACTGCTCTAAATTATACCTTTCAGGCTGATTTAAAAATCAAACAAACTCTGGTTAATTATAAGTATGAGCAGAATATACATTACAATAATATTATTAACAACAATACTTGCCGGTTTTATGGCATATAACAGGTTTGCATATCTGCACGTTGTAGTTAAGTTTGACAACCTTGAACCGTTTGAAAAACAAGTTCCCGTTTATTATAAGGGGTTTAAAGTCGGCAAAAGCGTTAAAATATACCCTGATAAAGACTATATCAACACCTATTTAAAACTCAAACTCGCTCCGGCTGATGTCCGGCTTCCCGATAATATTATTGCAAAACTGCAAAAAAATAATAAAACCCGTTATATAAACCTCATTCCGCCCGACGAGGCTTCCGTCGCCAAAATTAAAGAAGGAGATATTATCCAAGGCGCAGTTTCCAAAGATATTAACAGCATATTATCGGAAAAACTGGATGCCGGAACAATCGACAGCATTATAGATAATGCTTCAAGCCTTATGGAATCGGCCGATACTGCTGTGCAGGAGCTTAATACAATATTTTCTCAAATCAACGGTATTATAGCCGACATCAAAAGCGATATAAAAATTTCCGCTTCAAATTTAGCCGAAACATCAGGCAATCTTAAAAATATATCTGAAGATTTAAAAAATTCATTAAACAAGGATATAATGAATAATTCCGTCCGGAATATAGAACAATCAACAAAAAATATCAAAGAGATTACGGACAGCCTGAATTCGATGACAAAGCAGATGGATAAAGCAACTATCCCGATTATTAATTCCGTATTATGCAACACAAATAATACTATGGAAAATACAAGCAGAATCACCGGCGGGATTAAAAACACCCTTAAAAAGCGCTTCGGTTTCGGCAGGCTTATATTCGGCAGGACTGTCAGGGAAAACTGAGCCTGATAAAAAATACGGATAAATCAATAAACCGGAATCTTAAAAACCGGCTTTTTATTCCGGCCGGTTTTAAGATTCCGGTTTATTAAGACTGCCTTTGTTTAAGCATAAAAACTTAAACCGCTATTTTTTAGGAGCTTCGTTTTCAGTAACTTTAACTTCTTTATCAAACATAACTTCCTGAGTCGGGTCGCCGTAAGGCACAATTTTTTGCGAATATATCTGTGCCTGATAAATATCACGAGGTCTCTGCGAGCTTGTTGTTGCTTTATTCGGTTTTCTATCGCCGTTTACGTCAATTAACATCTGGGCTTCTCCGCTTCCTCCGCAGGGCAATGTATTATATGTGTTGCATCTTGCGCTTTCGCTATCCTGCTCATCGCTTGCAAAACCTGTTATGCAAAATTTAATACCGTCATTTGTAGTAAATGTAGCACCGGCATTGCATTCCAAATCACGTTCTACATTGGTCCAGGTGTTTGCATCCGCTGTATTAAGAACAGCCATTCTTTTCATGAATACTTCCTCTACCAGTTCTTCGCTTGACTTAAAATCACTTGCAGTCAGACCTTCTAAAGCATATTCCAATGTTAAAGCCTGATTAACAGCCGAAATACCTTTCTTTAAAGCGGAACGAAACTCTTGAGAATTTGTGTTCTGCATTAATGACGGAATAGTCATAGCTGCGATTACACCTATAATAACCAAAGTAATTAAAACCTCGGCAAGAGTAAAACCTAATTTTCTCATATAATTTCTACCTTTCATTTTTTAGAAAAAATCATCCGTATATTGGTTAATTATATATTTCTTTTAACATTTCGTCAACTTCTTAATACTTTATAAGATTGCTTTTTTTCAGAAATTATACAGCCGTTTTTAAATTTTATTTCCGTCCGGATGAATGTTTTACAGCCGAATCAATATAAATATATTATTCCCGTTTTAAAATTTTTCAAACAAAAAATCATACAAATATACCTGAATAATGACAATTAATAATTTATAATTATAATAGTATATAGTATAAGTACTAGAAGGGGCAGATATGATTAATGCATTAAAAAATATGATTTCGCAGGTATTATATACTCCAAATGCAATAAGTATAAACAGGATAAAAGAAAATACAAACGGCAGTCCTTTTGAAAATCCGTTTGTTCAAACTTCAAAAAGCAGTAATTATGCCGTAAACAAACCTGTCAAGGGCGGGTATTTCGCAGGCTATTATAACGGACAGCCTAATATTGTCGGACGCAGGCTGTTTATTGAAGCTTAAATTCAATTTTTATTTATCCATAAGCTCGGATAAACGCATTTCATGCTTTTTCTTTTGGTGTTTTATAACCGGTCTGCGTGTTTTATGCGTATTCTCAAACGCACACAGGCCTACAGGCATTTTTTCGGATGCGCCTATCATAAACATTTCTTTTATAAAACTTACTATTTCATTCATATATTCCGGCCTCTCTTTTATATAACTACTTTATATCCATTATAGTTTATTTTTAACCTCCAGGTATGCTATATTAATTTCTATGGAAAATTTTTCGGAAATTAACTATAAAAAAAATATGAACATGCTTTCTCAGGCTGTTAAATACTGTAAAATAAATTTTTTACATGATGATTTGATTAATGAATTATATCATAATAATGATTTAAAAAAACAGTTATGCATTATTCTGATTTCAAAATTAAACTCTCAGGCCGAAGCCGACGCTCTGGTATGCAATCTTACGGGCAAATCAGGACCCGTAAGGGAAACAACCGCCTGTAAAATACTTGAGTTAATTAAAAACCCCGATTATCAGCCCTATTTCCAGACACAAAATATAACCGATGCTTTTATAAAAGCTGTTACGGATATCAATCCTTCCGTATCAAGAAATATTACCGAAACAATTAAATACGTCTTAAATGCCCAATATATTTTTGACAATATCATCAAAGAGATTAAAGCCTCTCTTAATGAAACATTAAAAATCAAAAAAAACAGGTCTTATTTAAAAAACAGAAAAAACTTCGGACTGTACTGGAATCTTGAAGCCGTAGCCGGCATCTCGGACAAAATACAGCCGGATAACGAATTGCTTGAAATCTTAAAATTAACGGCTCTGTCAGATGACTATACAATCAGGGAAAAAACCGCAAAAACAGCCCGGTGCTTTATAAGCAGAGATAACCGGTATTCAGCGGTGCTGGATTTATTAAAAAATGATAACAATATTTATGTAAAAAAATACATAGATTAACCTTATGTTATAATTCTTTGATAGAGGAGTCCGCTTATATGTTCTTTTTAAAATTTTACAAATTTTTGAGATATTTCGGCAGAGGATATGAATTTATGTTTATTTACATCCTTTTCATGTCTTTTATGTCAAGTCTGCTGGAATTTTTAAGCGTTGTCCTTACTTTTCCTTTTATCATGATACTCGTCAACCCCGGAAGAGTCGTCAATAACCCTGTCGCTTATTTCTTCCACGAAAAGTTCGGAATAACAGACATAAGAGAAATGATTATGTGTATAGGCGGGCTTATTGCAGGCATCATCATCTTAAAAAATATCTACTGTATATTTATTACATATTGGCAGAATAAGTTTATAAGCCAGTGGGGGCAGGAAATTAAAGAAAACTTAATGGAATATTTTTTGTATTCGCCCTATGAAGCGGACTTAAAATACGGAAATACAAATATTATACAGCAGATTAAAAAAAATGTTGACGAAGTTATGAAGTATTATGTTTCTAAAACTATTTCGCTGATTTCTAATACCTTTGTCATAATATTCGTTTTTTCCATACTCATTTTTATGCTCCCGCTGTTCACAATACTTGCCGTTATATTCTTTTCCGTTACAGGATGTATTCAAAGTGAAATATTCAGAACATGGAGTACAAAACTTTCTTCCAAAAAATATAATCTTACAAACGGTCCGTATATAAGAGTTATGAACAGCTTAAACTGTATTAAGGATATTAAAATCAACGGCTGTGAAAATTTCTTTTTTAATCTGTTTAAAAATATATCCGAAAAAATTATTCCATATAACGAAAAAATTAACTTAATTCCGTTAATCCCGCAATATATTCTTGAAATAATTTTCATCTTCACCATGATTATTTTATGCCTTGGAGTTCTGTCAAAATACGGTCAAAATCCCTCCAACATAATAATCAGTTTCGGCGTGGTGGCTATTGCTATCTATAGAATTGTTCCTCAGGTATATAAAAATCAGATTTACTTAAATTATATCCACCTTTATACCAAACAGCTGGATGAACTTTTCAATATATTCGACTGCTACAGTATTTATGAAATACCAAAAAACAAAAATTCAAAAGAAAAAATTAAATTTAATGACTCCATTAAAATATCAGGCTTGAATTACTCTTATGATAAAAAAAACAATGTGCTTGCCAATATAAGTTTTGAAATAAAAAAAGGCGAATTTATCGGTATTGTAGGGCTTTCAGGCTCGGGCAAAAGCACGCTTGTCGATTGCATTTTGGGGCTTCTCAGCTATACGGGAAGCATATATGTCGACGATGTCCGCCTTAATAAGGATAATTACAGGACATTCAGAAACATTATAGGCTATGTTCCGCAGAAAATATCTACAATCGAAGGCGATATATACTCAAATATTGCATGGGGCATAGAAAAACAAAATATTGATAAAGAAAAAGCCGACGGCATACTAAAAACCGTTCAATTATACAATCAGCTTACCCAGACCGAAAACGGCATTGAAATAGAACTTAAACAGGACGGCATAGGGCTTTCAGGCGGTCAAATCCAAAGAATAGGCATTGCAAGAGCCTTATACAGAGATCCTGATATCATTATTTTAGATGAAGCAACCGCTAATCTTGATGTTAAAGTTGAAAATAAACTGACAACCATTATAGACAGCATTAAAGGCCAAAAAACCATTATAGCCATAGCCCACAGACTTAGTACGCTTTTAAACTGCGACAGAATTGCATATATTGATAACGGCACTCTTGTTGATATAGGCACATTTAAAGAATTATCAGACAAATATCCCAGCTTTAAAGAGATTATCAGCCTGTCAAGAATAAAACTCAATGACAGCGACAATAACAGTTAATAATTTTTAAGATTCGCATTTTATCCGCAGGCTTTCGGCATTGTATGCTCATGATTTAAGCATTTTTTGAGGACATGGGTTTTATGTATTTTTTCGAAGCGGGCGGGGGCAATGGACCGGCGCAGGAGCATAGCGGGAGGGGGGGGGAAAAAAAAAGTGCGCAGAGGAAAAAAGAGAAAAAAAACAAGCGGTCGGCGGATACTGCAGGATACAAAAAACACAAGAGCGGAGAGGGAAAAAAGTAATTTACAGATTTTTTTACCGGAACGCCTGAGGTTTTGCGCATGTTTTGCAGAAAAATCCATCGCCCAGCAGGCTTTAAGCATTAATTTTCATAATGCGGAACAATAAAAATCCGCACAGTATTTTTGCGCCGGAATAAGCCGGAGTATAAACAAGGGCTAGCGCAAAAATAAGAACAAGAATGAGGACGGGCGGAAGGCAGGCGGGCGGAGGCGGGGGCAATGGACCGGCGCAAAAGCATAGCGGAGATTAAGGCGGATTGGATGATTTTTTATAAAACTGCACAGAAGAAACCATTAAGGTTTTAATCAGCACATTCGGCAGATAATATCCGGCGCATATCAGATAATCCGTACACCTTTCATCCGGCGTTTTTTGCCCTCCCCTCCCCCCGTATTTTCCGCACCTCTTTTTTCCCGCACTTTAAAACCGCACTGTAATTTATCATTCTGCGTCTATTCGTTTGCTTGTTTTTTTGATTGAGAGTTATCAGGTATATTTGACTGGGCAGGAATTGACCTAAAACTTTCAATATCGGATTTTACAGGCAATTTTACCACTTGAGGAATGTTATGCCGAATTTTTTTAACATCAGCTTTAGGTGTTTCTGTTTTTTCTTCAATAAGAGCATTTTTTTCGGGAAGCGGAATAACAGGAGGCTTCGGCGCTGAAACATTGCTTTCTTCATAACTTTCTATTAAATCTATGCCGTAATCAGGGTAATCAAAATCCGTTTCGCCATACGATTCTGTCGCTTTTATCATCATGTCATGCCAGATTTTTGCAGGAAGCGTACCGCCTGTCAAGCCCACGCTTGAATTATTATCATTACCTACAAATACACCCGTTACAATATCGGGAGTATAGCCTATAAACCAGGCATCTTTATTTTTGTTTGTAGTCCCCGTTTTACCGCCCATGGGTTTACCTATATCTGCCCGCCTGCCCGTGCCTGAAGTAATAACTTTTTTAAGCATTGCAGTCATCATGCCTGCTTTGCCGGTATCAAGCACTTTTGAAATCTGCGTGCGCTTTGCCTGATAAATAACCTTGCCATGCTGGGTTTCAATACGCTCAATTGCATAAGGCTTAACCCTGTATCCGCCGTTTGCAAAACAGCCGTACACAACAACCATATCATACAGTTTAACCCCGTTTGACCCTAAAGATATTGTGTAATTGTGAATTAAAGGAGTTGTAATGCCAAGATTTTTTGCCATATCAATAACAGCATCTATGCCTACATTCTGAATTAATCTGACTGCCGCAACATTGGATGATTTTGCAAGCGCTTTATATAACGGTATTCTTCCGCTGTATCTGTGTCCGTAATTATGCGGACTCCAATCTCCTATTGTAACCGGCAGATCTTCTATTGTATCAGCAGGTCTCCAGCCTTTTTTTAATGCTGCAGCGTAGACTATCGGTTTAAATGATGACCCCGGAGGTCTTACTGCCTGAGTTACCCTGTCATATTGGCTTTGTGTATAATCTTTACCGCCGATATATGCTATAATAGCTCCTGTCATGGGCGAAAAACTAAATAATGCAGCCTGATTTTTTGCTTTAGTCAATCTCCATGCCTTCATACCGTCAGCTACGGCTTTATTAGCGGCTATCTGCGCATCATAATCCAGAGTGGTAGTTATTTTATAACCGCCATGTGATATTTCCGTTTCATCTAAACCGAGTTCTTCAAGCTCTTTTAATACATAGTCTATAAAATAAGGGGCTATATTTGTTCTCGATAACCCCGCTCTCTTATTAAGTTTAATAGGCTCTTTTAAAGCTTTTTCGTACTGTTCTTTAGAAATTGTCTTCATTATATACATTCTCTTCAGAACTTTATTTCTTCTCTTTTCCGCTAACTTAATATTTTTAAACGGGGAATATGCCGACGGCGCCTGCGGAAGCCCCGCTATTAAAGCACATTCCGCTAACGTAAGCCGGGATAAATCTTTATTAAAATAAGTAGAAGCCGCTGCACCGACCCCATAAGCCCCCGAACCTAAATAAACATTATTTAAATACATCTCAAGAATTTTATCTTTCGATATCGTTTTTTCAATCCTTGCCGCTATTTGAATTTCTTTTATCTTCCTCGTTATTGTCTTTTCGTTAGATAAAAATAAAATTCTTGCAAGCTGCTGAGTTATTGTGCTTGCTCCCTGACTTGCACGCTTATTTATTATATTCACTATCAAAGAACGGGCTATACCGAATATATCGTAGCCTTCATGAGTATAAAAATTTTTATCTTCCGTAGATATAACCGCATCTTTTAAATACTGCGGGATTTGTTTTATTGAAACCTGTTCATAATGAAATGTCTGGAACGTCTTTATAACATGCCCGTCCGCCGAATATACCTGCGTAATAACATTTCTGTTATAATTATCAAGCTGAGGAATAGGTTCTAAATCATGCAAATACATCTTTACAGCTACATAAAATGCCAGCATAAGAGCCGTAAAAATAATGAATAATCCCTTTATTAATGCCGTTATAGGATTAGTCTTTCTTTTGTTTTTTATACTCATTTATTTCCTCGGATTTTTATATAACAACATTTAAAGATACCTGTTTCGACTAATATTTTATCAAATAAATAATTTTAAAACGAATTTGTAAACAAATGTCTATTGATTTTGTTAAGCCCTGCCGTCATAAATTTTCATTCTGCGTCTGAAAAAACGGGCAGGATATATTCAATGCGTAAAACAACGCAGAAAACCAGAGTTGTATATAAATAGAGCGGGGCGGGGAGGACGGGCGGAGGGCGGGGGCAATGGACCGGCGCAAAAGCATAGCGGGAAAAAAAGGTAATCTATAAATTTTTTACCGGAACGCAGGAGGTTTTGCGCATGTTTTGCAGAAAAATCCATCGCCCAGCAGGCTTTAAGCCTTAATTTTCATAATGCAGAACAATAAAAATCCGCACAGTATTTTTGCGCCGGAATAAGCCGGAGTATAAACAAGGGCTAGCGCAAAAATAAGAACAAGAATGAGGACGGGCGGAAGGCAGGCGGGCGGAGGCGGAAAAAAACATATAAAACTGCAATTAAAAAAGAAGCGGAGTTTTAAAAAATATGGCTGATATTATTTTAGTTAAGGCTGAAAAATAAACATCATAAGACTTAACTGCTATATAAAATATTCTGCATTGCAATTCAGGGGTTTTTAAATTACAAAAACACAAAGTGCATTTCTCTGTTAATATCTATCCGGTAAAGTCAATATGCAAAAACAGCGGGATGGAGGGGGGGGGGAAAAAAAGTGCGTGGAAGAAAAAAGAAAGAAAAAATGCGGGATGGAATAGAAAAAAACTGCATATACGAAGCGGTTGGAATACTGCAGGATACAAAAAATACAGGAGCGGGGAAGAGAAAGAGAAAAAGGAGAAAAAGCGGGGCGGGAAGGGAAAAAAAGTGCGCAGAGGAAAAAAGAGAAAAAAATGCGGGATGGAATAGAAAAAAACAAGCGGCCGGCGGATACTGCAGGATACAAAAAACACAAGAGCGGAGCGGGGAAAAGATAATTTATAAATTTTTTACCGGAACGCCGGAGGTTTTGCGCATGTTTTGCAGAAAAATACAGCACACAGCAGGCTTTAAGCATTAATTTTCATAATGCAGAACAATAAAAATCCGCACAGTATTTTTGCGCCGGAATAAGCCGGAGTATATGCGGGGCTAGCGCAAAAATAAGAACAAGAATGAGGAGGGAAAAAAATAAAGGACGGAAGCATAGGCAACGGCGGGAGCGAAAGAGGGGCGAAGTACGGAAGCAGGAGCGGAGCTAGCGCAAAAATAAGAACAAGAATGAGGAGGGAAAAAAATAAAGGACGGAAGCATAGGCAACGGCGGGAGCGAAAGAGGGGCGAAGTACGGAAGCAGGAGCAGAGCTAGCGCAAAAATAAGAACAAGAATAAGGACGGGCGGAAGGCGGGGAGGAGGGAAAAAAAGTGCGCAGAGGAAAAAAGAGAAAAAAATGCGGGATGGAATAGAAAAAAACTGCATATACGAAGCGGTCGGCGGATACTGCAGGATACAAAAAACACAAGAGCGGAGCGGGAAAAAAAGGTAATCTATAAATTTTTTACCGGAACGCAGGAGGTTTTGCGCATGTTTTGCAGAAAAATCCATCGCCCAGCAGGCTTTAAGCCTTAATTTTCATAATGCAGAACAATAAAAATCCGCACAGTATTTTTGCGCCGGAAGAAGCCGGAGTATATGCAGAGCTAGCGCAAAAATAAGAACAAGAATAAGGACGGGCGGAGGGCGGGGAGGAGGGAAAAAAAGTGCGCAGAGGAAAAAAGAGAGAAAAAATGCGGGATGGAATAGAAAAAAACTGCATATACGAAGCGGTCGGCGGATACTGCAGGATACAAAAAACACAAGAGCGGAGCGGGAAAAAAAGGTAATCTATAAATTTTTTACCGGAACGCAGGAGGTTTTGCGCATGTTTTGCAGAAAAATCCATCGCCCAGCAGGCTTTAAGCATTAATTTTCATAATGCGGAACAATAAAAATCCGCACAGTATTTTTGCGCCGGAATAAGCCGGAGTATATGCGGGGCTAGCGCAAAAATAAGAACAAGAATGAGGACGGGCGGAGGGGAGGGGGAGAAAAAAATGTAAAAAACACTGAAAAATAATCTTCAGGAATTATATCCGATCCAAAACAAGCCGAAACCAGACCTGTTTATTTCCCTGTTTCCGGCTTTTTATTAATCTTTATAATTTAACAGCAGGCAGGCTGAAAGCCATCCACCCCCCCCCGGCATATATTAAATTTATGCACGGCTTTCAATAATGAGCATAAATTACATTCTGCATAATACTGCTTATAAAACCAAAATTAAGGCAAATTTTTATCCTTTTTTTCCCTCCCCTGCTTCTTTGTAATATGCTCCTGCGTTAATTCTGCAGATTCACTATTCATTAAATTATTCTTGCCATTTTTCCGCATGGCTGATTAAGTCTTTTGAAATCTTTTACCGCTTTTTTGTAATAATCAATTTATCATTTACTATAGTATATCTAACCATATCAGTTTCATGATTTACATCCGAAAATCCCAATATTACCGAATTAATGCTCAAAGCCCGACCGTTTCCGTTTCTTATTAATTTTCTATCTGCAGGCATTCTTTCTCCTTATATAGTCCTTGACAATATCATATATGTTGTACTAATTTATTTCTAACCTTATTAAGTAAGGATAAATGTATTTTAAATTTATTCGTCCGCAGAAAAACTGATATACAAAATTGAAACCTTTTAGTACACTTATATATGTAATCAATGAGGATGGAAATTGAAATCAGAAAATATATTTCATTCAAAAATATTTAATAATACTTTCAGCATTATATAGTATATTTTTAGCATCAACAGCCGTACCGGCTCCGCTTCTGCCGTATTTCGGGCGCTATTTTCTGAGTGCCGGATTAAATTTTATGCCGTCAAATGCCCGTTATCAAAATCCGATGAGGAATTTTTGAATATCAGGCTTCCGGTGTCATTATATGCAGGATTTCCGGGGTATATTGCGGTGTATTTCCCGCCTGCGTGCCTGCGGTTTTAAATAAGCATGCCAAAGCCTGTTGACGCAAATATTGTATTCAAAAGCCGGACATTTATCGGCACATGCCAAATCTGCATACGGGGTTTATGTACCGTTATCAACCGCAATTACGGAATGCAATATAACGTGCCTGCATGCCCGTTATTTTGCTGATGAAATGCAGAGAGGCTGAAACTTCCGGCAGGAACGGTTAAAACAGTTTCACTGCAAGCGGTATATATTTAAAGCAAGAGTATTTATATCATCTTTCACTCTTTTATTCCGCCGTTAAGAATATCGTTAATAAAATATTTTCTTCCAAGCAGAAATACTGCTATCACAGGCAGACAGCATATTACGGAGTAAGCCGTTAATGCGCCCCAGTCGGTTACTTCCCTGTAGCTTCCCTGAAAGTCTGCCAAACTTACGGGCAGTGTTTTTATGCTGTCCGAATTTGTGATTATTAAAGGCCACATAAAGCTGTTCCATGATGTTATAAATGTAAATACCGCAAGTGTAATGACTGCAGGCAGAGATAAGGGCATAGCTATTTTGCAGAATACTTCAAAAGTATTACAGCCGTCCATTTTAGCCGAATCTTCCATGTCTTCCGGCAAAGATTTAAACCACTGGCGCATCATAAACACGCCGAAACCTCCGAAAAGCCCCGGAATAACTAACGCCTGATATGTATCTATCCAATGAAACTGTTTCATTAAAAAAAATAAAGGTATTATATTAACCTGCGGAGGCACCATCATTGAGGCTAAAAGCAAAACAAACAATGCTTCCTTATATTTAAATTCAAACCTTGCAAACGCATAACCGGCTGATGATGAAATTAAGACCTGTCCTATTGTGGCAGTTAAGGCGACAAACAAACTGTTGCAGAAATATTTGAAAATGTCCGAGTTTATTATTACATATTTATAGTTATCTATTGTAAATGGTTTTGGAATATATGAAAGATGCGCCGAAAAAATCTGTGTTTCATTCATAAATGAAAGGCTGACCATGTATATAAACGGTACAAGCATTGAAACTGCGCCTGCTGTTAATATTATATACCCCAAAAATTTTTTCATATACTAATGATAGCATACAGCAGATAATTATTAAATAAAATTAATCGGACAGGAGCGGTTCTGCGGAAATCTTTATTGTTTCCGGCGGTGGTTAATTATTGCGCCCAATTGTATATTTGTCCAAGTTAATTACGAAATTAATATATAAAAAACCGTAAATACGGCATTAACACTTGCATACAGCTCCAGTTCCCCGTCAATTTCCCGCCCGTTCCTGCAATCCGGCAAACTATAATTACAGGTGCAAAGCGTAAACTTACGGCGTTTAATTTTATTTCCTTTATTTGTCTTTTTCTTTTTTGCGGTCAATTTAAAATCATTATTGGAAAAATGTTCTCCGCCATATTGATTACATACACAGCCGTCATTATCAACAGAAGGACGGCTACAGTGATTATTTTTTTTCCCCCCCCCTATTTTTTCTTAAATATACTGCATCTCCGGACTTATCCTGACTTCTTGACTGTATAAATTTTTGACAGCTGGATTATTTGCTGTTTTTACCGCTGAAAAGAGAGTTTCAGCGATTTTGAAACTCTCTCATGTTAAATGGTTGCGGGAGCAGGATTTGAACCTGCGGCCTTCGGGTTATGAGCCCGACGAGCTACCAGACTGCTCCATCCCGCGGTATAAATTTTTTCGGACTGATTATATTCTCCGGCTTATACTCTCTGCCTGATTATATCCGCCCTCATCATTATTATTAAACGCTGAAAACTAAAAATCAACCCCCGCTTAACATAAGATAAATTTTCTAAAATCATCAGTTTAAATGATATAAAAAAAGTTAAAATTTTATATACTAAACAAACAGATATAATACTTATTTGGTTAAACATGAGCAGAATAAACAACACAAAAAAGTTAAAAATACAGGAACAAAAGCCCGATTTAAGGGTGGTAAAAGAAGTAAAAACAAAATCGTACAGCGATATTGATTTAAATAACTGGAAAGATTATCCGCATATTAAAACGGATACATGGTGGGAGTTTGCTTCAAGAGATAATACGCATGGGCATTCTAATGAATATCATGGAAATTATATTCCTCAAATTGCACAGCAGTTATATGAAAGATTCACAAAAAAAGGAGATATAATACTTGATTTATTTTTAGGCTCAGGTACATCCGCAATAGAGGCTAAAAATATGTCCAGACGCTGTATAGGCGTTGAGCTGAAGCAAAATCAGGCAGATGCTGTAAAAAATAAATTTTCGCCAAAAGAGCTTGTAACGGATATAAATATAATCTGCGCCGACAGCACGAACGAATCCGTAAAAGAAAAAATTCAGGCAAGGCTTGATATTATGCGCAGAAAACAAGCGCAATTTCTCATTCTGCATCCTCCTTATGACGATATTATAAAATTTTCGGATTTAAAGGAAGATTTATCTAATTGTGCGACAACGGAAGAATTTTATAATATGTTTAAAAAAGCTGTCCAAAACGGCTATGATATGCTTGAAAAGGGCAGATTTGCATCATTAATAATAGGCGATAAATATGCAGACGGAGAGATAGTCCCGCTAAGTTCGGACTGCGCTTCCATAATGAGGGAAACAGGGTTTAAAATGAAAGCCGTTATTGTTAAAAACATGGAAGGCAATGAAAGAGCTAAAGGCAGAACAGCCAATTTATGGCGGTATAGGGCATTAAACGGCGGTTTCTATGTTTTTAAACACGAATATATATATCTGTTTCAGAAAATGTAGATTTGCCGGAATATATACAATATACAACAGTATTCAGCCGGCATAATAAAAAGTTATATCTGAAATATTTTTTGTTTAAATGATTTGGCATAAATTTTGCCAAACCTATAAAAAGAATTAAGCAGTTATGAAGCGCTCAGCCGTTCAAAACGGATAAAAACGGCAATAAATAACGGCATATTCCGGCGGAACTGCAATTTTTCAGGCATTATTAAGAGGTTTTCTGGGGTATTTACCGTCATATTCTGTAAAATATATGCAAAGCTGTATTAACGAGTTTTATTTTAGATTAAATGATAATACTTTTGACGGTTTAGTCAAACAATGTGCGCCAGTGTATGCAAAACACATATATCATTAATATTCTTCTCATACAATTATAAGAAATTCCGCTAAACAATGGATGCATTAGATAAAATTATAAAATTCTCACATATTCCTTATAAATAATTACAAATATTTAAAGAACTAATTTCTGTCAAGGCAGAAATGTCAAAAAAAGCAACAGCAGTACACAGCGCAGTTCTTTTGGCAGAAAACCAAACAGCAATATTAGTTACGCAGTTATTTCCTGCTTCATCCATGATAATGTTAAATTGCCTTCTTTATATAAATCTTCCGATTTATTTTCAAAAGATGCTCCGGTACTGGTTAAATTATCTGAAAATTATCCAAATACAAAAGAAGTTCCAAAAGAAGAACTTACTATATTCATAAAACAATTTTATCCCAATACTACGGATGTTCAACAAGCAAGACACTTTGCAATGCAAAAAGGATTTTATATAGGCTAATCACACTAGAAAAACCATATCCGGCTTATTGTAATAATAGGAGAGAAGGATTTACCGGAGATTTTGAATTAATTAAACAAAAATATAACTATAGGTGTACTGCTTGTGGCTCTAAAGAAGGAGAAGAACATTTATCTAGAAAAGGCATAAAAGTTCAACTGCAAGAAGAACGCATGAATCCTTCAAAGCCTCTTGAAGAGGGTAATATTATTCCTCAATGTCAAATTTGCAACAGGCCAGATAGAAATAAATGGATATTTGATAAAACAGGTCGTGTGATTGCAATAGCAATATCCAAAGATGGGGTTAGAATTGTAAAAGAGTTTTTAAGAAGTGCTACAAAAGAAATAAGATTAGAAATATCTTCATTTTTAAGCTATCTAAACAGCAAACAT
This sequence comes from uncultured Muribaculaceae bacterium, assembly GCA_964491345.1. Classification (GTDB taxonomy): domain Bacteria; phylum Cyanobacteriota; class Vampirovibrionia; order Gastranaerophilales; family Gastranaerophilaceae; genus Avigastranaerophilus. The sequence continues at coordinate 37,780 of CAZBFV010000017.1, forward strand.
AGATAATTGTGTTTTTTCTTTGATTGGATTAAATTCTACTATTTTTGTGTTCACTCTTGTTAGTCTTTTTAAACAAATTTTATAATATTTTTCTTCCAGTTCTATTCCTATAAATTTTCTGTTGCACTTTAAACTTGCTACACCATGCGAACCGCTGCCCGCAAATGTATCAAGCACCGTCTGCCCTTCTTTAGTAAATAGTTTAATCAAGTGTTCAATTAATTTTACAGGTTTAACTGTCAGATGTTCTATTTTATAGTTTTCATCATTTTGCCGTTCTTTTTTAGATACTTGCATAATATTTCCGGGGAATTTATTATCAAGAGTTTCCTTAGTATTCATTAATCCGACATTGTATTTTAACCAATTATCCACAAATGTTCCTTCTTTTGGTTTTTGTGCTAATGTCATGGGTTCTATCTACGGTTTTAACTGGGGTGTTTTCCAACCTTCCATCTCTTTTATCAATTTTTGCTTTTCTTCTTCTGTTAAACTTTTTTTCCGTTTAATAAAATGTTCTTGAGAAAAAGCCTTTGCCTGCCCTTCATATACCCAGCCTAACATATCTCTCAATTCAAAGTTAGCATTTTCTAAAGCTGTTGCAATTCTATGATATAATCTTGCCTGCGAGAATACTATGCAAAAGGCACCGGGCTTTAATACCCTGTAATATTCTTCTGCCAATGGAGCTAAAAATTCTTGTAATTTCTTACCCTGTTCCTTATCAAATTTCATTCCTACGGGAAGCCCCCCTATTACACCCGCTTTTTTAACTTTATTGTTTAACTTAATATCATTCCAATTATTATCCATACCATCTATAAAATAAGGCGGGTCGGTAACTATTAAATCTATTGAATTACTTGGAATGCTTTTTATTATATTCCTGCAGTCCCCGTTATATAATTTAAAATCTTCCATTGATATTATTTTTCTCTCTGAATATACTGTACTTTATTTTAATAAAAAATCAAGTATATAATTCATACAAAGTATATATTACTTCTAAAGAAAACACACGATAATGTGCTTTACTATTTGTCATGGGATAATTCCGAAATTTTTTATTCCGGCATAAAAAATCCGCAGAGTGCCGGATAAAATACAGTGTTATCTTTATAAGTATAAAAGCCGATAAACAAAGCTGAAAAAGTTTTAAAAAGCATCGGAAGCAGAGTTTTCATACAAAGCGGAGGGGGAGGAGGGAAAAAAAGTGCGCAGAGGAAAAAAGAGAGAAAAAATGCGGGATGGAATAGAAAAAAACAAGCGGCCGGCGGATACTGCAGGATACAAAAAACACAAGAGCGGGGAAGAGAAAGAGAAAAAGGGGAAAAAGCGGGGAGAGGGGGGAAAAAAATTGCGTGGAGGAAAAAAGAGAAAAAAATGCGGGATGGAATAGAAAAAAACAAGCGGCCGGCGGATACTGCAGGATACAAAAAACACAAGAGCGGAGCGGGGAAAAGATAATTTATAAATTTTTTACCGGAACGCCGGAGGTTTTGCGCATGTTTTGCAGAAAAATACAGCACACAGCAGGCTTTAAGCATTAATTTTCATAATGCAGAACAATAAAAATCCGCACAGTATTTTTGCGCCGGAATAAGCCGGAGTATATGCAGAGCTAGCGCAAAAATAAGAACAAGAATAAGTACGGGCGGAGGGAGGGAAAAAATTGCGGAGCGGGGAAAAGATAATTTATAAATTT
>CAZBFV010000018.1:0-39125 GCA_964491345.1 uncultured Muribaculaceae bacterium
ATTTTTATTTGTGCATAACCCCGATAGGCGGAATTCTGTACGGACGAAGTCCGGTAAGCGGATTTTGCGTAGGGCGAAGCATAGCGTAGTCCCGAAGTAGCAAAAACAAAAGCAAACGAGAGCGAAAGCGTAATTGCGGACGGGTGAAACCCGGTAAGCGAGTTTTGAAGCTGCGGCTGCGATAGCATAAGCAGCGACAAAAACGAGCGCAAAGCAATTACAAGAGAGCGAAGTTTGCGGCTTGTTTTTGTGAAGCAAAATCCAAGAAGCGGATTTTGCGCAGAGTGATGAGCCGCAGGCTCAAACTCGAAGCAATGCCGAAATAATGAGCGGAATTTCCGCAGAGTGAAGCCGAGCGAAGCGGACGAACTCGAGAAGGCGAAAATCGTTCGAAGTAGCAAAAAGCCGGCAGGCTTTTGTAACGGAGATACCAGATTGAGCCGTAAGGAAATTCTAAGACAGCGGCAATTTTGCGTTCAGCAAAATAAAGCGAATGGCTTGAAGGCGTGAAGTAAATTCCAAGACAGCGAACCGGCGGAGCAATCCGGAAGAAAAAACCGGATTGCTTTGCTTCGTCCGCAATGACGTGGGATAAACAAATGCAATGACGGGAAATAAATCCAATTAAAACAAAAAGACCGGACAAGCGGTCTTTTTGCTTAGAAATCAAAAAAATTAAATAAAACTATGCTTTAATATTCAAACCGCCGTATTTTGGAGTCGAGCGGTTAATATCTTTGCCGAGTTTAGCTTCTATTGCATCCGCTATTCTTTTTAATACGGAAATTTTTGTTTCATCGGCTTTATTTTGAAGCTCCGGACTGCCGGCTTGAACAGCACTGAAAGAAACATCAGAACCTTTTAGCGGCTGGCATGCAGAACCGGCAAAAGAAAGCATTTTATCAGAATTTGCCATCATTTCTGATGTAATCATATTCTGCCTCATTATTGCATTCTGCATAGTTAAATAAGATGACAGCATAACCTTGCCTCCTGTCCCTGCCTTTGTATAAATTATATCATAAAATATATCATAAAAGAGATTTTTTTTAAAGTTATAACAGTTCAATATTAATTTATATTACCGTTATTTTTTAAATTTTTTTCATATTCTTTCTGAACAGAAAAAGCGATGCTTCCGTTTTGTTCTTTCTGCCTGTTTTTATATATCATTCTAGGCACGATAAAACCTAAAGCCGTGCAGCAGATTCCGATATTAAGAACGGTTGAAATGACTTTTAATATTTTTATTTTTGATAAATACGAATTGATATTTTTTGATGATGAACCTGCTTTAATAAATTTTTCAAGGCTTTTCACCATATTTTGCATCTGTTTTATATCAATGAATTTTCTTGTATCTATAGAATTGCCGTTTTTTGTTACGGAAATTATGCCTGATTTTTTTGCGGTTTCTACAATAGGATGATTTTGATTTTTCAATATAAAATCGTATATTTCGTTAGAGTTTGCGTTTTTACTGAATTTATTTATGGATTCTTGTATGTTCTTTTTTATTTCATCATTTTTTAGAATATTTTGCGCCAAATCCGAATTATAAAAATCTGCATCCAAATCAATAGGTGTTTTAAGTATTTTATCCGAAAATAAATTTATGCCTTTTCTTATTAATTTGTCGGCTCCATATACAAAGAATAAAAATGCACCTTCTTTTTGCATATATTCTTTTCTTTCTTCTTTGTTTCTTGAATTAATTATTCTTTGACCCGATATTGCGCAGTCCAGAATAAACATATTTTTTACGGGATTTAAAATAAATTCCTGTGAAAAATCAGATAAAGTTTTTAACGAACCGAAAGACGAATTTAAAGAATTGCCGTTGTGTTTTTTAAATTCCGTAAATACGGTGCTTTTTGCCGTTTTTATATTTTCGTACGGCTTAAATGTTTCTTTGCTTTGTTTTTTTAAGAACTCTTTTTCAATATTTTTTTTTGTCATATACTGTTTTGCTTTTGTAAGAGCAAAATATGACGCCATGGTAAAACCCAGCGATAAGGCGAATTTAATCAGATTAAGATTTCTTGTTGTTTTAAGATTTCTGCCGGCATTTATTATTTCTTGTTTTATTGTTTTATCGGGGGAATAGTCGATTGCTTTTTTTAAATAATCTTTATCCTTTACGATTCTGTAATCAACCGAAGGGGAGATATTAAAGGCTTTAAATAAAGTTTTATCTATTATTTTTTTATACAAAGGTATGCCGTAGAGCCAGACAGCGCCGGTAGACACTTCATCAAAGAGCCTGTCTTTTGCTTCAATCTGACCGCCCGCATTATAAGAATAATATGTATATCCTGCACTGTTAAATATATCTTTTACGGCAAGCGGAATTTTTGAATTGGGAGAGCCTAAACACGATAACAAACGGGAGCTTATTTTCATCGTCATAACAAGCTAAAGCCCCCATATCATGTTCATAAGGTCTAATATTTTTTCATCTGGTATTATTTTTTGCCTGTTGTTTTTTTGCATAGATACCTTATCTTACATTCATCTAAAGGCTTAACCGTAAATTTATTTGACTGATTTTTATTATTACATTTACAAAACGCAATAAATTAAGAGTAAAAATTTTCATTATAAACACTGCAAAAAAACTTCGGATAAAACTTAAATTAAATGTACACAGGATGTACGGCAATAAATATAATCAGATTTAAGGAGAATTTATGACGACAGTTGAACCAATTTATAGAAAAAATGACTTAAAGCGTGTAGAAAAAATTTTAGAGGCGGAAAAATTTCAAAATCTTATTCTTTTTTTACTCGGAATTAATTGCGGACTAAGAATTTCCGATATACTTGCCTTAAACGTAGGCGATGTTAAGGGCAAAGATTATATAAGGCTTACGGAAAAGAAAACAGGCAAATTTAAAAAATTTCCGGTAAATAACAAGCTAAAGCCTTTGCTGAAAGAATTTACGAAACAAAGAAATGCAAACGAACCGCTTTTTATAACGGTATTCGGGAACAGAATGGAAAGAGTGGGCGCATATCTTATTATTAAAAATGCCTGTAAAAAAGCCGGTATTGAAGCAAATGTCGGCACGCATACACTAAGAAAAACTTTCGGCTACCATCATTATAAAAAATTTAAAGATATAGCAATGCTACAAAAAATATTTAATCATTCATCATCCGCTGTTACTCTCAGGTATATAGGCATGGAACAGCATCAAATTGAAAAAAGCTACAAAAATTTTATCCTCTGATTTCTGCCTGAAAAATCCGTATTTAAAACTAAAACTTCATATTTTACATTTTATACAATTTATATAACGATTTTTGAAAATATCAATGAAATCATACTATCATAAACATTCCAGATTGTATAACTGCATTAAAAAATGTAAAACGATTTGATAAATTTATGTTTTATTTCTGTTTGAAACTCAATAATATCAAGCATTTTTAAAATGTCTTACAAATTGTATATTTTGTAAGACGTTTTTTGTGAAAAAGCAAATTTTAATAGATATTTAAGAATAAGGAAAGGAAAAAAAGTATGGAAAAGATTATAAAACAAATTTTTAATGATGAAGATTTTATAAGCAATGGCGAAAGTTTTTTATCTGAAAAAGATTTACAATTTAATCTTGCAAGAATGCTGCAAACAAGATTTAAGCATGTACTGCTTGAATACCCCACTGACAATAAATATATTGATATTTATTGTAAAAATAACAAACAAAACAAGGCAGATAAAACCGAATACTTTGTAGAAATAAAATATAAAACAAAATACTGTATAAATATTAATAGGTTTGGTTTAAATGGTTTAGTATTACATGACCACAAGGCATATTACGATAATCGTTTCTATGTATATTGCGATATAGCAGGATTAGAAAATATTGTTTTAAAAAATAAAAATTATCAAGGTTATGTTTTATTTTTAACTAATGATGAAAAATATCAAAGTAACAAAAACAAAAAATACCCTTTGCATAACATAATTAAAAAGGGTAAATATGAACATAGAAGTATTAAAAATAAAAAAGGTAAATATGAACAAAGTACTAAAAAAATCATTTCAATAGCAAATGATTATAATTTTGAATGGCAGAAATTTAATGACCAATTTCAGTATATGCTGATAAAAATACAAAATAAAACAAAGTAAGGTAATAATGAAAAAGTTAATTATAAAGAATAAAGGAGCATATATGGAAAAAATCAGTGAAAAATTAGATGTATTAAGTGATTTTGATAAAGTTTTAGATAATAATTTGTTTAAAGCAATTGAAGAAAACGGAAATTGCCGTTACATGTCTTGGGAACATTGTTATTCATTCTTTTTCTTAAACAGAGAGAATATTTTACAAGATGAAAAAATGCTTGATTTAGCAGCATTAAATTTAGGGTTTTATCTCGGGAATTGGGGGATGTTTAGAAGTTCATTTTTAATGGAAAATGATTATAAAATACATATCCCTGTTATAAGAGAACTGCTTTCAAAGTGCAGTAAGCTGCGGCAGACATACGATAATATATCTTGGAAAGATATAGACGAAGCAAATAAAATTATAAAGAACGGATATAAAGATTTTCATAAACCTGAACATTTTTTCTAAAATTTTAATTTCAAAAATATTATTAGGTATTTTTGGCTGTGTACCTGCTTACGACAAATTTTTTAAATCAGGTGCAAAAAAGGTTGGTCTTGTTTGGCATAATTATACAAAACAGAGTTACGGCAATATAAAAGATATTTTGAAAAAACTTAAGTATAAGAAGAGGACTTTAAGGATTAATAAACAAATATTTTATCCGCCTATGCGTTTAATCGATGCTTATTTTTGGTTTTGTGGTAAAAATTGATAAAGGAATATGATAATGAAAAAATTTATATCAGTAATTGTACTAATTTTTGCAATTTTAATATTTGCAAATAATATTTCATTTGCACAAATATCCAAAAAAGATATTGATAAAGCGAGGCATTATTGCGAGCTTGGATCTTCGGCTTTGGATAAAAAAGATTATAACGAGGCAAGAAAGTACATAGATAAGGCTATTGAATTGAATCCGAATTTTGCAAAAGCATACTGTAGCAGAGGGTTTGTGAAAGCTATTATCTTAAAGGATTATCATGGAGCATTGGCTGATTTTAACAAAGCTAAAGATATCGCAAGCTCTGCAGATCCCGAACTGTATTTAATATTAATTCAAATGCTAAAAGAATTGGAAAATGAAATAAACAGGATGAGTACAAAATAGCTGAATAGTAGAAAGGTATAGGATAATGTTTTGTCCATGCGGAGAAGAAATAAAAGAAAATCAAAAATTTTGCACCCATTGCGGAGCAAAATTATTTAATGAAACAAAGAATGTTGTTGAAGAACCCGTAACAAACCAAGATTATGTCGAAAAAGAAATTCAACAGCCCGAGAATGCGGAAAAGGCTGAAGAACCGGAGAACACAGATATCGGTAATTCTGAATCAGATGAAAATCCCGATGATGCCGAAGAAGCGGATAGTGAAGAATTTGACTACCTGAACAAATGGATGTCAATTACACTAAAAGTAATCGGAGTTTTTGTGGGAATTGAGGCATTAGTTTATATCATAATGTCAATATTTGGAAAAGATATAGATGCTGATATCTACAAAAAAGTAGAAAACTTACCGCAAGAAGATGCTCCCGGTCCTGTGGAAAAATTAAGGGAGGAAGAACAAAATTTTGGTGCAAAATCTTGTGATGATACTGTGGTTAAGGATTTAGTATTAAATGTATTCAAACAAAAAGATTATTTTTATAAATACTTAAATTCCGGCTCCATTCAAAGAGCTGTACTGGATAACATATCTGTTGCGAACTATGATTCCGGTTTAGACCAATATACATGTACTGCTGACGTCATTATTCAATCTAATGCAGGGTTGAAACCAAAAGAGTACGAAGGTTCAAATAAATTCTATCAGCAGGTATCTACCTTTCATACAACAGATGATGGTATTCCGACTATAAAGAAGGTATCACAAATAAAATGCCCGGTAACATATACATCACAGGTATCAAATGGTAAAGATTCAGTTTATTCTTCATACTGCGGGGATGGATATGATGGTAATGAAACAGCAGTATTTACCTGGGAAGATGACTATGTAGAAATTCCTGGCTATAGACAAAAAATGGAAAAAGAACGTAAAGAACGGGAAAGAATAATAGAACAACAAAGACAAGAAGAAGAAAGGCTAAGACAACAAGAATTGAAAAGAGAACAAGACAAATATAATAAATCAAAAGAAAGAATACCGGAAAATGTTGAAAAAGATTTGTTTTAGTTTAATATTAGTGTGTATGCCTTGTATAGCAGTGGCTCATGATTGGATTGATACAAAAAATAAGTCGGGTCCGAAAATTTATTTAGATAAAAACAGTCAATATTATTACAGCACAGGACAGGTATATACAATTAAATATGAAAAAAACGGAAAGACATTATATACTCAAATTGAATTAAAGGATTTAAACGGTCACGAAGCAGCAATTTTATCGATAAGTGATGTATATATGGATGTTTATTATATTCCAATAACAATAAAATATAAAGAACTTTCACCTGAACAAGCGATTTATAATAGTGCAAAAATGGTGCTTGCTTCCAAAGTAAAACCATATTGCCCCAGCAAGATATGTGTAAATAACAACATGGGCATTGTTACTAATTTTAATACCATTTCAGACAATATAATTAATTCAGAACAAAAAAAAACCTGAAAATGGAAGTGATGGGAGTAAAACACCTAATTTTGGACCTTATATGAGAGATTTGCAGCACAGAATTAAAAAGAATTGGGATCCGCCAAGAGGCAATGAAAGTAAACGAGTTGTCCTCTTATTCAAGATTGGAAAAGACGGGAGATTATTATCGTGTAGTGTGTTTAAATCTTCAGGATTGGAAACAGCAGATAAGGCGGTCTTGAATGCAGTTCTTCGGTCTGCACCTTTCAGACCTCTGCCTGCGGGATTTAGAGAACAAAGCATTGATATCCAATTTACGTTTGATTCATAACGTATTCTAAGAAAAAATATTAAAAATGAGAGTTGCTAAATAACAAGAGGATAATAACAATAGGAGAATATACATTGAAACATACAGAAAAAAACAAATCATTTTTTACAACAAAAGTAATAGTAATAGGTTTAGTAATATTATGCCTTGTTTGTGCAGCGGGGTGTATTTACTGGCAAGATGCAGAACAAAAGCAACTGCCGTTTGAAACGACTTATACTTTTGGAGATACGCCTATAAAGGTATTTGCAAAATATGATTCTAAATTTAAACATATAAATGTAGGTATGGAAATACAACAAAAAGTAGAACAATGGCAAATAGATGAAATTGGCTCTTACAATGCAGATTTCACCTTGACAAATACATCTGCTAATGGAACACAAAAAGATTTCAATTTTTACAAAGTTCAATTAATAGTAGGAGATAATATAAGATGTGTTCAATCCTCACAGGGTACTTTGGATGAGTTTGTACAAACAAAAGAAATCTTAAGCGGAAACAATCCTGTTATAAATTCTCCAAAAGAACTGGAATTGAATTCAATCAAAAGAGAAAAAATGAAAAGAGTGCATTTTCAACAGATTGAGGAAGAAAAAAGAAGAAGAGCGATAGAATCGGTTGCTGTGAATAAAGATTCACCGAATACAGAGCCTTCATTGGGATTTATGTTTGGGTTATAAGCTAACACAAAAACTAAAAGAAGAAATAAAAACAATGAAAAAGATATTTATTTTAATTTTAACCATATCATTATTATTATTTACACCCGTTTATGCAGATACAACTTATGATTCATACGGAAATAAAACAGGTTCTTACAGCACAAATAACGGAATAACAACCGAATACGATAAATAGGTAATAAAGTTGGTTCTTTTAAAAGAGATAGCAATGGTACTGTTTATCACTACGATTCGTACTGCAATAAAACTGGCTGTTATAAGACGGATTCGTATGGCACAACAACAGAATATGACAAATACGGCAACAAAACAGGAACACGAAAAACCGATTCTTACGGAGTTACTACAACATACGACAAATATGGCAATAAGACCGGAAGTTATAAATAACAGGAGCATAAAATGACAGATAAATTTGACGAAATGAAAAAAATAATGAGTTCGCCTGATGATAAACCAATAGTGGCTAATGACAATAATGAAAATACAGAAAATACAAGCGAATCAGTCAAAGCAGAACAAAATATCACAGAGAATAACTTAACTGAACAAGAGCCTTTATCGGAAGAAAGTAATTCAACACCACCAGAAAATGCAGAAAATTCAAATATAAATGATGAGAAAAATTCTATTGATAACAAACCCATAGAACAAGATAATGAAGAAGAATACAAAATTTGTCCAAGCTGTAATAATAAATGTAATATTGAAGCGATATTCTGTAATAAATGCGGTTCAACACTGGAGATTGAACTTAAATGCTCAAACTGTGGTGCTGATTATACCGAAAATGATATTTTTTGTATAAAATGTGGAACCAAATTGCAAAAGCAACCGGCTAAAAGAATTGTAGAAATTCAAAAATTACGCTGTCCTGACTGCGGAGCCGAAATTAATAACAACGATACTTTTTGTGGAGAATGTGGAGCAAAGATTAAAACAAATAAACTAAATATTGTTTCAAAAAATCCAACAACTTTAGACGAGAATAATGAAAATAGCTCAGATCCTAAAGTACGAACCAATAATAATTTTAATACATCGACTAATACTAATAACAGCAATAAGGTAAAATGTCCTTATTGCAAAATATACGAAAAAATATCCGCACTGCGGAGAATGCTTAAGTGGAGTATCGCACTTTGGTTGTGGCAGTTTTTTAGTTTTAATTACTACAATTATTGCTATATGTATGGCTGTTAGCGGAGAAGGTATAGGTATTCCGCTTGTGGGCGAACTCAGCGGAATTTTGCTTGTTATTGTTGCTTTTTTATATTTCTTGCCATCTTTAATTTCTGATTGGCGAGGGCATGACTCAAAATTTGCAATTTTTCTCGTAAATTTATTATTTGGCTGGACTTTCATAGGTTGGTTTATTGCTTTGATATTTGCGTTTACGGGACGGAGCAGATAACTTAATTTATAAATATACGAACAAAAAAAGGATAACGGTATATATGTTTAAATTGTGGAAAAGAAAAATCAAAGCCCATTATAATATCTTTTATTACGGAGCCATACTTTTGCTTATACCGGTTTAATTCGCTGCGGTTATTGTGGTTGCCTTTTAACTGCCGGATTTAAAAAGGGGCAGATATGCTTATTATCATTGTACAGGCAATAAAGGCGGTAACTGCAAAAGAGATTACATTAATAAAACTAAAATAGATAAATCTGCTGCAGAAGTTTTGAAGTTGATAATACCGCAAGATATAAGAAATAGAATATCAAATGAACTAAAAGCATTGCATGACATGAAAAACGGGTATTCAGAAGATGCTAAAAACAATATCATCAAGCAAATTCAAACTTTAGACGCACGAATAGAAAATGCGTTTACTCTTAAATCGGACAACACTATAACTCATGAATTTTGGAAAGCACAAAATGATAAATTCCAAAACGAGAAAGACAGACTGCTTATACAACCTGAAGAAATGAATAAACTTGATAAACAATTTTACGAAAAGCAGATATATTGCTTGGTTTTACTGATAATGCATACAGCTGTTTTTTAAAATGAACTATTGCTCAAAGAAGAAAAATACTTGAAATCATATCAGAAGAAATCACATAATGAAATTGTGGATTTATACAAAATTGCAGATAATAACGAAAAAAGAGAATTAATAAATTATATACTTCAGAACTTATCAATGGATGGAGGAAAACTAAGCTATACCTGCAAAAAAACTTTGACATTTTCGCAAAAGGGCTGTCTTGCATAAAAAAACTCCCCAGGTGGGACTCGAACCTACAACCCTTCGGTTAACAGCCGAATGCTCTGCCATTGAGCTACTGAGGAATAACTACATCCTAATAATATCAGGAAAAAATTTTATTGTAAAGTCTTTTTTATTTTTTTTCAATAATATTTTGAACAATTTTCATTCTATCCAATAATTCCACATTTATATTATTGCAATCGCCGATTGATTTAGCATAATTATATAGATCCAGCAGTTGTTTTAATTTCCCGACGTTTTTCATATTGCGACAAAACCAATTTATTTCTGCGTCGCAGTATGTTTGGCTCACTCCTGCTTCTTTATTCCTCATTATAAATTCATAGAATTCTTTTTGAGTATCATTGATTGATGGAATTATTATATATTTTGTTTTTACTAATGTTTTATCTTTCGGCATTGAAACGTATTTTTTCAAATTTTTCCATACCTGATTGAATTTATCAACTTTTTTTATTCTTTTATATGTTTCTCTTGTGCCGGAATCAGGCGAAACAACTATATTAATAAGTTCGTTTTTTAAGCCTTTCTCAATATATTTATTATATTTTATACCGTTGGTCAGTACTCTTATGGGTGAAACACGATGTTTTAAAAATAACTTCATTATATTATCAAAATCCTTTGATATAGTCGGTTCACCGCCTGCGATTGTTATATCATATTCGGGTCTTAACTGTTTGTTTTGCATTAAGTTTTTTATTAACGGATATATTTTATATTCTTTTTTGTTTTTATAAAATTTTTTATCGCAGTATATGCAGTCTGCATTACATTTAATCCAGTTATTTATGTTGATTGCGCTTATATAGTCTTTATTATCCCACTCCTTTTTCTTCAGATAAATACACCCCTTGCATTGAGATATAGTATTACCTTGTTTTTGCTGTTCCCTGAGCTGTTTTTTTATATTAAAAAAATTCTCTAAGTCAAAATGCTTACCGTCAAAATTATTTATTAAAACAAGTTTTTCCCAATAATTTGTTTTGCAGACACGACAGCATAAATTTATAGAATCTATTTGAGCATCAAGGCCATGCTCTATAATTTCGCAGCTGTAATATGATGTATCATTTATCATTGCTCTGTTTGTTTTCCTTCTAATATAGATTGTACTATACTTCCAATATCCGCAGGACTCTTGCTTACACGAACTCCGGCTGATTTTAATATTTTCATCTTGCTTTTTGCGGTGCCTGAACCGCCTGATATAATTGCACCGGCATGCCCCATTCTCTTGCCTTCAGGTGCGCTTATACCGGCAATAAAACTGACTACGGGTTTTGTTACATTGTCTTTTATGTACTCTGCGGCTTCTTCTTCCGCACTTCCGCCTATTTCACCTATCATACATATAACATCCGTCTGCTTATCCGCTTCAAATTCTTTTAAGACGTCTATAAAACTTGTGCCTACCAACGGGTCGCCGCCTATGCCTACACAGGTGGACTGCCCTATTCCCAGCTGAGTCAATTGATATACCGCCTCATAAGTTAATGTTCCGCTTCTTGAAATTACTCCGGCATTACCTTTTTTATGTATATTTGACGGCATAATGCCGACTTTTGATTTACAAGGTGAAATTATTCCGGGGCAGTTTGGCCCGATTAATCTTACCCCGTTCTGCTTTACCGCCTCTTTTACATTTATCATATCATATACAGGAATCCCTTCCGTTATGCATACAATCAGCTCAATACCCGCTTCTGCCGCTTCTATAACAGCTCCGGCAGCATTTTTTGCCGGCACAAATATCATGCTCGTATTAGGGTTTAATTCCCGGACTGCCTCTTTTACCGTATTAAATACGGGAACATCTAAAACTTTTATTCCGCCTTTATCAGGAGTTACTCCGCCCAGTAATTTTGTACCGTATCTTAAACAGCTTTCTGCATGAAAAGAGCCTTCTTTTCCTGTTATTCCCTGCACTATTAATCTTGTATTTTCATCTATATAAATTGACATTATATTTTTTTTATTACCTCTATTGCTTCATTTAAATTTTTAACGACAGTAAATTTTAATCCCGAATTGTTTAGGATATTTGCTCCCAGCTCTTTATTTGTACCTTCCATTCTCACAATTACTGGACATTTTATATTCAAAGTTTTTATTGCATTTTTTACACCTTCTGCCAAAAAATCACACCTTAAAATTCCGCCGAAAATATTTATAAATATTGCACTGAGATGTTTATCGGAAACCAGTAATTTAAAAGCATTCTCTATTTTTTCACTCGAAGCCCCGCCGCCTACATCCAGAAAATTTGCTGCACTTTTTCCTGCCAATTTGATTATATCCATTGTTGCCATGGCAAGCCCCGCACCATTTACCATACAGCCTATCGTTCCGTCCAGTTTTATATAATTCAGCCCTAATTTCTGCGCCTTTAATTCATACGGATTTTCTTCAGCTTCGTCTTTTAATTTCAATATATCTTCATGCCTGAATAACGCATTATCATCAAAATTTATCTTTGCATCAAGTGCAACAACATCTGCTTCTTTCGTAATAACAAGCGGATTTATTTCAGCCAGCAGGGCGTCTTTTTCAAGTGCAAGTTTATATAATGATTTTATAACCATTAAAATTTTATTTGTAATATCACTATTATATCCTAATAATGATAAGATATTATTTATTTCAAATTCATCATTGACCGGTGCTTTATATATTTTTTCAGGATGAACTTTGCTTACTTCTTCAATTTCCATTCCGCCTTCATTTGAAATTATCAAGATAATCTCACCGCTTTTCCGGTCAAATGCCAGACTTAAATATATTTCTTTTTCAATATTAACAGCCTGTTCTATCAATATTTTATTTACAATTTTCCTGCCTGCCTGCTTTGATATAAGCTCCATTCCTAATATGCTTCCTGCGGTTTTTACGGCGCTGATGTAATCTTCTGCCAATTTTATACCGCCCGCTTTGCCCCTTGCGCCCGAATGAACCTGTGCTTTAATTACGCAAGGCACGCCTATTGCTTTAATTTTTGAGCCGATATCTTCTTTTTTTTCGCATAAAACCGACATCGGAATATTTATTCCGTAATTTTTAAGCAGTTGTTTTGCCTGATATTCATGTATTTTCATTCTCTGCCACTTTTTCTTCTTTTATCATTGTCATTAAAATTGCGGCCATTGTCCAATACAGATATTGAACCTGCGGTCTGAAGTATATTGTATCAACTATGCCGTGAATTAGCAATCCGGTCATTGAAATAAAGCAAATAAACATTATTACTTTTTTTTCATATTCATTTATTTGGAAAAATTTGCTTACTGCCGGCTTAAACAAAGATATTATAAACATTAAATAAAATATTAAAGAAAAAATACCGCTTTCTACAGCCATTTCTAAATATATACAATAACAGCTTAATGCATCAAAGCCAGACAACATATATAAGCCGTATATTTCCCTGAAAACTTTGTTTCCTGCGCCTATGCCGAAAAGCCAATTATCCTTAAACATCTCTAATGACGAACTATATACATTCATTCTAAACGATGTTGAAGAATCTCCCCGCATTATAAATATTGACATAATGCGATGCAAAATGCCCTGATTGAATGCAAAAAATGCCACAGCTCCGATAATAAAGAGTATAATCAGTACATTCCATATCTTTTTTAATTTTTCATCTTTAATATCCCGAAAAATTATGTTATGCGAGGCAGTAATCATACCGATAATTATTGCCGATAATGCTACATAAGCGCCCCTGCATCCCGTCAAAAAAATTGCAAATATTCCTGTCAGCATAAATATGGCAGATATTACTGATTTAATATATTTTTTGTTTTTTAAGTTTAATGCTAAAATGCCCGTAATTGAAGAAAAACCTCCAATTAAAAATCCTGCCAGCAGATTAGGGTTATAAGGCTTTAATGTCCCGTATACCCTTGTTAAAATATTTTCTTCGTTTACATAGCTTACATCCTGCCATGTTGATATATTTTCCAGCCTCAGTGTATTTTGAACAATGCCTGTTATACTTTCAATACTTACTAATGAAGCAATTACAAGTAAAATTACATAAATGTATTTTTTATTATTTTTAAAAAATTGACATAAAGAAAAGTAGAACATTATGTAGACAAAAGTTTTGGCAAAGCCGTAGAAACTTTTAGAAAATAATGACGATGTAAAATTTGACATAAAGCATATAAAAAGATATGCAATCAGGTAGAAGTTGCATCGTTCAAGCTCTATTTTTCCGCTTTTTGTAATTAAAGTTTTTAATACAACGAGTATGGGAACAAAAATTGATACGGCGCCGATAATATTTGTTGATGCAAATGCCGATGCAATAAATGTTAAAAGAAGAAATAATAATATAAATTTATCAATATTTGCCAGTAAAAAACTGTTTCGGCTCAATATCCCGAGCTTATTTTGAATAATCAATAAAATAAAATTTATACCGTCAAATATTTTAGACTCAAAATTTTTCATTGCGGATTTTGTTCTTCTTCAACTTCTGTTATATTGGATATTGTACCGGAATACTTATATCTTTCGCCCTCTATTACTATAGGTATCCCCATTTTTATTTTGTTTCCGCCTGCTACATACCCGTCTGCAGTCTTTTTTGCCGTATCTTCAAGCTGTATAACCAAATCAAACAGGTTTGGGGTCGATATATCCTCTAATATTTCATACCCTTTAGCATTTTTAGCCGGCACATAAGCCAGCCTCGGCCGTCCGTTTAAACCTACTATTTTTAACTTTGTATATGGAACATTCCTTATTGTTATAAATGCATTATCGCCTATCATAAAAGGCATTTTATCCGCTGTTATGGTTATTCCTCTGAAAAATACTTCAAACCTGATTTTTGCTTCCTTTTCAATAGGGAGATTTGAAAAATTTTTCTTTTTAAAAATTACAAGCCCCGCTGTTATACAAAAAACAACTATCATTAATATTATTATATAATCCGTAATTTTTAGCTTTTTAAGCATAATCCCTCCTATGCTTTTATTGTGTAAGTAGCCATATCAATTTTTTGTATTGCACTTTGAAGCATATTTACAGTTGTTGTAGCACATCCAAAATACCTTATAACAATACTTGCCGCTATATTTCCCAAAACAGCGGCATTTTTTTTGTTCATGCCCGAAGCCATTGCAAGTGTATATACGGCTGCAACAGTATCTCCTGCTCCTGTTACATCAAATACATTCGTTTTATTAAAGACGGGAATTTTTTCAAAACTGCCGTCTTTCTCAAATAAAGCCATTCCATCTCCGCCGAGAGTTATTAATACGGAATCGGCATTTGTTTTTTTCAGTATTTCCCTGCCTGCTTTTTGGAGCGATGCTTTATCTTTGATAAAAAAACCGACAAATTTTTCACTGTCCGGCTGATTAGGTGTCAATGATGTTACGCTCTGATACCTTTCTAAATCTTTCTGCGCATCGGCTACTATAATTTTATTGTATTTCCGGCATGTATTTACAGCTTTTTCAATAACTCTGTCTGATAATAAACCTATATTATAATCCGATAATATGACCGCATCATGCTTTGGAACGGCTTTTTCGATATTATCAATTATTTTATCTTCAGCTTCTTTTGATAACGGCGTCAAAGTTTCTCTGTCTATTCTTACAATCTGCTGAGTTACCGATTGGGAACATGAACCGGATATCCTTGTTTTTACGGTTGTAGACCTTGAACCGTCTTCTACCATATATTCGGTATTAATTCCGGACTTTTCAAATGTGCTTATAAGAACGGAGGCGTAATAATCCTTTCCGCATGTTCCTATAACGCTTACCCTGCCTCCGTTTAATGATGCAATATTATTTGCGGCATTAGAAGCTGCTCCTAAAATTATTTTTGTATTGTAGTGCCTTAATATTAATACGGGTGCTTCTCTGCTCATTCTGTCAGTAGTTCCGTAGACCATTTCGTCTATTGCCATATCGCCTATAACAAGTACTGACGGGTTTTTAAGACTTTCAGCTTCTTTTATCAGCAATTCTTTGTCTACCGTAAACATTATCTTCTCCGTATAAAAACCACCTTTTTTATAGTAGCATAAAAGTTTATTCGGGAATATACATTATTTATTATTCATATATTTTTTTATACATATAATAACTTCTATATACTTTTTTTACATAATTTTTTGTTTCCGAAAGCGGAATATTTTCAATAAATTCATCTAAATCATTCGTCTTATATGTTTTCCGCCATTTCATAACAGAACCTTCTCCGCCGTTATATGCGGCTACTACAAATACATCATTATCAAATTTTTCCTTCAAATACTTTAAATATGTACAGCCAAGTAACAAATTTGTTTCAATATCTTCAATTTCGTTTATTGAATTTATACTTATTTTAAACTTTGAAACTATATATTTGGCGGTTTCAGGCATTAACTGCATCAAACCCAGTGCATTTTGGGAACTCTTAGCCGTATCATTAAAATAGCTTTCTTCTCTTATAAGCGATATTACAAGATAAGCATTCAGATTATTTTCGTTTGACAATTTATTTATTTCATTAACATAATATCTCGGATATGCCAGTTTATATGCGGTACTCATTATAGGCGGTTTAATTTCTTTTTTGTCCAGCTCATTTCTTGCCAATAAAATAGAATGAGCCTTTTTATTCTTTTTCAGTTCAAACCAGCTTTCCACTATGGGATTATTAAAATCAGCATCGAGCCATATTTCATAATCGCCCATACCGAATAATGTATTTATTAGCTTTAAATCTTTCATATCTAAATTGGATGTAATTATCGGAAACTCGATATCACCTTTCGGAACAGGTATATTTCCGGTGCCGGTATGCCAGAAATCAGTTTTCTTTTCTATGCTTTCCGCTCTTAATCCATAGTAATCGTCCGGATATTTTGATGTCAATTTTGATAAATATGTATGTGCTTCCGGAAGTTTATTCTGTTTCAGACAAATTTTCGCCATCCAGAATAACATTCTTGGCGTAGATTTTACATTTTCAAAATTTTTTAAATGTTTTTCTCCGATTTGAACGGCTGTTTCATAATCCCCCTTCTTATAATTATTCCAGAACAAACTCCACAATGCTTCGGGTGCATAACTGCTTTTCGGATATTTTTTTACAAGTTCATCATAAAATTTTAATGCGCTGTTTTCAGGAAGTATCCCCGCCAGTTTATATATTACGTAGTCCTGCCCTGTAAGATTATTATTTTTGGAATATAAATATACCTGACCCCAATTCTTCAGCTTGTTCCCCGTTAAATAAGAAGCATAAGCTTCATATATTTTATTTATATTATCTTTATCCGCATCTTTTCCAAACAATGAAAATCCTTTTTCTATAAGTTTTTTCGCAATCACCTTATTACCGGAATAGTGGTTTGAAAGCACTAAATAATCCCAGCACATATTTACAGGCAGTTTTGAAAAATATTCCAGCGCCTTTGAATATCTGGCGTTTTTGAAATATGCAATTCCTAAAATCTTTTTATCTTCATCACTTAGTATTTTTACGTAAGAAGACAGTTCCTCCGCCGCCTTTAATATATATTTTTTGTTTATATCTTGTCCGTTTAATGCGGAATTTAAATAATTCATCAGGTATTTTGCAGCTTTTTCGCTTTCTCCTTTTTCTTTGGCTATTATGCCCAAAAAATATTCTTCGGCGGTTTTGTCATTCCTTGTTTTATTTTTTATACCTTCAAATACCTTTTGAGCTTCATCATATTGCTTTGAATAAAAATAACATTTGCCGAGATTTATGGTAGCAGTTGTTGTGAATATTGAATTCGGAACTTTTTTTAAAAATAAATCATATTTATATGCCGCCATTTTATAATCGCCGGCTTTTTGTGCGCTTTTTGCCTGTTTATATAATGATATTGCATACAGCGGACTTATTTTGCTTATTCTGCCGAAATTATAATATGCGTTTGAATAGTCGCCTTTCTCATAAAATTCTACTCCCTGTTTATAATACAGAGGCGAATTTTCCGTAATTTTATCATTATATATAAGCACCGTTATTATGCAAGGCACTATTATCATTAAAATTCCCAATATATATTTTAAATACTTCATTTATATCTACCTTATTATTCGGCTGTAATTACTTTGTTTCGTCCGCGCTTTTTTGCTTCGTATAAAGCTTTATCCGCAGACTGCACAAACATATCCGATGTCATATCTTCTTTATATATGCAGACGCCTATGCTTACCGTTATATTTATATATTTTACATTATCATTGCCCGTTCCTTTTAAATCTATTTTCATTTCCTCTATTACTTTTCTTAAACGCTGGGCTACAGACACCGCTTCCGTTATTTTTGTCTGGGGCAGCAATACAAAAAATTCTTCCCCGCCGTATCTGCAGGCTATATCATATTCTCTTATCTCACGGCATATTGCTTCCGACACATTTTTCAGCACCTTGTCGCCCGCAGCATGCCCGTATGTATCGTTTACTTTCTTAAAATAGTCTACATCAAGCATCATACAGCATAAAGGCTTATTATTTCTTTTACAGTTTGAAACTTCCTGCTTAATCCTTATTTCAAACTGGCGTCTGTTATTTAATCCTGTTAATGCGTCAAGAGTTGCATATTTTAACACTTCCGCATAGACATTTGCTCTTTGTATCGTTAAACCCGATTGTCTTGTCAGCTGTATTAAATAATCAATATCTTTTTGAAATAACCTTTCAATATTGCTGTAAGCTACTATTGCGCCTAAAATCTTATCATCGCTTAATAAAGGAAATGCGCCGATTTTATAATCATCGGATAAAATATAATCCGTATGTTTATTTATATTGTTTAACAGTGAGTAAATATTTTTATCATTGCATGCGCTCGGCCATACCAGCTCATATTTGTCATCCTTGTATATAAATATATATATTAAGTGCGCCGGCAAAAAACGGTCTATCATTTCACCTATCAGGGGGATTATATATGACAGCTCATACTGGCTTTCTATAATTTTTGCAATATCTTTCATTGCCTTATAAAAGTTTAAGCTGATTTCCATCTGTTCATTCAGCAGATAGTTTATTGCTGCGCCGGATATAAGTTTTGATGAAATATTCAGCAGGGAAAAGAAATCTTTTGTAAATGCATTTTTTTCACTGTATATTCTCATCAGCCCGAATATGTCGCCGTTGGATGAAAGCGGAAATATTATCGTATTTTTATCCTTTTTTAACTCTAATATTTTGTATTGCTCATCGCTGTTTAATTCACAGCTGAAATATTCTCCGTTAAAGTAAAATTTTGAACCGTCCGACATAGATAAATTTGTATATACATAATTAATTTCTTTTTCATCATTGCCATAAATTTTCCAATCATTTGAAAAATCTTTCAGCATCATGTTGTTATTATCCCAGATAACAAATTCTGCTTTCTCCGTATCCAAATATTTCCGAAACAGCTTATCCGCCGATAAAACCGTGCCGACCGGCGAAATCCGCTTAATAAGTATATTTGATAATTTGTTTAAAAATTCAATGTATTGTTCTTTTTTAATCATTATTCCACTTCTTCAAACATGCCCGCATATGTACACTTTAACAGCTCTTTCATATTTATATCCTTCTGGATATCAGCCGTTACTTTTCCTTTTTCATAAATTATATTATTCTTCGGTAAAGAAGTTATTTCGCTTCTGTCTTTTAAATAATCATAATCTCCGCTGTTTAATATCCTTCTTTTTATTTCATTTATAATACCGTAAATATATTTGCTCCGTTCTTCATTTCCATAGTAATCTAAAAGAATTGCAGATTTTTCAAATTCTTCCAAAGCCTCTTTATTCATATTCATTGTTCTTAATAAAAGTGCAAAATTATAATGTGCTTCAAAGTTATCGGGTTTTATGTTTACTGCTCTGCAATATCCGCCGGCGGCAGAGTTATAATTGCCTAATAAATGGTCCGTTAATGCCAGATTATATGTATTATCAAAATCATTTTTTAAATATTTTTCCGCTTCTTTATATGCATCTCTTGCTTTTTTTAAATATCTTACGGATGCCCTTGTTCTATCTCCCATATATACTGCTTTGCCTCTGTATGCAAGCCCCATATTGTAATATGCCAGACCTTTATTTGCTATTGCTGTGTTTTTATTATTAAAAATCAACGGAATATTGATTGTAAACGGATTTGAATTGATTACACGCCCGTATTCCTGTATGGCTTTATCATAATCGGCCATTTTTTCTGAAAGTATTATTCCCAGATCCATTCTGCAGGCAATATAGTCAGGACTGTACTTTAATGCATTTTCGTATGCATCTGCGGCTTCATAATAATTTTCAAAACTCACATAAATATTCCCTAAATTACAGCTTGCCCTCGAATGGGCAGGATAATGCCTTAATGCTGTTTTGTAATATTCCACCGCTTTTTGATATTTCTTTTTTTTAAAAGCCTTATCCCCCTGATATACATAATAAAAACCTATACACTTATGAAATTGGATTAAATACCAGTTTCTGCAAAAATATAACGATGCAAAAAACGCTATCATTAACATAAATAACAAAAACTTTGTTATTTTCAGATTAAGCAGTTTAATAATAAAATCCACTACTTTTCTCCAAAATCATTATGTATCAATGTTGGCTGCATATACCGCATTATTTTCAATAAATTCACGTCTTGGTTCAACATTATCTCCCATTAATACATCAAACAGCCTGTCCGCAAGCATTGCATCTTCTATTGTTACTTTTAAAAGTGTTCTGTTTGCAGGGTCCATTGTTGTTTCCCAGAGCTGCTGGGGCATCATTTCCCCCAGCCCTTTGAAACGCTGTATGCCTACGCCTTTTTTCCCTCTTTCTTCAATAAGCCTTTGCAGTTCCGTAAACGAGGTAATTGTTACATTCTCCGTCCCCATATTCAAATTCAGAGTCTTCTTTTCCTCAAACAGGAAATTTCTTATTTGCGGATAGGCAGTCTTTATCCTGTTATACTCATTTGATTTTATAAAGTTTTGCGTAACCGATACCGGCTCCGAATCTCCGCCTAAATTTACTTTTATTGAATATTTCCCTGTTTCAGTGTTCTGCTTTAATTCTATCGTATAATCTTTTGCATCCGTTATACCGTAATTTTCGGCATGATCTTTTACATAATGCTGCAAATATGCAGTTATTTCATTCATTCTGTCCGTACTCTCAAAATCTTCGGGCTTTATTCCGGAACGAACCAAACCTCTTACAACCACGGACGGAACAGAATTTATAATCGGATTATTAAACGAATTATAATAACCGGACATATTTGCAATTAACGTAATAAGTTCATCATCTGCAATAACCTTATCTTTTGAACTATCCGTAAGAGTAAGCCCTGCGGCGCCTCTTTCTCTTAAGGTTTTATCAAGCGCTCTGTCGTCATATAAATACTCGGACTGTTTTCCTATTGTAAGTTTATATAAAGGCGGCTGGGCTATATATACATAACCGTTATCTATTAAAGGCTTTGCATACCTGAAGAAAAATGTCAGCAGCAGTGTTCTTATATGCGCTCCATCTACATCAGCATCGGTCATAAATATTATTTTGTGATATCTCAATTTTTCTATATTTACATCTTCTTCATTTTTGCTTATGTTTATTCCGATTGCCTGTATTAAAGATTGGATTTCGTTATTCCCGTATATTCTGTCCAGTCTTGCACGCTCTACATTTAATATTTTGCCTCTTAACGGCAGAATAGCCTGAAACATTCTGTTTCTGCCCTGTTTCGCACTGCCTCCCGCAGAATCACCCTCTACAATGTATAATTCACATTTTTCAGGTTCTCTGTTTGAGCAGTCTGAAAGTTTACCGGGCAGAGCAGAGTTTTCAAGAACAGTCTTTCTTCTTGTTAAATCTCTTGCTCGTCTTGCAGCTTCTCTTGCTCTTTGCGCCTGAATAATTTTGTCAATAATTAATTTTGCATCTTTCGGATTAAATTCAAGCCATTCTTGAAATTTCTCTTTGACAACATCATTTACGGCGCTTAATGCTTCGGTGTTGCCCAATTTTTCTTTTGTCTGGCCTTCAAACTGAGGTTCGCTCAGCTTAACGCTGACAATAGCCGTTAAACCTTCCCGTACATCATCCCCTGTTACATTGGCATCAGAATCTTTTAACAGATTATTTTTTCTTGCATAATCGTTTAAAACACGGGTTATTGCGTTTCTAAAACCTGTAAGATGCGTACCGCCCTGATGCGTGTTTATATTATTTGCAAAGCTCAATACGGATTCATTATAAGCATCAGTGTATTGCATTGCTATTTCAACCGCAATACCGTCCACTGTTTTATCCATATAAATAGGTTTTTGAAACATTACATTTTTGTTTTGGTTTAAAAACTCGACATAGCTTCCTATACCGCCTTCATAATGGAATTCTTCCCGGCTGTCTGATTTAGCATCCGTAAACGTAATTTTCAGCCCTTTATTCAAAAATGCCATTTCTCTTAATCTGCTGGATATAACATCTCTATCCATTACGGTTGTTTCTTTAAAAATTTCAGGATCAGGCCAAAATGTTGATTTTGTACCTGTTTTATCGGTTTCTCTGATTTTTTCTACGGAGCCTGTAGGTTCGCCTCTCATATATTCCTGTCTGTAAACGTAACCTGAACGTGAAACTTCTACAACCATTTTTTCCGACAGGGCGTTTACAACGGAAGCACCTACGCCATGAAGCCCGCCGGACACTTTATATCCGCCGTCTCCGAATTTGCCGCCGGCATGAAGCACTGTATGCACAATTTCCAAAGCGGATTTGCCCGTTTCCGGTTTTATGTCTACGGGAATACCCCGCCCGTCATCTTCTACCGTTACACTTTCATCAGAATTTATTGTAACTTTTATATGGCTGCAGTATCCCGCCAAAGATTCATCTATTGAATTATCCACAATCTCGTACACGCAATGATGAAGCCCCCTCTGGCTTGTTGAACCTATATACATGCCGGGACGCATACGCACAGCTTCAAGTCCTTCCAATACTCTTATATTACTTGCATCATAACTGCTGTTTACTTCCGTTGCCATAATTATAAACCCCAACCTATACTATTTTTATATTATTTTACTACAAATATGTTTAACTGCCAATTTGTTTACTTTTTTATTCTGTAACCGTGGATTTTATTAAAGATTTTTAAAACGCTGCCAATCATCCTGTATTACGGAGTGCGCCTAAATACTGCATCTTATGCAAATTCAACAAGTATTTCAGCGTACAAACCGGCATGCTTTTATAAAATCATCTTTTTTTTGAGTTTATAATTCTCTCTGGCAAATATATATATTTTAAAGTTGAAATCATTATTAGTATAATCATCCGGTATTTCAACCCCGTTTTTATTTAATTCATCAATAACTATTGCCAGGATAAATTCAACATTTTTCTTTGAAGATATATACAGCTTTTTGTAGTTAAAAAACAATTTTTCAGCTCTTTTTATAATATATGGAATATTTGCCCCATTTTTTGCCAATTTTACTTCTAAAACAATATCTTTATTTTCTGACTGTATAATACCGTCCGGATACATTGACTGTAATTTTGGCGCTGTTACAGCCATATCCTTGGCAAAATTCATATTATATGTATCTATAAACCAGGAAATAACCATATTCTCGGCATCCGAATATTCCGATAATCCTTTTCTGATATACTGTTTGTATTCTGCGTCATTTACATCCTGGATTTGATTATTTAAATCATTTTGATTTCCGCCGGTTTTTAAATCATCATTTTTTGTTTTTAATTCTTCTCTTTGATATTCTTCTGCTTTTTCTTTTTCCCTTTCTTTTCTTTCCTGCCTCTGTTCTTCATTTTGAAAAGGATTTACACTTGGTGATTTATCAAAACATGCTTTAATAATATCAATTACATCATTATTAATCAGGTCGAGATTTGCGGCAAGCAGGAGTATTAATGCAAGATAGCACCAGTAATTGTTTGCAATCAGAGTTAATGCAAATACCGAAGCAAAACCGACAAGCCTTTTAAACATAATTATCTTGTCCTGCATTCTTTTATATATGGAAATAATTAACAATATAATCAATACGAACAATACAGGCAATGTCGCAAAAAACATTAACAGAAAAATATTATCGGATATAAGCCAATTTGTTAAACACATAATGAATATATAACATAAAAATAAATTTTTGATTACCGTTAAAAAATATAATTTAACATTTCTGGTCTGTATTCGAAATCTAAGCATAGCGGACAGATATTCTTTAAAGAATATACAATCCGGCCGGCTGCGGTGCAGAAATGAAAAAGTTTCCGGTTTTACAGAACTTTTTTCCCCCCCCCTCCGTTAAACGAGTCTGCATAATTATGCAAATGCTGAAATTAAGTAAAAAGAGAATCCTCCGGCTTTAATAATACTCCGGAGAAGGAGAGATTCGAACTCTCGGTGCAGATTACTCCACACAACACCTTAGCAGGGTGCCGCCTTAAACCTGCTCGGCCACTTCTCCAAAGTTTATTCAATAATATCATAAAAAAACTTTTTAATTCAAGTATAATATTTTATTTTTTATATTTGGCAAATATATTTTTTATGGTTTTTCTAATTTGTGAAAACAATTTTTAGAGGACATACAGTGAAAATTTCATTTAATAATTTATACAAACCGTCTTTCGGCTATGATAATAAATTGAATAAAGAATTAATTTCCATATTAAAATCATATCCGAAGGATTATGCAAAAACTTTGACCGATATGAACAAAGTCTGCAATAGTCTTGAAAAAGATTTAAAAAAATCCGAAAAATCAAACTCCTTTGCGAATAAAGAATTTAATTATTATCAGGATGAATTTGTCAGACAAGGTGCAAAACGAGATAACAGGCGTCTTGATATATGTAATTATTTAAATGATTGGTGTAAATTTAGCAAAGTTAAAGAATTTGATAAAATTGACCCAGCTCAAGTTGTATTTATTGATTCTAAAGATGATGAATATAACGGTGATACAGATGCAATTCCCGCAAGCTGTTCCGCTTCATCCGAAAAACATCTGAACTCTGCCGAGGGGCCTAAATTACGCAAAAATTCCCTGCTTGAAGAATTTGTGCCTAAATCCTCTTCTCCTAACGGATTTTCTGATGTTGCCGGCATGGATAAGGTAAAAAAAGACTTAACGGAATCCATTGTTAAAATGATTAATAACCCCGAACAGACTCAGTTGGATTTAGAAGAATACGGTAAAAAAATACCTCGCGCAATTCTTTTATACGGACCTCCCGGATGCGGAAAAACTTATATATCGGAAGCTCTATCCGCTGAAATTAGCGTCCCTTTATATATGTTTAGCATTGGTAAAGCCGGTTCTTCATACGTTAATGCAACTTCAAAAAATATAAAATCAGCTTTTGATGAAGCAATATCTATCGCAGGTAAAAGTAAAAAACCTGTTCTGGTCTTTATGGATGAAATTGACTCCATAGCATTTGACAGGAATGACAAAACTTGGCCTGAAGATATTAAACAGGTTGCTACACTTCTTCAGGCTGTAGATGAAGCCGAAGAATCAGGTGTTATAATTTTGGCTGCCACAAATAAATATCAATTGTTAGATCCGGCGGTTAAACGCAGATTTACTTCCAGAATATTTGTTGATGTGCCGGATGAAAAAGCAAGAATTGCACTGCTCCAAAAACAACTCTCATCCGTAAAGAAAGGCCGAAGTTTAGCTGAAAATACGGAGGCTTTAACTGTAATTTCACAAAAACTCGACGGCTATTCTAATGATTCAATCTGTAAAATTACTTATGATGCTTCAATGAATGCACTAAGCCGCAGCAGAGCGGAAATTGACGTTCAGGACTTTGAAAAGGCTATAAAAGAAACAACGGAAGAAAAACCGGATAGAGAAGATTATTTTGACAAAAACAAACCAAAACAAATAAAAGGATTTATTGTATAAATCCGGCAGGCTTTAAAAGATTCTGACCCGGCGGGGAACTTTTCGAAGCCGGCTTTTATGCGGTTTTCATTCTCTCTCTTCCCCGCCCCTGCGTACCCCCTCCCGCACACACCTGCACCCTCCCCCGCAAAAATATATACGGGGACTTAAACATCTTATTATACCTGCAGATGTTTTTTTATGGATAGTAAACTTCCGCTTGCACTAAAGAATATTGCCATAATAAATAATATTAATACGACAATATTTATTGCAAATTCAGGAGGCTGTACATTCATAAATATATGAAGCCTGTATAAAGCATTCTGCACAGTATTTAGAGGTATTAACGAAATAATTGCGCCGAAAAAGCCATAAGCGGCGCCCTGCAGAATAAGCGGTATTTTTATATACCAGTTGCTCACCCCCATTAATCTCATAATTTCAATTTCATCTTTTCTGGATTGAATAACAAGCTGTATTGTACAATTTATAATTATAATTGTTAATAAAGCTACAATTATTAACACAATTACGGTAACCGTATTGAATACATTTGTTATTGTCTGGAGTTTTTTCGCCATTTCCTGAGCATAAGACATGTCTTCAATGCCTGTTACTTTTTTTAAATTTTCACAAACTCCCGCAATGTTATCGGGATTATCAACGGTAACATGCAATGTATCAGGCAGAGGATTTTCCATTCCCGACACATCCATATCTTTGTTCATTTCTTCCCAGGCTCTTTCTTTTGTAACAATTGATATATTTTTTACATGTTCTATTTCCCGTAATCTTGATGCCATATATTCAGGTTCTATATTTGGTTTTAAATATACGGATATTTCAAAAGCATCGCCGAGTTTATCCACAAAACTGCTTAATGAAAATCCTGTCCTGAATAAAGCTCCGAAAATTGACAAAATTGCCGCCATAGCAGCTACAATAGCTATATTGATTAAGCCCGTCCTTTTTATGCCGTATATTGTTTCCATTGCTATTCTGTACATAATACGCAGTGAAGATAAATGACGCTGCGGAATATGTTTTTTTACCTGTTCTTTAATTATGCTTCTTTTACTCATAAGTACCTGCCCTGACATCTCTTACGATTTGCCCCTGCTCTATTGTTATTACACGTTTTCTGAAATAGTTTACTATTTCTTTATCATGAGTGGATATAATAACCGTTATGCCCTTTTCATTAATCTGTTCAAGAATTTGTATAATTTCCATGGAATTTTTAGGATCTAAATTCCCTGTAGGTTCATCCGCAATCAATAAAGGAGGACCGTTTACAATTGCTCTTGCTATGCTTACTCTCTGCTGTTCACCGCCTGAAAGCTCGCAGGGCTTTGCATTCATCTTGCTGCTTAATCCTACAACCTTTAAAGCTCCTATAACACGTTCTTGAATTTCTCTTGAACGCATACCCAGCGTCCTTATCACAAAAGCTATATTATCATATACACTTATGTTTTGAAGCAGTTTGTAATCCTGAAACACAATCCCCATACATCTTCTTATATTTGGAACTCTGTCATTGGGGAGTTTTGCTATATTTATGTTTCCTATCATAACCGTTCCGGATGTCGGAGTTTCTTCTCTGTATAAAAGTTTCATCAGCGTAGATTTCCCTGCACCCGATGAACCAGTCAAAAAAACAAACTCGCTTGACATTATATCTAAATTGATATTATACAAAGCATAAACATTTTTATACTGTTTATAAACATTTCTAAGCTGTATCATTTAATCAGTCCCATTATTTTCTCTGCAAGCATACCGGCATTTAATCCGTAATAAGCCATAAGCTCTTCAGCTTTTCCGCTTTGTCCGAATTCATCATTTATCCCTATTCTTTTTACTTTTACAGGATAATTTCCGCTTAAAACTTCGCAGACCGCCGACCCTAATCCTCCTATTACGGAATGATTTTCGATTGTTATAACATAATTGGTTTTCTTTGCCGAATTTATTATTGTACTTTCATCTATCGGTTTGACGACGGGTGCATTTATTATTTCTGCATTTATCCCTTCTTCCGATAATATTTTAGCACAATATATTGCTTCTACCAACGTTTCGCCGTTCGTAATTAAAGTAACATCTTTTCCCTGTTTTATAATTTTTGCCTTTTTATAATCAAATTTGTAAGAATTGTCAAAAATATCAGGTAAATTCGTTCTGGCTATTCTTATATATACAGGACCGTAATGTCCGGCGGCAAATTTTACCGCTTCTTCTGTTTCTTTCGCATCAGCGGGAACAATTACAGTCATATTGGGAATATTCCTCATTAAAGCAACATCTTCAAGTGATTGATGGCTCGCACCGTCCTCTCCTACCGTAATTCCGCCATGCGTTGCCGCTATTTTTACGTTCAAATTACTGTAACATATTGTATTTCTTATTTGTTCCCAAGCTCTGCCCGTTGCAAACATTGCAAAAGTCGACACAAAAGGTATTTTCCCGCAGCAGGCAAGCCCAGCAGCCGTTGTCATCAAATCTTGTTCGGCTATTCCTGCATTAAAAAATCTGTCCGGAAACTCTTTTGCAAAAATCTGTGTCTGAGTGGAGCAGGATAAATCCGCATCTAAAACTACTATATTTTTATTGATTTTCCCAAGTTCTAAAAGTGTATTACCGTATACTTTCCTGACTGATTGATATTCTTTCGGCATAATCACCTCTGTTCCAGCTCTTTAAGCGCTTGTCTTAACTGTTCATCATCCGGCGCTTTTCCATGCCAGACGGCATTATTTTCCATAAATGATACGCCTTTTCCTTTTATTGTATTTGCAATAATCACAAACGGCTTATCGGAATCTTTTGCTTTTTGTATGGAATTATATATTTCCTCTATGTTATGACCGTCAATTTCCGTCGTATTCCAGCCGAATGCTTCAAATTTTGCTTTTATATCACCGATAGATTTGACATAGTCGGTTGACCCGTCTATTTGAAGTTTATTTCTGTCGACAATTCCAATTAAGTTGTTTAATTTATTATGGGAAGCATTCATTGCAGCCTCCCATACGCTTCCTTCTTCAAGCTCTCCGTCCCCCATAAGCACATATACTCTGCTGCCAATCTTATCAAGTTTTAATCCTAAAGCAATTCCGCACGATATCGATAAGCCCTGCCCCAATGACCCCGTTGATACTTCAATACCTTCAAGTTTTGTATTGCAGGGATGCCCCTGCAATCTTGAACCTAACTGCCTGAATGTCATCAGCTCTTCTTCTTTAAAATATCCGCATTGCGCAAGCACCGCATATAAAGCGGCTGAAGCATGACCTTTTGATAAAATAAATCTGTCCCTTTTATTGAAACCGGGGTTTTTATTCCAGTCCGGATAATGTTTCATGCAAAGATTATACAAAACATTGAGTATATCTATGCACGAAAGCGAGCCTCCGGGGTGTCCCGACCGTGCTTTATGTATCATCAATAAAACATCTTTTCTAAGTTTTTTTGAGATGTTTTTAATTTCTTCAATATCAGGTTTTGATATTTTATTTATCATTTTAATCCCTTTTATCAAATTATTATTTTTTCCGCATTGCTTCTATTATAATCTTAAATAAGTATATGGGCAAAGTTTTATAAACTCTTTTTATTCTTTTTGGCTGGGCTATGGTTCTATAAAACCATTCACATCCCGTCATTCTAAAAAATTCCGGCGCTCTTGCCACTTTTTCCGACCATACATCGAACGCCCCGCCTATACCTATATATACCGCATCAGGATATTGTTTCATGCATTTTCTTATAAATATCTCTTGCTTCGGCACTCCGAGAGCTACCGCAATAAATCCTGCTTTTGAATCTGCCAGCTCTTTAATTATTTTGCCTTCCTGCTCTTTTGTAAAATAACCGTTTTGAACATAAACAATTTCTATATTCTTAAATTTCTCTTTTAATTTTTGTTCGGTTTTTTTTATGACTTCATCTTCCGCTCCTATAAGCGCAACCGGATATTTATTTTTGCTGCATTCCTCCATTATCCTCTGTGCAAAATCTATTCCCGGAATCTGCTCCTGTCTGATTCCTTTTAATTTAAGCGCCAGCTTTATTCCTGAGCTTTCAGGAATAACCAGCTCAGATGAATGCAATATTTGGGATAATTCCTGATTTTTATCAGCCAGCTCTATTATTTCAGGATTAGCTGTTATTATATGCATTCTTTTATGCAATTCTATTGCCTGTTTTGTTTTTTCAACCGCTTCATCAAAAGTTAATAAATCTATACTATAGCCTAATACTTTTTCTCTTTTTTCTTCCATATTACATTTACACTATATTAACAGTTTCAGTTAATTTCTGTTTTAATTCGTTTGCGGAATCTTCATACCCTGTTCTTCCCATTAAAGCATAAGTATAATTTTTGGACTGTTCGACTCCCGGCTGATTAAATGCATTTATATTATATAATGCGCCTGTTATTGCAGTCTGCACTTCAAGCATATACAGCAGCTGACCTAAATAATACGGCGTAATACGGGGTATTGTTATTGTTACGTTAGGTCTTTTATAATCTATAAGCGATGCCATCGTGGAATCAGCTTCGGCTTGATACAATTTATTTATTGTTTTTCCGCCTAAATAGCTTATGCCGGTATATTCAAATATGTTTGGTATCTCTATTGTAGTGTCAAATTCCATTACTCTTAAGAAATTTATTATTTTATCATTAGGTCCTTCGTTATACAACTGAATTTGTGAGTGCTGATCCGTAACTCCTGTTGCTTTTACGGGAGTCTGCCCCGTATGAACGATGTTATTATCCCTGTCAAGTTCTTTTCCTAACGATTCCGCCCACAGCTGGCAGTACCAATCGGCAACAAACCTTAATCTGTTTGAATACGGCATCATAACAGATATGCTCTTGTTTTTCTTCGTATTCATCAGGTAATGAATCAAGGCATTCTGCGCCGCAATATTATAATTAATATCCGTATTTTTCAGCGCTAAATCCATATCCTTTATACCTTGAGTTATTTCTTCTATATTTATTCCGACTAAAGCAAAAGGTAAAAGACCTACAGCGGAAAAAACAGAAAAACGCCCGCTTACATCATCAGGTATATAGAAAGTTTTGTACCCCTCCTGATCCGATAACTGCTTTAATATACCCATGTTAATATCTGTTGTTGCTATTACATTTTTTCTGTAATCGCCGCCCAGCTCCTTTTCAAGGAGGTCTTTTAATACCATATATTGAGCCATAACTTCGGCAGTAGAACCGGATTTTGTAACCACATTTACAAGCGTCTTTTTTAAATCAACAATTTTAAGGAGTGATGACATTTGATCAGGGTCAATGTTGTCCAAAAAGAAAATTCTCGGATAATTATTTCTCTGCTCTTTGGTCAGATAATTCCAATACGGCGGCAATAATGCCTCGCAGACGGCTTTGCCCCCTAAAGCCGACCCGCCGAGTCCCAGAATAATTATATTATCAAACCTGTTTTCAACCATTGCGGCATACTCTTTAACATACCAAATGGTTTCCTCGTTATAGCCTAAATTCATCCACTGTAAATTTTGTCCGGCTTTATCTTTATTTGAATTTAAATCGGCAATTATCCGGCGGACTTTATATCTGTATTTATCAAATTCTTCTTCAATATTCAGCCCGTTTTCTTCTCCGATGACTTCTTGTCTAATGTTTCGATAGTTTAATTCTATCATCTGCTCCTCGCAACTTTCATCTACTTAAAAATCAACCATACTGTTTATTTTACATGCTGAAAAAAATTTTTTAATCAATTATAAAGTTTTCTGTTACAATTTTTTGATGTAAAATTCAGCTATGAAAGAGTCAGATTTTTTAAAAATTATAAAGGACAGACTGTCCGATTCTTCTTTAATAGGCGATGATTGCGCTTATCTTGATGATTTTGATTTATTTATTTCTCAGGATACTCTCGTTGAAAATGTTCATTTCTCCCTTTATACCACAACGCCGTACTTATTGGGTAGAAAATCCGTAAGCGTGAACTTAAGCGATTTAGCTGCCGCACTTGCTGTTCCTAAATTTATAACAGTATCTTTATCCCTTCCGCCGGATATAAGCAGTGATTTTGTCAGTGAATTATATCGGGGAATTAATGATGTCTGCTGTCAATACGGCGTAAAAGTCGCCGGAGGCGATATTACGGGAAGCAGCTCTGTTGTTATATCCGTAACTGCTATCGGAAAAAGACATTCTTTGTTTTTTTCCTCGAGAAAATATGCTAAAAAAGATGATTTAATTGTAGTAACGGGTGATTTCGGAAAAAGCGCCGCAGGTCTGTATGCTCTATCAGAATTTTTATACTGCGGTGAAAATATAATTTCATGCCATCTGAATCCGGTGCCGAGAGTTGCACAGGCTGATAAGATAGCAAATCTTATTGATTGTGATATAGCAGCAACGGATGTATCAGACGGTCTTGCCGATTCTTTATATAAAATCGCCTCGGAAAGCAGACATTCTTTAAAAATTGATTTTGATAAAGTTCCTGTATCGCCTGATGTTATTGATTTTGCAAGAAGAAATGATATTGATTATAAAAATTTTGTAAAATGGGGCGGTGAAGATTATGAACTTTTGTTTTGTATAAGCGAAAACATATATTCAAAATTAAATCCAAATGAGTTTGTATGTATAGGCAGAGTGCAAAATAAGGATAATTTTCCTTCTGTAATAATAAAAGACGGAAATAAAGAAGAAAAAATCACAAAAGAAGTATTTGAAGCTAATTCGTTTAACCATTTTGCCTGAATTGTTAATTTTTTTTAAATCAAAGCAAAAAAATTTTTTTTCGTTTTTATTTCAAATATAGTAAGATTTATGGAATTTTTATGAATATTTTATCTTCTTATAATTTGTCCTCAAATAACGGATTGAAGAATGTATCAGGCAGTTTGCAGTCTTTAAGCGGTAAAAAGACAGATATGAATGATAAAACTTCGGATAAAAATGTTAAAACATCAGTTTTTTACATAAACGATATACATGGGCAGATTCCAAAAATGGAAAGACTTGTTTCTGCTTCGCAGATAGCATCGGTCGAAGCAGAAAATTCAGGCTCCGGATTTTTAAAGCTGTGTTCCGGCGATACTTTCATAGGTTCAAATAAAGAAAGAAATATGACGGCAGCTAAATTTTTGGATATAGCAGGGTTTGATGCAACGACTTTAGGCAATCATGAGTTTGATATTACGGCATCCGTATGCGGCGATATATTAAAAAATTCAAAAACAAACGTTCTTGCAATGAATTCCAATTTCCCCGATAGTAATTCTGAATTGGCTAAAAAATCTCTGCGTTCGGTTATTATTACGGATAATAACGGAGAAAAGTACGGTTTGATAGGTCTGCAGCCATCCGATATAACAAAAAGAATAAAGAAAAACGAATTGCTCTCGGGTATTACCGTTGATGATTTAGAACAAACAAAAACAGAATTGCAGGAAGAAGTTAATAAACTGCAGTCTGAAGGAATTAATAAAATATTTGTTTTATCTCATGAAGGAAATAAAGCTGAAAAAGAAATAGCGCAGTCTGTTCAAGGAATTGACGTTATATTAGGCGGGCATTCCCACGACATTATTGAAAATGTTAAAGAAGGCGAAAATCTTTTATATTCCCCTAGCGGCGAACCTGTTGTTATAACTCAGGCGGGACGGGACGGCAACAATTTCGGTGTATTAAATCTTGAATTTAATGATAAAGGACAGATTGTTTCCGTTCAAAATAACCTGAGAAACACAAATGATTATTCTCCTAATCTTTTAATGTCCAAAACAACAGATTCAATACTCGGCATATCTCCTGAAATAGGCAGTTTATCGAGTGTGGAAGGAATGCCCGAAAATATTGCGACAGCTGAAAATCCTTGGGCTGATTTTGTTGCCGATGCCGTTAAATCAGGTCTTAATACTGATATTGTCCTCATAAATTCAAATAATTTCAGGGGGTCTGTTGCGGCAGGTCCTGTAAAAGAACGTGATATTACAAGTATTTTTCCGTTTTCAAATAAAATGGCAAAAGTAAAACTAAACGAAAAAAATCTTGTAGATGCCGTAAAAATGTGCGGAAAGTCTTTATCCTCCCACGATTCAAAGCCGGGAATACTTCAGGTATCAGGATTAAAATATACATTAAGCAAAGACGGCGAATTAAAAAATTTATTTTACGAGGATAAAAACGGAACAGAACACCGGATAGACATAAATAATCCCGATGAAAACAGGATATATACAGCCGCTTATGATGAATTTTTGATAAACGGCGGCGACGGGCTTGACATGCTGATTCCAAAAGAATCCGATATTATAGAAAAATACGATTTTGATAAGGATAAACTTACTATTGATTACATAAAAACTTTAAAACAGCCGTTTAAAGTTAAAACAGACGGCAGAATTACGATTGAAAAATAACGATATTCGATTATAAAGTTTTTGATTATTTTTTTCATTGATAATATAATAGTATTGGCTTTAACATGTTGAATATCGGAGTAGAATAAAATGGGCGGGCATAATGTCGCTGTTATCGGGTGCGGTATATGGGGAAAAAATGTTGTAAGAAATTTTTATAATCTTGAGGCGCTGCATACTGTCTGCGATTTGGATTTAGAGAACAGAAAGGCTTTAAAAGAGCAGTATCCCGATGCGGATATTATTGCCGATTATAATGATGTGCTTAAAAATCCTGATATAAAAGCAGTTGCCGTTGTTACACCGAGTCATACCCATTATAAGATTGTTAAACAGGCAATTGAAGCCGGAAAGCATGTCTACGTCGAAAAACCGATTTCTACGGTTGCCTCTGAGGCCATGTCTTTGGATAAAATGGCTGTATCAAATAATATTGTGCTTATGGTGGGGCATTTATTGATGTATCATCCTGCCGTAAACAGGCTTAAAATGCTTATAAATGAAGGTGTTCTGGGCGATGTACGCTATGTTCAAAGCGACAGATTAAATATAAATCATTTTAAAAATGACAGAAGTGTTATGTGGGATTTAGCTCCTCATGATGTGTCAATGACAAGTTATATACTCGGCAAAGAGCCTGTACGGGTCATCAGCGCCGTAGGTGCATCTTCCGATAATAATGAAATTATGGATGTTACGCATGTTACTATTGAATACGAAAATAATATAACAGCTCACATATCTGACAGCTGGATACATCCTCAAAAAAGGGTCAATTTGCTTGTCCGTGGTACAAAAGCCACTGCTATTTTTGATGATACGCTCAGCGAGAATAAACTTCAAATTTTTGAAAGCTCATCACCGAAAGTATCAAAAAATGAAGTCCTCGATTACATTGAAATTGAACCTTTAAAATTGGAATGCCAGCATTTTTTAAACTGCATTGAAAACGGGAAAACTGCAAGAAGCAACGGACACAACGGTTATAATGTGGTTAAAGTTTTGGAGGAAGCTGAAAAAATAATGCTTGGAGAAAAAGTAAAATCTCTGGATGCTGTTAATTTTGCTTCATCAAGAAGTAAGAGATAATTATGGGAAAATCAAATGGCTAATTTACTGACAATATTAAGAATGCTGCTTGCTGTTATTGCAGTTGAGTTTATTTTTACGGGGAAACCGCAGATGTATTTTTCGGCATTGTGTTTAACTCTGCTTGTAGTTATTCTTGACGGTTTAGACGGTATTGCCGCCCGTGCATTTAATGAGTCCTCCAAATTCGGTTCGGTTTTTGATATTATAGGCGACAGGGTTGTTGAGAATTTATACTGGATTGCATTTGCCGTTGCCGGCTGGATCGGCGTCTGGATTCCGATGGTTATTGTTGTAAGAGGCATTATTACCGACGGGCTTAGAAGTATTGCTTTTTCTCAAGGCTATACGGCATTCGGCTCATCCACCATGATGCAAAACAAAATCTGCCGCTTTTTAACTGCTTCAAGGTTTTCAAGAGCATTATACGGCATAGCTAAAGTACTTGCTTTCTTATTTGTGATTATTGCCTATGCTCCCAATATGCAGTTTTGTGATTTTATGTCGGTTAATGCATTTTTATGGTATTCTTCCCTGCAGCCTGCGCTTATTATTATTGCTGATACACTTGTATATATTACCGTTATAATGTGCATTATAAGAGGTATTCCCGTTATTATTGAAAGCAGAAGATTTTTTAATGATGATAAAGAGCAAGTTTAATGTTGTTTTATTTGAACCTGAAATACCTCAAAATACGGGTAATATAGCCCGTTTATGCGCATGCAGCGGCTCTAGGCTTTTTCTTGTCGGAAAACTCGGTTTTTCTTTATCGGATAAATATCTTAAACGGGCCGGCTTAGATTATTGGAACAGTGTTGAAATTATCAGATATGAAAATCTTGATAAATTAAAATCGGATTATATAAATTCCCGCTTTTTTTATTTGACCACAAAATCCAAAAAAATTTATACAAATTTTTCTTTTTCTAACGGTGATTTTTTTGTATTCGGTTCTGAAACAAGGGGAATCCCCGAAAATATTTTAAATTCCAATTCCGATTATGCTCTTACTATTCCTATGATAGACAATCAGCGCAGTTTAAATCTCGCAAATTCCGCTGCAATTGTGTTATATGAGGCTATAAGACAAAATGGATAATGTTGTTGATAAGAAATTTATTTTTTCTAAAATGCCCAAAAGACAGCAGAATTCAAACAAATCGTCTTTTGGAAGAATATTAAATATTGCGGGTTCTAAAAAATACAAAGGCTCTGCTTATCTTTCTTCCGCTTCCGCATTAAAAACCGGTGCGGGTTATGTTACTTTAGCTTCGGTTGACTGCGTATGTGAAAGTGTTTCCGCAATGCTTCCCGAAGTTGCATTTTATCCTTTAAATTCAACGCAGGACGGGTCTATTTCCAATGATAAAATAGATGATTTGTATAAGCATGATGTTATTTCCGCCGGCTGCGGCATAACTCAAAATCCAAATACAAAGGACTTCTTGGTTAAATTACTAAATAGTGTTAATCCGTCGCAGAAAATAGTTTTAGATGCCGATGGAATTAATATAGTTTCCTGCTGCAAAGATGAAGTATCCTTGAAAAATGTTGTTATTACTCCGCATCCAAAAGAATTGGCACGTTTTTTAAATGTTGAACCGGAGGAAATTATTAATAACAGAGAAAAATATGCAAGAATTGCTTCTCAGGCTTACGGGTGTATTACTCTGTTAAAGGGGCATAATACCGTTATTACAAACGGAGATGAAGTCTATATAAATCCTACCGGAAATTCTTCTTTGGCAAAAGCTGGAACAGGAGATGTTTTAACGGGAATTATCGCAGGATTTATGGCGCAGAAAGTAAATTCTATGGATGCGGCTATATTAGGAGCTTATGTTCATGGACTTTCTGCCCAAATTATATCTGAAAAAATGACGCAATATTGCGTTTTGGCTTCTGATGTTATTGAATATTTACCGTCAGCTTTTACACAAATATTATCTTACGGGCAGGCTTATGGAAAATATTGATATTAAAGCATTACAGGAAAAAGTTAAAGAGAATCCCGATAATTATAAACTGCTGGAAGAATATGCAATAGAACTTTCAAACATTGGGGAAAATGAAGAAGCCTTAAAAAATTTGCATTTTCTTTTAAAAAAATTCCCCGATAATCCACGGATTTTGTATAACATAGGAATTATTCTGGAAAAACTTAAATATTTTGAAAAGGCAGCTTCCGCATATAAAAAAGCTTTATCTTCTGATAAAGAAAATACCGATATTATGTATAATTTAGCGTGCGTATATATTAAACTTAATTTTTTAGATGAAGCGCAAAACCTGTTTTTAGAAGTAGTCAAAAAAGATTCCGATGATGAAAATTCTTATTTTAATTTAGGTAAAATATCCTCTAAAAAGCTGGATTTTAATAGTGCTGTCAGGTATTTGTCAAAAGCTCTGGAACTTAATCCAAATGATACTGTCGCAAAATTTTATTTAGCCTATTCTTATGATAAGAATCAAATGACGGATAAAGCAATTAGTTTATATGATGAAGTTATTTCTGAAGCGCCTGATTACAGCTGGGCTTATTTTAATCTTGCTTCAATATATATTAATAAAAATGATGAAGCAAAAGCCCTGCTCTACCTTGAAAAGACGTTAAAGACTAATCCGGCGGATATACAGGCATTAAAGCTCACGGTTAAATTACTTTTTAAACTTAAAAAATATGCCTATGCGGAGAAAATTATACGCCAGTCTGTTTTAAATATGCCTAAAGAAGCAGATGTATATTACTTAGCTGCTCAAATATACAAATTATTAAAAAATAAAATCAGTTATATAAAATATCTAAAATTAACTTTAAGTAATGAAAACACTTTTACGGGCAATATTCAAAAGCTCAAACAGGAAATTCAAGCCGCAGAAAAAAATAAAAAATAAAATGAGAATTTATCTGAAAATTCTCATTTTAGCCGTGCCACTGCCTATCGGCAATTATACAAATTAATTTCTATAATTCTATCTACTTTATAAGCAGATACACCCGCAGATTACACCTTAGCGCTGCTGCATTTCTGCCCTGACACGATTCAATGGTCTGCGCCATACCTGATTATACTATCAACAATAAAAGTACAGTCCTTAATTTATATAAGAGCCTCATGGCAGGCTCTGCACCCCGCTGTGCGTTCGGGTCGAGAGATTCGCAATTTCCCCGTGGAAGCACGGCACATTTATTATATTATAAACTTTTCTTTATGGCAATTTAATATTTATATATTTTATCTTTTGAAACAACAGCTCAGGCTTTTATTTGTATTAAATTTACAGCAGTTAAATCTGTCTTTTGTTTTTTATAGTAGGAATAGGAAAAAATCCTGTATAAAATTCTTACCATACAGTGCAGGATTAAAAATATAATGCCTGTCTGCATCCGGCGGGGCAAGGGGGAGGCGGTGTGTGCGGAGGGGCAGGAAAAAAAGGAAGAAAAAGACGGACAGGAAAAAAATCTCTTAATTATCTTACGGCAGATTTTTAAAGAGGTTTTTATTATGTTATATATGTCTGCAAAAAACAAATAAATGCACCTTTGCATAAACTTTACCTGTTGTTAATTTTTACTTTGACTTTTTATAAAAAATAAACAGTTATAATATTAACAAAAGATAAAATAAAGTAAAAACGAAAACTCCGCATAGCATCTGCGGAGTTTTTTGCATGAAACGAAAATGAGCCAAAA
>CAZBFV010000019.1:0-37696 GCA_964491345.1 uncultured Muribaculaceae bacterium
GCAATAAAAGCTCTTTATGCAATTATTTCATATTTATTAAGGGGCTGGCTTGAAGCAGGTTTTGTTTTTTTCAAAAAATGCCTTCCTTTTTGTTCGGGAGGATGATTCGGCGATGTCCTGGCAATTGCCGGATCTCTCAATTTGTATATTTCTTCTACACGTTTATCCAAATCGTTTGGCGATTTTTTGTATAAACTTACCGCATAATCCATTTCAGGGTCTTTTATTTTTCCCGAGTTTTTTATCCAAAACTGAGCAGCAGCCTTATATGCATCCTGTTCTTCTCTTATTGATGTATATGCATCGGCATCTTTTGCATGCACCGCTTCATGTGATAAATAGGCTGCTATTACCTGAGGCGCAGCATATATGTATTCATCAGACACCGTTATTGTTTTTCTTCCGTCTTCATATTGAGCAATATTTGCTGTTCCGCCCATTTCGGATGTTTTGCCGAATTCTACCGTCAAATTTCTTAAATCAGACATATATTCGGGAGTCATGTAACCGACTGCCATATTTAATGCTTTTTTTAAGTTTTGAACCGCATATTCGTTTTTTTCGTTTACGGCTCTCTGCGGATTATATATGCTTAATAAATTATTTTTTGTTTCAAGTATTTTTCTTCCGGCAAAATCGTTTGAATTATCCTGATTATACGCTTTTTCAAAAGTCTGTATCGCTTTTTCGTAATATCCTGCCATCCGCTGGGCTTCGCCTAATTCCATGATATATTCCGTATCATCAGGATTTTTTTCAAGATACTTTTCAAAACTTTCCGACGCAGATTTATAATCTTTAAGTTTAAAATATGCTTTGCCTATTTTCGCTGATATTACCGCATTATCAGGTGATTGTGCCTGCGCTTTTTTATATGCTTCCAGTGCTTCCTGCGGTTTATTATTGTTCAATAAATCATCGCCCTGTTTTATTATTTCTTCCGCATTATTACCCTTAAAATACAGCCTGCCCCCATGCGGATTTATATTCAGCCTTACCGATAACAAAATAATACTCCTTTATTATGTTTAAAAATCCCGCAAAATAAAAATTGTCAGTTTTTGAAAATAAAAATATTTATTTATATTTTTTAAATTTTTGAATTTCCCTTTAAATACAGTTTTTTTAGTATTCTATTTTTAAAATACTTTAAGAAATGTTGCAAAATTTTTTATATTTTTAAAAGAACGCTAAAGTTTTTAATTTTCATTCCGATAATAAAAAAGTAAGGTTAAAAACCCTTAATTAAGATGTAAAAGATAGTTAATATAGTTGTTCTCGAAGGATTCTCTGTTATGAAAGTGATGAGTAAATTAATTGTACTTTTATGTACATTCGTTTTATTGAGCGTTTCAAATATGGCTTCAGCCGATGATTTCAGCGAAAATACAAAACAGCCTGTTTTATTGGCGGCCTTGAATAAATTAGAAGATATGAATAATAGAAAAGTTTTAGATGTTATTGAAGGTCAAAATTCAACTAATCATCCTATTAAGATTATGTTCAGGGATTTGGCAGTTTTAGGTTTCGGCACCTGCGAAGCCGTTACATCCAAGACAGCCGAAGGCAGATTGGTTATTTTAATCAGTTCTAAGTACAAAACAGCTCCTGTAGAAGCAATTGCATGCTTGATTGCTCACGAAAGCGTCCACCACGAAAATACCAAAACTTATGAAGAAGAAGTCAGGGCATGGACTACCGAAGTTCAAACATGGGTTGCTTTTACCCAATCCAATCCTTCCTTAAAAGCCGATGAGTCCAAATTAGTTAAAAGATTAAATTATTTATCTAAACTATACTCTAAAGACGGCAATCAAATGACTTCCATCGAACACTTAATAGCCAATAACCCCGCATATTCTTCTTTAAAAAGATCTTAATTTAAATATTTTATTTTCATAACACATTCCTTACAATCGAATTCAACAAGGTATTCCTTGTTGAATTCATCCGTTAAAACAAACGGTTCTTTATATTTTTTTGTATTAATCTTTTTAGTACACATATTCAGCTGGTTTCTTATGCAGTATTTGGATGTCATTA
Source organism: uncultured Muribaculaceae bacterium (assembly GCA_964491345.1). Taxonomy (GTDB): domain Bacteria; phylum Cyanobacteriota; class Vampirovibrionia; order Gastranaerophilales; family Gastranaerophilaceae; genus Avigastranaerophilus. Next base: position 2,044 of record CAZBFV010000019.1, read on the forward strand.
TATCCATGCCTTTTTCAGCGCTTTTCTGCTGTTCTAATGCCCGCTCTTTTATTATGCATCCGCATTTTTTATAAAAGTCCTCCGCTTTCTGGTTGAATATATTCGATTTATAGTTTAATTCTTTTTGAGGGTATTTAACCGTATTTAAAGGGGTGAGTCTTTCTTTATATTTATAATTTTTATTTCTTATTTTTTCCATTCTGCATGTTAAAATTCTTCTTATTTCATTTATTCTCGATACTTTTATAAACGGTATTTTATTAATCTTTATATCCGTATTTTCTATTGAAAATATTGTATTTCCGCATTTTTCAAGCTGGATTTTCAATGTCTGTTCGGCTTTTTTCTGATTTCGTGCAGGCTCATATTTTTTCAATTCAATATGACACACGCAGTTTTTTTCCTCGTCTTCCAAAAAAAACAAATAACTGCTGTCTGTTTCTCTAATTCTTAATTTCAGCGGTATTTTTCTTGTTATAACCGCATTCTTTAACTGAGTTTCAAAATTTTTGTTGTAATTTCTGTATATTTTTGTCCCCTGTTTAATTCCTTTTATTTCTGCGGGATAAATTATATTGCCTTCCGTTTTGTTAATATTTGTACCTAACATTGCATTTTTATCAAAAAAGCAGATTCCGTCCCCGTTATTCAGTATATTGGAGTTCAGCGTAAAATAGTTTTTCTTTGCCTGCCGGACTATTCCTATATATTCGCCCGCTGACGAAGTATAATATACCGTTGCCGATTCTTTTATTTTTCCGTCTATATTAAACTCCGTAAAACCGCGGTTGTATGTTTTAGACAAATCCGCCTCAAAATCGTATGCGGAACTTCCCTGCGAGCTTCTTTTTAAATTATAATTTTTAAGTATTTTATCTGTCAATTCTCTGTAATAAGCGGTTGTATTTGTTACATAGCTTTCATTTTTCAGCCTGCCTTCTATTTTAAATGATGTTATGCCCGCTTCTATCAGTTCTTCAAGCCTGTTTGAAAGGTTTAAATCTTTTAAGCTCAATATATATTTATTTCTGATTATATATCTGCCGTCTGCATCTTTTAGAGAATATTTTTTTCTGCATGGCTGTGCGCATTCGCCCCTGTTAGCGCTTCTTCCGCCGATTATACGGCTCATATAGCACTGCCCTGAATATGATACGCATAATGAACCATGGATAAAACATTCAAGCTCGATATTTGTTTGCGCTTTGATTTCTCTTATTTCATTAAGGGTTATTTCTCTGGGCAATATTACCCGGTTTATTCCCGCATCTTCCAAAAATTTAATTTTTTCCAATGTATTATTATTGCATTGAGTGCTTGCGCATAACTTAACCGGAGGAAGACTGCATTCTAAAAGCCCCATATCCTGTATGATTATTCCGTCTGCTTTTATTTTATAAAGTTTCCATATTAATTTTTCAGCCCGTTTAAGTTCTTCGTCATCCAGTATTGTATTTATTGTTATATAAACTTTTACCCTGTATTGATGCGCAAATTCTATTGTTTCTATTATATCTTCAATCGAGTTGCCCGCATGAACCCTTGCTCCGTATTTGGAATAGCCCATATATACGGCATCAGCCCCGGTTTTTATCGCTTTTACTGCTGTTTCCTTGTTGTTAGCAGGCGCAAGAAGTTCAAACTCTGCTTTTTTCAAGTTTGTTTTTAATTCCCTGTCTAATCTCAAGTTCATCTACTCCCAGTATGCTTAATGCTTTCATTGCCACAGAGCTTGACTGATTGCATATTGCAATGAGCAAATCATCAGCGGTCGTTTTTGTCTTGTTTTGTGTTTTTGCTATATTCCAGGCATCTTCAAGTATTAGTTTCGCCCTTTGGCTGAATGTTATTTCATTATTCTGATACTCGTCGCATACTCCTATAAGCTCTTCTATTGTTTCTCTTGCATCTTTTACCGTTACGCCTAAATCTTTTAATACTCCTGACGCTATTGAATTTGCCTCAAGCACTATTCCTAAAAGTATTAATTCACTGCCCACCACGTTATTGCCAATCCGCCTTGCCTCCTGTTTTGCTAAACGCATTATATACAATGTTTCGTTTTTCTCTTTTTCTATAGGCTGTAATATCTTTTCTTCAAGTATATATTCATTTATATTAAGCTCTTTAAGGATGTTATAAGCTATGCCTTGTTTTGATTTTAATAAACCCAGTATAATATGTTCAGGCAGGATTGAAGCATTGCCTTCTTCTCTGGCTATATCTAAGGCATACATCAGCATTTTTAATGCGTGGGGAGTGAAAATTATCTGCCTGTCATCAAATTCCGCCTGTCTTGATGATATTTCCTTTAATTTTGAAGCAAATATTTCCGCTGTTACGCCCATTCCGCCGAGTATTTCTGAAACATTCAAATTTGAATCATCCAAAACAGACTGCATTATCTGCTCTGTTCCTAATATTTCATAATTCGATGCCGATAATTTCGCTATTGCCTTGTCGAATATTCTCGCACTGTCTGAACTTTCAATAAGTTCAAATATATTCTCGCCCGTTTCCTTCCGCCTTCTTTTTTCTATTATCTCGGGATGTTTTATCTTTTTTGTTTTCGCAGACAACATATTATAAAACATGGATTTTATTTTTTCTACATCTATGTTCTTTGCTTTTAATACCTTTGTCAGCTCAAGCTCAGGCTCATCCCAAATGGCAAGAAAAATATGTTCCGGCTTTACGTAGCTTCCGCCTAAATGCTGTGCTATTCTTAATGTTTTTTCAAATATATCCTTTGATGAATCACTAAACACTACAAATTCTGCTGGCTTTACCGCTGTTCTTCCGGCAAGTATCTTTTCTATCTCTTTTTTGATTTCATTAATATCCGTTTTATATATGGAAAACATTTTTACAATAATACTGTTTGCATCATTCAAAAGCGCCATTAATAAATGCTCGGGATATATTTTTTCATGATTGTATTCTATTGCGTATATTTGTGCTGTCTTTACTGTATCTATTGCCTTTTCGGTAAATTTTTCGAACATATATATCCTTTAAATGCTCCGCAAGTTAATTTTATCACATAACATTCATTTTGTAATTATATACCGTTTGGAATTTATATAAAATTTTACACCTGAAGCAAAAAATTATTCTTTCGCATATAAAAAATACTTTAATCGGATGCTTTTTTTATTCATCCTGCTTCTGTTGCTTCTGCAGATGCTTTCAGCCCGATTTCCCCCGCTTTTTTCCAGCAGATTGGAAAACAAATATTAAACATAATAAAATTATATCGGCATTATTAAAACTTAAATAGTTCCGATAAACTTATTTCAAGAGCATCCGTTATTTTTTTCAGCTCGGATAATACATCAGCACATTAACGGAAATTCAGCAGGAAGCATTTGATTTATGCCGGAAAAACAATAAAGATTACAGGCATATTACTAAGTATATGCTTCAGGATTTATTATCCTGCTGATGTTTCAGGGCTTTATTTGTACGGATAATTTTTTTCATTTGTCATTTTTATACATTTCTGTCTGAAGCAGAACAGAGAAAGGAATGTATATGAAGAACATAGCAGAAGCAATTAAGAGCAGAAAAGATGTTGAAGCAGTCGAGAAATATTTAGCCGTGCAAAGCGGAAGAAACAGGCTTGTCTGGGTATTTGGAATTAATACGGGGCTCAGGGTGTCCGATATATTAGCTCTAAATATTGAAGATGTTGAAAATAAAAGTTATCTGGAAGTGATTGAAAAGAAAACTAATAAGTATAAAAGATTTCCGTTAAACGGCAAACTTAAGCTCCTGATAAAAGAGTATTTAAAAGAACGAAAAAAACAATACGCTTTGACTAATGATGAACCTTTATTTCTGGGTAAAAAACATTTAAGGCTTAACAGGTCGCAGGTATACAGATTTCTTAATGATACATGCAGAAAATTAAACATCGGAATAAATATAGGCACGCATACAATGAGAAAGACATTCGGCTATCATCATTATAAAAAATTTAACGATGTTGCACTTTTGCAAAAAATTTTAAACCACAGCTCCCCCGCCATAACATTAAGATACATCGGAATTTCACAAGAAGAAATAGATTATTCATATAATAATTTTGAACTGTAGAAATTATTATATTTTTTCTTCATCAGGAGCGGACGCAGAAATTTTAAATCAGATCTGCATTTATGCAATCCGGCGGAGCCTAAACTTATCATTCGTTGCATAAGCCGGAGAACGCCCCGCAGAAAAACAGCCGATTTATCCGTTTGTTCCGGCACGCCGGCTTTAAACCATACACCGCTGAAAATTACAAAGCTAAACTTCCTTTTCCCATCCCTTTTTCTTGACCGCATTCAATGCTTTTTTCCCGCACTCTGCGAAAAAAATAGGCTTTTTGACTGTTTTTTACGGTAAAACTGCAATGATTGCCCTGATTTATTATGCGCAGGCTTTCGGGCAATCCGGCAGAAATTCAAAAGAAATGAAATTACAGCGCATTATATCAATAAACTTCAGTCTTATCCGCACCCGGCGGTTTTACAATTTTAAATAAGCGTTATAATACGCTTCAGCATCTTCGCACAGGGTTTTTGATTTTTTCATAAATCCGCTTTCGCCGGCTGATTGAAGTGCGCAGTACCTGCAGAATCTGCAGTAATCGTATTTAAAACATTCTTTGAGATTAGATTTTATAAATTTTTTTCTAAATTCAGGCAGTATATTTTCCTGTAATTCTTTTAAAGAAGTTGTATTATAATTTCCTAAAATATAGTTAAACCCTGTACAAGGCGTAATATCCAAATTCGGTTTTATGCTTAATATTGTATTTCCGGCATTGCAGACATTGTAATCGGATTTTTTAAATTCCCGTCTTTTTGAGTCCGGAAAAAGAGCCGATGTATCTCTATAAAACTTCTCAATATCTTTATAATCTGATTTTTCTTGCAAATTATTATTATTTTTATTGTAAATAAAATTACAGCCCGTTGAAAAGGAAGCCCCTGTTTCATCCGCAAATTTTTTAACTTCTTTATAATCATCCGCATTATAAGACAGCATGGGAGAGGCAATATGAACCTTAACATTTTTATCCCTCAAGCGTTTAATCACATTTAAAGTTTTGTACTGCGAGCCTTTTACGCCCGTTATAAAATCGTGTACATGAGGATTCATTGAGTACAGAGAAATTTTTAAAAGAGAAGGATATATATTTAAAAGTTCGTTAAACAAAATATTATCATCAAAAAGCCTCTGCCCGTTTGTTAAAATTAACAGCGCCAGACGCTTTTCCCTTGCGTATTCTGCTATTTTAAAAAAATCATTGTTAATTGTGCATTCCCCGCCTGTCAGGCAGATACTGCATACATTTGTTTTACACGCTTCATCAATAATATTTTTTGCCTGCCCAAAGGCTATTGAATATCCGTCCATATTTTTAGGATTAAAACAATGCCTGCATTTTAAGTTGCATTTATAGTTCAATTCCAGATGCAGAGAATCAATTATACCGTTATCCGAAAAAAAACCGCCGAGCTTAGCTTTAAAATATTTAAAATTACCGCAGTCTGCATTAACTGCTATCTTCTCTTTGCTTTTTGACTTTAATTCAATAAGAAAATTTTCTATATCCCTGCATCCGGACAGACCATCCGATATAGCATCATTCCATCTGTCCGATAAATTATCTTTTAAAATATAAAAAATATGATTTTTTAAATCTTCAATCAAGCTGATTGAAGATACTTTTCCGATATTTTTAAATGTTTTTACATTAAAATAAACCGGTATCATTTTCCGCAGCCATCTGAGGCATAATGACCTACCGGATTTCCTGCAATTTCTATCACCGGATCATCTTCGGGGAATTTGACGATATCCTGAAACATTGTATTAATTTCCTGTACGCTTAAATTATCCAGATTATCCGGATTATTATCATTCTGCATGGTTAATCTCCTTTCAAATTTAGCATATTTCCGATTTCCCGCTGAAATTTATCATTATTTTCGGGAAAAAATATATATCCCGAATAAGGAGTAAAAGTCATTTCCGAGAAATAGAGCTTATTGTTATTTATTATCCAATCGACTCTTACAAATTTGAAATTATCTGCCAGTATTTCGCTTAGTTTTTTTGCCAGTATTAACTGTTCATCAGGATTAGACGGTATAATTTCGTTAGTTTGAAGAAATTTAACATCGTAACGATTAAAATTTTCGTCAAACGAACTTACAATTCGATGCCGGTTTTTATCATCTTTATGGTTTTTATACTTTTGAATAATTTTGGCTTTTCCGTTAAAACACCAGACTTCAATTTCAAGGGGCTGTTCGTTTATGTTTTCAGATAAAAACGGCTCAATAAGAATTTCAGGCGGTATATTTTTATATTGGGTTTCAAAGTCGCTCCAGCCGAAAAATGTCTGTTTCAGCCAATTTGACATATATTTTTCGGATAAGGCATATAAAGATTTATTATTCAAAAACTCAATTTTATTTTTAATAGTAAAATGCCATTTGCATCCATGGTTGCATTTGATTACAAAGCAGTCAGGGAGTGCGTCAAAATTTATTTCATCAAAACTGCGGGAAATTTGAAGAACGGGTTTTAAGTATTCTCCGCCGATTTTATCTTTAACAAATCTGCGTACAAGAATTTTATCGGTTAATTCGGTTTTTACGGGTTTATTATCATAAATTTTAAGCCATTGGATTTTTTCATTCAGAGTTTTAGGATGCTTTAAGTTTAATTTTTCCCCCGTCTTGATAAAGTAAGCCTGGCAGAGGTAATACGGATAATCTTTTTCATCAAGATTCATGATAAAATCGTAGTCGAAAACACTGGCTCCGTTATGCCTTAGCTTTTTTGCGCCATAGGTTCTGCCTGACTGCCCGAATTTAAGTTTGTCTAAAATAAAGTTTAAAGTATTCATTCTATAATTTTTCCAATGGGGGTATGGGGGAGCTTTGTACTTCTCAGCCGGTGCATGGTTTAAAGCCGGCGTCTGGCGAAACAAACGGATAAATCTGCTGTTTTGCTGATTTAACGGATATTTCCGTTTTTTTGCATCGTTTTAGTTATTTTGATGTAAAAGTTTGTAAACCCTTTAGCCGGCAGTAATTAAGAATGAATAAAATTTGTATAATTTTCATTTTTTAGACTGTTGCGTAAAAATTTATTTATGTTATAAATAAAGTAGCGGGTTTTTACATCAAAATAACTAAAACGATGCATGAGCGTCTGCTGTTTTACTGTGTGGCATTCTTCGGCTTGCGGGATGAATGATAAGTTTAGGATTCGTCAGGTTGCATAAATGCAGATCTGATTTAAAATTCCTGCGTCCGCTCCTGATGAAGAAAAAATATAATAATTTTAAAACGGATGTTTTAAAATCTCGTTCCATATTGCTTTTTTCCCGTTTTGTTAAATTTGCCGGGTTATCTGTTAATGCTGTTGACAATGGTTTTTGTGCGGGTTAAACTGAACATATTGCATGATATCGTACATGTGTATAGATAGGTATATCGTTAATAAATGCGGAAGCTACGATTGCCTCAAATGAAAGGAATAAAAAATGTTCGCAATTATTGAAACAGGCGGAAAGCAGTATCAGGTGGCGGAAGGTCGTTATGTTGATATTGAACTGCTGGAAAATGAAGCAGAATCTAAGGTTGTTTTTGAAAATATCATAATGCTTGTAAACGGCAAAAAATCTAAAGTCGGACAGCCTTATGTAAAAAATGCCGGTGTTGAAGGCGTTATAGTAAAGCATGGCAGAGCAAAAAAAATTATAGTATATAAGCAGAGAGCAAAAAAAGGCTACAGAAAAAAACAAGGACACAGACAGAATTTTACCAGAGTTATGATTAATAAAATCAGGACTGCAGCTAAAGGCAAAGCAGAAGAAGCTGTTTCCGAAGTATAATATAGAGCATAATTTAAGGAGTATATAAAATGGCACATAAGAAAGGCGGCGGTTCGACAAAGAACGGCAGGGACAGTAAAAGCAAAAGATTAGGCGTAAAAAAATTCGGCGGCGAGTTTGTTGCATCCGGAAATATTATAATGCGCCAGAAAGGTACAAAAATTCATCCGGGAGTTAATGTCGGAATGGGAAAAGATTATACTTTGTTCGCATTAATTGACGGTGTCGTGAAGTTTGAGCCTCACAGGCGGGACAGAAAGCAAGTAAGCGTTTATGCCGTCGGATAGATGCCGATTTTAATAAAAAGAACAGCCAAAAACCGGTTGTTCTTTTTTTATTGGAGCTGTAATAAATAAATTCGGGCATTTTTTATAAAACGGCATAAGTTTTGTTTTTCAACAGGATTAAAATACAGGCGCAGGGCATATAAATTTATATACGGAGGTCAAAATGAACACATATAATATAGCACTTTTAGCAGGGGACGGAATTGGCAGAGAAGTTACGGATGAAGCCGTCAAGGTATTAAATGCGGTAGGAAATAAATATTCGGTTGATTTTAATTTTGAGCCTCAATTAATAGGCGGATGTGCTTATGATGTATATAAAACTCCGCTTCCTGATAAGACTTTGGAAATTGCAAAAAAGTCGGATGCTGTATTATTAGGAGCTGTAGGCGATTGGAAGTATGATAAGCTCCCGCCAGAGTTCCGTCCTGAAAGAGCATTACTGGGCATCAGAAAAGAGTTAAATTTATTTTCTAATTTAAGGCCGGCTGTAGTATATCCCGAATTAGCATCTTTATCCCCGTTAAAAGAAGAAACTGTATCCGGCGCTGATATTATGATAGTCAGAGAATTGACGGGCGATGTATATTTTGGAACGCCGAAAGGTATAGAAATCAGGAATAATGAAAAGTACGGATACAATAACATGTGTTATTTTGAAAGCGAAATAAGGAGAATAGCGCATGTCGCATTTAAAGTTGCAATGAATCGAAATAAAAAGTTATGTTCGGTTGATAAAGCAAATGTGCTTGATGTATCAAGATTATGGAGAGAAGTTGTAACGGAAGTATCAGACGAGTATCCTCAAGTTGAATTATCATATATGTACGTTGATAATGCGGCAATGCAGATAATAAGAAATCCGAAACAGTTTGATGTAATATTAACGGGAAATATATTCGGAGATATTTTATCCGATGAAGCTTCAATGCTTTCAGGTTCGCTGGGTCTGCTTCCGAGTGCTTCGCTGTCCGATAAAAAACCGGCGTTGTATGAGCCGGTGCATGGCAGTGCGCCTGATTTAAAAGGGCTGAATATTGTTAATCCCATTGGAGCAATTTTATCTGCCGGAATGATGCTGAAATATTCGTTTAATATGAACAATGAGTATATTGAAATTGAAAATGCCGTAAGGAAAGCATTAAAGGACGGTTTCAGGACAAAAGATATTTATCGGGAAGGATTAAAATTAACCGGCACTTCTCAAATGGGTGATATTATAAAATCTAATATATTAGCATAAAATTATATTCAGGTTATTATTAAAAAATATTATATTCTTTTTTATACTTTGAAAAAAGGCGGATAAATGAAGAATATAGTATTTTTTTTAATGATAATGCTTGCCGGCCTGCCCTGTTCGGCTAAAACCATAACCGGCGAGGTCGCAAAGCAGACAAGAACGGATATAAATCAAATATATGATTCTAATACTCATATACCGATTGAGGGCGTATTAATAAAAATTCCGTCAAAAAATTATGTAACAAAAACGGATAAAAACGGCTCATTTCAGCTCGGCACGAGCATAAATGCACCCGCAATAATGTCGCTGGAAAAGTCAGGATATAAGCCGTATTCAATGACGCTCGGCAAAAATTTTAATGATACTATAAATATCGGAATTGAAAAGACAACCGGCAGAGATATAGTAATAGATACTGATATGATACATATAGGCGATAATTCTTTTTCAGACAAAAGCGCAAACGCTTCCGAATTCAGTATAAAATCTGCGGGGTCATTTTATTCCAAAGATTTTAACATCAGGCAATTTTCTCCGAAAGATACACTGTTTTTAATCATAGGTTCAATAATAGGCATAGATACAATTCAGGCGCAGAGTTTAGGTCAATCAAACGTATTAACGGCATATTCAAGCTCGCCCGAAATATTTTTCAATGATAATAAGATAGCGGAAGTGAAAATCAACGGAGATAATCAGAAAATTAATATTCCTTATAATCTTGTAAGATTTAACAAACCGAATAACATAACAATAAAAACGGGACGCAATTTATACAAGACATCTGCAATTGATTTTGATGATATAGAATTTACCAATCTTCTGCTTGAAATAAAATAAAAATAAAAGAGTCTGATATAAATATCTAAATATCAGGCTCTTTAATCGGTATCGGTTTTGTTTTATTCAGCAGACGCAGTATGCGGGTTTTCCCGAATATGAATATTTTGCAATATACATTATTCCCGCCAGTACAAAATCAATGCCTAAAGCAAGCCCGCTTATCCATAGGGCGAAAAACGGCGATGTATAAAATACTGCGGCAGTCAATCCGAGCCGGACAAGCCCTGTGAATATGCTTATTGCAAAAATCTGTTTCTGTCCTTTTGCTTCTGATGCTTCGGTAAAAGAAACAAGACTGTCTGTCAGAAGATACATCATTGTTCCGACAATAAGAAATACAACTTCAAATAACGGGTTTAATATTAAGTATATTCCCGTCATTATGAGAAATATTGCCGAAATTACCGACAAAAAAGGATTTACGATATTCCGGCGGGCAATTATCGAGTTTATAAGCCTGTACAGCCCGATAAAAAACAGCCCAGGGCTAAACACGGATGCAAAAGTATATTCTGAAACCTGTGATAAATAAACGGTGATTAAACCGATTGCAATCAGGAATGCACCTTCGGATAAAAAGATTTTTTCGGAATTATTATAATTTACAACAGCCATATATTCTCCTTCTTGGTTTCTTCTGATATTATTTAAAAATTTGCATAAGAAAACATCAGATAAACCGATTAATCCTTTAATATAATGTTTTATTTTAAATTTCGGACTATAGTAGAGTAAAATATCAGGCTGGGACGAAATAATATGAGAAACAAAAAGAAATCATTAATTAATTTAATAAACAAAAAATGCACAAAAAAAGTAAGAATATGCACGTCAAAGTTTTGTGCAACAGGCTGTCTTGTTGAAGAATACGATGATGAAGACATTGTATGCCTTGAAAATGTCGATATGATATTTACAAATGACTGCAAAAGAACGGAACACAGAAACAGTGTTTGTATCTGCGATGACCATATAATAGCTTTTGAAGCCGTTGCAGATTAATTTCAAGCTATTGTATTTTCTTTAGCAGAGAAATAAAGTTATTATGTTCGATATCTCCGTCAACTTTTGTCAAAAATACCTGGCAGTCCTTTTCGTCGGCTTCAATATCCGGAAGCTGGGATAATTCGGCTTCATAATAGTTGCTGTCATTTCTGCTGTTTAACGGAATTCTGTTTGCAAGACTGCTTAAGGAAAGATATCTTAAAAATCCCGCAAACCCTTTCTTTCTGTTTGTAAATTTCGTATAAATTCTTAAAACGGCATCGCTGTTTTCCATATTGTATCTGCCTATTATAAATGCACTCAAATATGGCGAATAGGATTTTATTTTCATAAGCTCGATTATGTTGTTTTTCATCTTAATATCCCCCGTAATTTTATCAAAATTACCTTCCGGAATATTAACTAAATCAGTAAAAACAGATGGGCTAATCATTGCAAACGGATTTCTGAAAAGTGCCGCAAATTTGAGCGCATATTCAACAAGTCCTATTTTTTGAATTGTACCGTCTTTAATCGCAAATTTGATATTTCCGTTGAGCTTGAATGAGTTATCGGTATTTAAATCAATTAATCCGCTTGCTTTTCCGGATATTTCTTTCGGAAGATTTAAGATAGTCGACGATATAATGTCGGAATTAACATCTTTAATTCCCAATCGAACATTATATTTTTGGTTTTTTAAATCGCAGTTTACATCGGCAGACGAATGCCCCTCCGCTATTTCAAATCTGTTTGATTTCAGTTTGAAAATGCTGTCTTTAAGCGACATATTTGCTATGACATTTGAAAACTTAATGTCCTTATATTCGCCTTTTAATATTTTAACGGCGGCATTTTCTACAATAATATTGTCAAAATCAAACTCAAAGGGTTCTTCGTCCCCGCCGTCATTTTCGGTATTTTCTTCAACATAAACATTGTCGATTTTTTCAACGGGTTTCGGCGGTTTTGAAAGCGATTTCAGCACTTTTTCTATATTTACATCATCTACGGTCAAGGTTGTTGAAGTTACAACAATCGGTAATTTAATTCCGTTTAACAAATTGCCGTTAAAAGTATAACTGCATCTTCTGTATCTGCCGTCCGCATTAATATGAAGCTCCTCTCTGTCGGTTGTAAATTCGCCATGGTTTAAGAATAATCTCCGGCTTGGAATTCTTATCTTATCCGCAGTTATATTCCCTTTTATTTTAGGATAACCGCCTCTGCTGAACAATTTTAAACTGCCTGAAAATTTACCGCCCCTGAACAGTTTCCGGCTTATTAAAACATTTAAAAATTCGCTCGGAAGAGGATTTTTTATATCAAAACCCAAATCCAGAAGTTTTCCGTCAGAAATTCTGATATTGCCGTCTAAAGTTAAAATCGGTTTAACTTTTCCTTTTGACTCTTTATTAAGTTCTTCGCCTATAAAGTAATCTATTTTTTCTATATTAAGATTATCATCCTTAACATGAATATCGGCTCTTAATGCCCTGTCATATTTGATTGGACTGAAAGATGCGCCTTCTACCAGAATGTCATATCCTTTTGCAATTTTTCCCATTAAAGATACATCAATGCCAGTCCCAAGCGCATGAACAAGAATTAAGGCATTACTGCTTCCTTTCAGCGCTAATTTCAGCCCCGCTGTTTTAGAAAGATATTTATCAACAAAATCGTCAGTAAGATGCGCTTTCATTTCAATGTTTGTTTCGGCGGTTTTTGCATAATCTTTTACCGTTCCGTCAAACGAAATTTGATTTTCCTGCCTGCCTGCATAATAACCTTTAAAGTTTTTTAAACTGATATCTTTTTTATTTATAATTATATCTCCGCCCGTAATCGATAACGGCATATCCGAGAGCGGAACAAGCATCGATGAGCATTTATTAATGTTCACTATGCCTGATAATGCCTTATCCGTAATTTTTACCCTGAAATTAAAATCGCCGTTGATATTTTTAAGAAACTTAAGCACATCATTTATGTTATTCGGTACAATATTTGTCTGAAGAAGTTTAATTACATCAGGAATGAAAAATCTGTCCGCATAAACTTCTACATCAAAAGTGTTATCCTTATTTATAACTGCATCAAAGAACATCTTGGACTTGTTAATTATAAACGGGCAGTCTTTTATTGATATATGACCGTCTTGAACTGCAACTTTATTTTCGTCTTTAAATGCTATGTTTACATTGTTTTCTGCATTGGAAATATCGGCATCAAAATTAAAATGGAGATACTTAGCATCTTTAACCGTATTATCAAGTTTAATATCGGAGGCTTTCAGCCGTATTTTTGTATTTTTATCCGGATTATAAATAATATAACTGTCATTAATGAATAACAGCGAATTATAAAAGTCAATAATCCAGTCAAACTTTTGAGGTTCTTTTTCTTCTTTTGAAAATGCGCTTATGATCTTATTTATGTCGGCAAAAATCCTATCTGCGCCGAGTTTGTTGATAATGATTTTTTTATCAAAAACATCTTTTAAAGATATTGAAGAATCGATATTTTCCAAATCAAGCAGAAGATTGTTATCTTTGCTCATTTTTAATGCTGAGATGGAAAAATCAATCTCAGGCGAAAGTTTTGTAATAAGTCTGGGATTTTTTATTTCTAAATCAACCCCTGCATATTTATCAGCAAGCTGTTTTGCAAGGTTTATGACCTTAGGGTTCTCTACTGCTCCGGGCAGCACCTTCAAATATCCTGTAATAACTGCGCCGGATAAAAAAATTAATATAATTATCATGCATAATAATATTTTAACAGCTAATCTAAACATAATATCTCCATGATATAATTAAATCATGAAAAAGTTTTTATATATTGTTTGTTTTATATTTTTAATATTTCAAAATTTATCTTATGCGCAGGATGTTATTTTTTCAGAGGATAAAAAATTCGGCGTGAAAGATGAGAATCAAAATATCGTAATACAGCCCGAGTATTCAAAAATAATCAGGCTGGGGGAGAAATCATATCTTGTTCAAAAAAAGAACAAGTATGGAATAATCGACTTATGCGGAAATGTTCTTGTGCCTGTAAGACACAGGCATGCCGAAAGAGTGCTTGGAAAATATGCAAAATTAGGCAATTACGGCGATTTCGGACTGTACGATGAAACAGGTTTTGCTGTTTTACCGCCGGTTTATGATTCAATAGATTTGTTATTCGGCGGAATGCTTTTAACTTATGATAATTATAAATACGGCGTGGCAGATTTCAATGGAAATATTATTCTTGCAAACGAGTATGAAGATATATATATGCCGAAGCCTAATCTTATGCGGCTGCAATATATGGGCGAGTGGTTTGAAATAGAAAATATTTCAAAAGAAACTTTATCTTTATCAAAAGATTTAAAAGAACTTAACGATACTTCAAAATTTAAAATATCGGATTTAGTTGTTAATACGGGTGTAATGTCCGGATATTCGGTAATTACATTCACTGATTATTTGATTAAACTTATTTCATCAATATCTCCGGCGCATGAAGAAACCATCGACCAGCTGATGTTCTCTCAGGGTGCGGAAACAGTTTCAATATTATTAAAGTTCAGCTGGCTTCCCCGCTATCCGTTCACTTATGCAAGAAATTATTACAGATATGTACGCAATCCGTATAACGGTCCTTTTGTTTTGTTAAGAAACAGCCTTAAAAATAAAAAGAAGTAATTTTATGATTTCTTTGTTAATTTTTCAGTATTTCTTCCAGCATTTTTTTCAGCATTTTCATAGCTTCAATCTCTGCTCTTAGATAATCTTTTGCAGAAACAGCGGGGGATTGGACGCTGTTGAATGTCCTGCCCATCATTGAACCGTATTTATATGCTTCCTGTTCAAGCAGATTATTTCTGTATTCTTTGCTTCCATACCTGATGTCATATTTTTTAAATGCCTCAGCGTATTTTTCAGCCTGCAGGCCTTCCGGAGAATCCGGAGCAAATTTAGGCAGGGATAGAGTTTTTGCATACTTTTTTTCCAATTCCGGAATTATCTCTTTTTTCAAGTCTGCTTTACTAACGCCGTCAAAAAAACTCTTGTTATTACAGGCATTTTCTGACAGGATTCCGGCTAATCCTTCGATGCCTAATCCTTCCGTTCTTATAATCTTATTGAACTGCTCGCAGTGCTTCAGTTCGTGGCTTAGCATATTAAACTGCTGTTTTTTTGTTAAAATTTTTGTAAATCCTTTTGAATACTTGATGGAATTTTCATAAGGATAAAATCCTCCCGTTACGACAACACCCAAAATATCGTCTTTATTTGTCAAATTAACTTTTTCCGGCGCTATTCCGCCAAGCCCCATGTACTTTACAAGCCCGTCATAAGCATCATCAGCAAATTCTTCGCCGTTTTTGCCTTTTAAGGAATTAAATAATCCTTTTAATTCTTTAGGAACAGAGTCTGTTGCTTTTTTCTTTTTATAAACCGCTGGACAGATTATTAATACGCCCGCAGTTATTAATAACCCCTTAATTATTTTATTTTTTTTGCTTTGTTTTTGATTTTGAAGCTCAACCGTATCTTTTGCATTATCATTTTTTAAATAATCCGTTTTTTTAACCTTTTTTAAAAAATCGGCATTTTGAATATTTGCAGGACTCCGGTTTACACTGCTGCTTATCATTTGAAAACTCCGTTTTATAATAATGTAAAACTTCGCATAAACTTATAAATTGACTGTCTGCTGATTAATGTTAATGTTTTTTAACAATTCTTTTTAATTCGACATTAACATTATCGGAATTCAAATTGCCGTTTAATTTAACCCTGAAAGTATTTTCATCGTTTTGTCCGGCATGAATGGAGGGAACGCTTTTCATTTTATTTTTGTATTTATCAAAAGTGTATTCCGGTTTAAAAATTATATTAACAATCCACGAGAGCGGAACAAACAGTATTTTTATTTTTTTCTCGGCTGTTCTGCTGTATCTGCCGTATAGATTTAAATCGGCATAAAAGGTATCAATATTGTAATCGCCTTCGATAAGCATTGATAAATATTTTTGCTTAGAGGTTATATTAATATCTTTTATTTTTTCATTATCTACGGATAAACTTCCGTCTATATCGGAAGCAGCCGCTTTCATATTTTTAATATTTATATTTAAAATATCCGAAATCTTAAATTTAAAATTTCGTTTAATCTTTTTTGACTTCTTGATTATAAACTCCGTACTGCCTAATTTCGGCAGGTATCCCTGCCGGATTTTAAAAGTTACAAATCCCCGGATATTTCTGAAATTATTATAAGATTTCAGATATATAGAAGCGTTTGCCGTTCCTTCAATTTGATTTTTTAAATTAAAGAATATATCGGCAGCTTTATTTGAGTTAATATTAATCGCCGAAAAATTAATTTCGGAAGAATGATTATTTATGTTGTAAACTCCGTCAGCGCAAAGGATTCCGTCTGCAAATCCGGTATCCGGCATAAGAAACTTGAAGAGATTATTCTTCAAACTTCCCGTAAGCATAATGTTTTTTAATTCAAATTTATTTCTTTTTATTTTATTAATTTTAACGGTCCACTTATCAATTGCAATATCGAGGTCTTTTGTTTTTTGTTTTATTTTGCTTGCAAATTTTCTGCCCGCTTTCATTCTTTTATTTGAAGCCGGATTAACAATATACTCTTCAAGCATAAGATACATGCTGTAAATATGGATTTTATCCGTAATTTTATTTTCGGCATCAAAGACGCATTCAAAGGGGGATTTTTTAAATTTTCCGTTTGCATTAATGCGGATGTTTTTATCATCCGCTGAAATCTTTGCCGTATCTATATAAAAATGCTTATAGGCAGTATCTTTGATTGTAAAATCGCCTGTTACAAGATTTTTTTTAAAGTTATAATTAATACTGCCGTTAAATACCCCGCCGTCGATAACCTGTCCAAACGAACCCGCAATCGTAACCGGAACAAACCCGTTTGTTCTGCATCTGACATATTCTAAAGTCAAATGATTATTTTTTTTAATAAACAGCCCGTCGCCAAGCACTATATTATTCACACTGCTGTTTTCAACCGTAGAATAGTCATAGTGCTTAATATACAGCTTGTCATTATCTTTTAATGTATTAACCAGAATTCTTCTGTCTTTGTCTATAATGCCTATGAATGATTTGTTAAATATAAATGCGGAATTTTTTTTAAGTTCAAGCATATAATCAACATAAATTTTATGATTTTTGACTCTATAGTCTACAGATGTATTTATGCCTCCTTTTATGGAAGAATTTTCAAGGTATTTTGAGGCAAACTTATTTGTAATAAAAGAATTAATATGACCTGTTACTTCCTGAAAGTCGGTAGCCATATTAATCATTTTAAAAGAGTTATATACCTTTTCCCCGCCGAATGTGCCTATTGCTTTTGATGTAACTTCCCTGTTATTAAATTTAAAAAATACTTTCTTAAAAATAATAGGGACATTATATAATACAGATTTTGCTTCTAAATCCGAAGCAAAGCAGACTCCGTAAAAGCCTTGGTTTTTAACCAGTAAATCAATATCAATATTCCCTTTAAAGTCTTTAAAATTTTCGAGGAACTGTTTTCCTTTTTTTCTTAATTTTAAAAAGTAGAGCAGTGATGATTCTATATCATGAACGGGAAGATTATGCCCTTTTATCGTAAAATTGTTTTCTTTATTTTGATTAAAGATAAGACCGTTTATTTTAATACCGGTGCAGCCTACTTTTATTTCAAGGTCTTTTGCAAAAATGCCGTTGTCTTTGAGATATAGACATCCGCTGTTTCCGATATGTATATGATTTTTCAGCATTTTAGATGCTGCATCGGCTTTAAAAGTACAGTATATCTTGTTATTTCTTGATTTAATTATGTTAAAATCGTTAAATATTACGATAACACTGTTGCTGCCGTCCCGATTAATCCGGATTTCGGCATTTTTAATCGTAAAATTCGGAACTAAGGATGTATCGATATTTAACTTTTTATCATTTGTTTTGTTTGTTTTTATAATGTTTCTCAGCTTAAATTCATCGAGATATATATAATCAATGCTGATATTGCTGAATTTAAATTTTAATAAATTGAAATAAAAAGCAATATTATTTGTTTTAAAAACAGATTTTTTATCCGCATCTTCCAAAAAAATTTTATCCGCATTAATGCTTACCGATAAATCAGGATGGGTTTTAAATCGTAAATTATCTGCGGTTAAATTGAGATGTGTTTTTTCATTTAATATTTTTTCGGCTTTTAATATTATTTCCGGAGAATTTAACACGGAGGGAAGCAAATATAAAAAAGCGCAGTAGAGCAGGGCAATAAATATTATTACTGTAAGAATGATTTTTAAAATTAAAAGCCTTATGTTCTTCATTACTAATTATTGTATTACGGATAACAACATAAATGTATAAATTTTGATGTGTCTTTAAAATATGTTAACCAAAGTAAATTTTGTATTGCAGGCAGTATATTTATAACAAAAATTATCATGTTTACATTTAATATCTTCAGGATGTTAAAAGGATATATGATGAGAATACAAAGTAATTTTGATAACAGCAAAAGATATAAATTAAATTTTAAAAGCCTGAGAAGTGATAAAATTGAAGCGGGGCGGTTAAAAAACGGTAATGAACCTTTAATAGAGAATAATAAAAGAAATATATGCGGGGCATTAAATAATTTAGCCGGACGGTCGGACAGGGAAAGCATGGAATTTCTGCTTGATACAGCCGATAATTTAGCGTACGGGCAGAGCGGGGAATCCGAATTTAAGAAAATAATTGATTCAGACTCTAATACACAGACAAAAAGAGAAAATACCGACTGGCATCAATTACTCTCGGACACCATAAAAAGGGCTTTAGATTCGGCAGAGGGAAATATTGATGATTTAAAAGAGGAATATAAAAGAATATTCTCGGGAAGCAAACCTCTTACTCAGGAACAAAAAGATATTTTGGACTTAAGAAGCAGGCTGGCAGATAAGCTATGCACGGAAGCAGTGCTTGATGACAGCGGTAAAATGTTAATGAGCGCAAATATAAGAAAAAATCTGGATTATTTTATTTCTTCATCCGAAATTTCGTATAAGCAAAAGAAAGAATGCCTTGAAAAATTTTTGTATTTATTGAGCGATGATTATAAAATTAATCCTCAGCTCAGCGATAAAAAAATTCAGGTGCTTGATGAAATGCTCAATGATTTGGTTATTCAAACGCCTGAAAGCGAAGTATTAACAATAAAAGATACCGACCAAAAATATACGGGCATGTGCGCTGCAATATCAATATGCCGGAAAGCCATGGCTTATGAAGATAAAACGGGCTATACGAATTTAATACTCGAAGAGCTTAAAGATTCGCCGGAGATGGAAGTGTACGATGTAACGGAATTAGGCACCGGCAGAAAGGTGAGCATTCCGAAAATAAATATAGATTATGATACAGCAGTTGAAAAAGGGTATCGTATAGTGGATGCTTCGGCTCATAATTGGATGAATAATGCGCATGCAGGCGGGGACGGGACGATTCAGACCGAAAAGTACAGTGCTTTTGACGAGGACAGCTTCGGAATATATGATGATACAAGCTGGTATGAAAATTTAGAAACGAACAGCCCGGAGGAAAAAAACTTATTAAAAGCGTTAATAAAAGAGAAAGAAGCGCTTTCGGCGGTAATAGAGAATCGGAATAAGATAAAATCCGCCCATTCTGCCGTAATGTCCGCAAAAAAAGAAACGGTTGAAATGCAGTCAAATATTTCCGCTTCATTAAGAAAATCATTAAAAAAGATATTTCCTGATAAATCAGATAAGGAAATTACGCAGATTGAAAAGGGCTTGTATTCATTTTATACAGGAGCCGGAGATGATAATGAAATAAATGTGCCTGCACAGCTTCCTGCCGTTCAAAAGAAATCAAGGCTTGAACGTTATTTAAAGGCAGATAACCCTGATATGACGGAAGAAGAAAAGAGAACATTATCCGAAAATATTGATTCTGTTTATAAAATGGTTGATGAATACACCATGCAGGATAAAAATTTAAAAAAACTGCAGAGCGTTGATACACGCAGGGGAAAATATGATTATTATAAAAAATTATATAATTTAGGCGCCGCACACAGGCTTGCAGTGGAAGCAGACGTAAATATGCCGGACGGCGTTATAAGATTTGAAAGAATTTCAGGTCTGCCGGTCAGGGAAACTCAAGTTTTAGATTATATGCAGACTATAAAAAATAATGCGGAATCACGGGTTATTCAAAACCGCTTTAAGAAAAATGCGCAGGGCGGTATAAGCGCAGAAAGCCTTGCCGATGCAGTTGTAAAGGATATGCTCATTTTAGATGCAAAAATTCCGGCGGAGGTTGATAATATACTAAAAGCATTATACGGTCAAAATATGGCGGGATTAGCGTCGCAAATGTATGAGAGAATATATGAAGCAATGCAAGACGGCAGTTCCGATAAAATACAAACCGTTTCTTCAATGATGGATGTAAAAAATGATAAGAAATCAATCTTGGATGCGTCAGCCGAATGGAAGCGCAGATTGGAAAATTCCCCTTCACGAAAGGAAATAAATGAAGCAGTCCGTTTATTGGGCTGTAAAGACAGCATGCAGTTTGCATCTTCATATATTTCGGCGTTTATTGACAGGCTTCAAGCGGATACAAAAGAAGAAAATACAGCGGATGATGCTTTGCTTCAGTGTGAAAAATTTTTAAAACTTCAAAATATGCGGAAGCAGATTCTTGAAAAATGGCAGGTGCCTGCGCAGGAAATGCTAATAATGGAAAGACTTGAAAAAGCCGGCAGTATATTGACAGCAAAACAGCTGAAAAAATTGCAGTCAAAATTTGAATATATACAAAGGGAAAGACAAAATAATTCAAAAATAAAAAATATAGAAGAACGGAAAAAAGCCGATAATAAACTGTATGTATTTTCAAGCGATGAGATGGATATATTAAGTTCAATAGAAAAGGCAGTCCCGCAGATGAAGAAATATTCCGCAATGGAATATCAGGCGGTGAATAAATGCTTAAAGCAGGCATTAGATGAGCAGTATTCGGATATAGGCATGTTAAACGGCCAATTCTGGGTTAGGGAAGAAGGGTCGACAGGCTTGACTTCAAACGAGCAGATAAGAATATTCGAACAGATGACAGGGAAGCCCTACCATATTGAATATGATATACAAGATGCCGTTAAACAAATCAAAAAAGGCGGGGGGAGCGGAATTATTTCGATGAGCATAAGCGATTCCGATTATGCGTTTCATGCTCAATATGTGCCTTTTGTATCGGCATCGGATAATAAAAAGTCCGGTCTGCCGGATGAAAAAACTGATGTTATATGGATGGATAATTCCTGGGGCAGAGCGGAAAAGGATTATTACTGGAAAGATGAAAACGGGCTTGAACATACGGACTACGGCGCAGGATACGGCTGGAAAGACGGGTTTATACTTGATAAATCATACAGAATAGGGCTTCCCGTCAAAGATATTATAGGAGCAATAGGAACATACAAAGGGAATGCCGTTTCGGATGAAAATACCCCCGATAAAACGGAAGATTTCGGCTTGTTTACGGATGTCATACTGCCCGGAGTTCCGCCTGATGCGTATCAAAAATTATATAAAATGATTGAACATATATGTACAATGCGGGAAATAGAAACTGTTTACGATAATCTGGAAGAAAAAATAAAATCAGGCGCAGAACTTGATTTGGATTTGCTGACGGGAATAGACGAAACTGCTTCTGCTTCGGAAGATGAAATATATTCAAGGCTGGATAAGGAAATAAAGACAAAAGAAGATTATGACAGCCTGGATGAGAATGATAATCTTAAATTTATAATGGATAAACTTGCTTTATATATGTCGACTTCAAACCCCGTTTGGGCTGATAATGTTCTATCCGCATTATCAAGGGAAGATTTAGAGCAGGCATATACGGATATAAGGGAAGAACATCTTAATGTGCTTGCAGGCATATTAGGCAAATCTGACGATAATATAGCACTGGCGGATGAAGTTTTGAAACCTGAATTTGAAGACCTGCTGAATCAAACAGAGAAAGAATTAAATATTCAAATTCCTCAAGAAGATAAAAATAAACTCTTGGAAAATATTTTTATTGATGAAAGCGGAATTGCCGAAGCCGACGGCTCAGTATCATCATTGGAAAATTTTTATATAAATAAGACGGTTCAAGCTGTATGTGATTATTTAGACAGTGAAGAAGCCGTCAGGTATTTTATTCCGCATGCAAAGGAATTGATAAAGCAGGCGTTTGATGAGAATATAAGAATAAACTCGTTAGACAGCCCTGTTATTGAAGACTCTCCGCTGAGAGATGAATTTTTGGAAATTATTGATAAGTATTTCAATCCTAAGTCGGATGAAGAAATGCTTTCGGTCATACAAGACCTGCAGGAAGCTGATAACAGCACTGTTGATAATTTATTTAACATATTAAAAGATGAAGAAATAGGAATAAATATTAAGCCGTCTTATGATTACGTTATAAAGTATAAAGAAGGCAATATGAATGTTCTCAGGGAATTGTCGAATATAATTACTGCAGGCGTAATATATTCTGAGCTGGACTATTCAAAAGAAGATGACGATACAGAAACTCCCGATGAACTGTTTAGAACACTTTTAATAAGATTATCCGATTTAGATGTCCAAAAACATATTAAGTCGTTTAAAGCGGAAGCGTTCCAAAAATATCAGGTAAGACAGGCATTTCCCGACCCTAAGGTATTAAGCGCAGGAGATATTGCCGATGTTGCAGATTCCATGTTCGGCTCTTTAAAGCAGGATGTTGAGAGTATAAAATACTGCAGTTATTATATCAATGTTTTTGAATCTTATGAAGAATTTGAACATAATATATCCCGTACAAAACTCTTAAAAGATATAAAGCAGAATAAAAATAAGCCTTTAAAAGATGAAAATCAGTCCGAAATAGAATTAGTGCAGAAATCTTTAACTGATTTGCAAAAGTCGATGTATCAGAACGATGATGAAGCTAAGATGCTTTTAAAGCCCGTAAATGATTTGCTGTATAAACTTCAAGATAAAGACGGCGGTGTAACATGCCGTGAGCTTAACAGAGATATAAAATCAATAAAAAAAGTAATTTCCGACTGGGAAATAAGTTCTTTTACCAAAGAGAAATTTATTCAGACGAATAAAGAAACTTTAAAAGAACTCCGCAGTAAAATCAAACTGATTGTAAATACAAATGTTCAAGAAAAATACAGAAATGATTTAATGAAGAATTTTAACAAACTAACTGCGGAATACAGAAAAGATGCCGATGAAGAACATACAGAACTGATTGAACAGGAAATAATAAATGATATAATTGATAAACATATAGTAAAAAATCCCGTAAAATTACTTGAAGAATGCGTAAAAGACGTACAAAACGGCAATTTTGAAACAGAAGAATATAAAACTAAAAAGACTTATTTAAAAGAAGCACTGAAAGTAGCCCAGCAGACAAGAGTCCAGTATAATCTTGTCCAAAATCAGCATGAAGCAATAGGTTCAAAGTTAAAAGACATGCTGTCGATGTTTTATGTAACTTTGAGCGACGGCAGGACAATACCTATGTCCGAAACCGAAGGCATGGTTTATCTTGTTGAAAACTTAAAAAATCCGCACGATGGCAGTAAAACTTTAAACCTGTTTTTAAAGCAGTCCGGATTATCACAGCAGGCGCTGAAAGCTCTGGTTGATACATTTGATATTAATAAGTCAAAAGAAATGACTGATGAAAAATATAAAAACATAAACAGAAGCCTTGAAGAATTTGAAAAATTAAGCGATGAAATTTATAAATTTATTAATTCAGGCAGAATTAATTATAAGTCGTTTCCGGAGCTTACGGAACAGCTTAAAAAATATATGATGCGCAGATTTAGCGGTAAAGAAAATGCTGTAGCCGGACAGTATATTGATTATTTAAACAGCATGCAATTTGAAGATTCTCATTATCGTATAGCGCCGTCAATGATTCCTTCATATTTTAATGCGGTAAATAATGAGATACTGCAGTCATTATTGGAAGACAATATAAATAACGGCATTAAATATATCGAAAAAATTTCGGAAATGCTTGCGGAAAGAATTGAGCTTATGAATACGATTAATGTTCCTGAAACGTCCGAAACTGCAAAAAAACGGGATGAAATTATAAAATTATATGAAGATGTAAACTCATATATCTCTGAAAAACTTGATGATATTGAAAATTCGATAAAAAGCAGTAATATGATTGAAACATCGGAAAATTAAAAATACCTGACGATTAATTCTGTTAAATTATATCTCTCGGGGGGGGGCGGGCTGGCGGGATGCAGGAGGGCTGGCGGATGCAGGAGGAGCGGGGTCGGATAGAGCATAGCCGGAAGAGAAGCAGGGGAATACAGGCGGTATTCTGCTTCTTTCATCAGTTTAACCGTTAAATTATATTTTCTGGCGCAGGGAAGATAGTGGCTCCTGCTTCCGCTCCATTTGCAGACAAAAAGTTAAACTACACCCCTTTTTTTTCTCCCCCCCCCAAAAAAAAAAGAAGGGGGCTGAGGCTTAGGCAGAGAAAAAAGATATTGAGCCGGAGCATAATAAATCGTAATATTAAAACCGGAATAACCTGCTGTTTATCAGGCAGTCCGGTTTATTATAACATTATTCAAAATTTAAGCATTGTCTTTTATTTTTCATCTGAACGAAAATCAGAGTCATTTTTAATAATATCAAAATCAAACTTTTTCCATGCTTTAAATCCGCCTCTCAGAACAACTGCGGGATAGTGTTGCTCTATAAAGGCCAAAGCACTGTTATATGCACGGGGACAGCTGTCAGAGTATGTATAAACAATGGTGATTTTATCTTTATCAAGCATATTAACATGTTCTTTTATTTCTTTATACGGAATATGCACCGCATAAGGGATATGCCCCTTTATATAGTTATCGTACTCACGGACATCAACAATATTTATGTTGTCAATTCTGCCGGCTATCATTTCATCAAGAGAATAAGGTCCGATTGTAAAAGATATTATATCTTCAAAGAATTTTTTTGCACGATTCAGGTCTTTTGTTATTTCATAGTTATGTCCAAACATAAACAATCCTTTCATTAAATATTACCAGAATAATTTATTACGGTTTATTATCTTTGTAATCCGCTGTATGATTAGATTATCGGAACAATAACTTATTTATTGTAAATATGTTCTTTTTTTAATTGACTTTGAATTAAGTTGAGTTCATAATGTATAAAAATAAAGGAAATGAAATGATGCACTGTCTGTTAAAAATTGATATAAAAATATTATAGAGAAGAAAAACATTTTTGTTTTTCTTTTTTTATATTCAATTTTGAGCGTTCAGAGGAAAAGCCGGATTATGATTAAAGATAAAAAAATATATGAAGCTGTTGTGGAAAAAATCGAGAAAGTATCTGAAAGCGCTTATCTTATAGAAATAGACCTAAAGAAGGAAATTAATATTAAAGCTGGGCAGTTTATTTCAATATACTGCAGAGGGCTGACGCTGAGAAGGCCGTTCAGCGTGTTTTACTGCAGTTCATCAAAGGCAGGTGTTCTGTTTAAAGAAAAAGGAAAAGGCACAAAATATATAAAATCGCTGAAAGCAGGCGGTTTAATTAATGTAACAGGACCTTTCGGAAACGGATTTGCTGTTGAAAATAAAAAATCACTGCTTGCCGGAGCGGGAATCGGCTGTGCGCCGGTTGCATTTTTAAAATCAAAACTCGATGAACAGCACATAGAAAATATGTTTCTATGCGGTTTTTTAAATAAAAATGAAATTCCAAACCTTATTAAAGCCGATAAAATATGCACAGATGACGGCTCTTACGGGATAAAAGGCAGTATTGCGGATGTTTTAGATGATGTAATAAATGAATACAAGCCTCAAATAATATATTCCTGCGGACCTGCCGCCGTATTAAAAAAAATTACCGAATCTGCAAAGAAATATGATATTCCCGTTCAAATCGCAATGGAAAAAGAGATGGCATGCTCGATAGGAGTCTGCAGGGGGTGCGTTATAAAAGTAATGCAGAACGGAAAATTAGTCAATAAAACCGTATGTAAAGACGGTCCGGTATTTTTAGGAAGCGAGGTTGTCTTTTAATGGGGATTTTAGAGGTTGATTTAAACGGATTAAAATTAAAAAACCCTGTAATGACGGCATCAGGCACTTACGGCTATGCCGATGAATATGACGATTTTACCGATGTATCAAAACTCGGCGCTGTAGTTACCAAAGCAATATCCTTAAAACCGAGGGAAGGCAGCAGGCATGACAGGATAGCCGAAACAAAAGCAGGCATGATAAATTCAATAGGGCTTGAAAATATAGGAATAGAAAAGTTTTTAGAAACCAAATATCCCGTTTTAAAATCAAAAAATATAGAATTTATCATGAATATTGCAGGCTCAACGTTTGATGAATATTTAAGACTTGCCGAAATCTGCCGGAATAACGGTATTAAAGCCGTAGAAATGAATGTTTCATGCCCTAACACGGAAGCAGGGTGCATAGAGTTCGGAACGGATGAAAATGTGTTATTTGAGCTTGTTAAAAGCGTAAGGAAAGAGTATTCGGGATTTTTGGCGGTTAAATTAACTCCTAATGTTACAAGTATAGAAAAAATGGGAATTTCCGCCGAAAAAGCAGGTGCGGATGCCGTAAGCGCAATAAATACATTAAGAGGGACATCAATAAAAGTAAATTGCATAAACGGCAGATTTGTTAAAAAAACTGTTCAGGGCGGATATTCGGGGAGCGGAATAAAGCCTGTGGCGGTAAATGCGGTATCAAGGCTATCCGGGGTGTTAAATATACCTGTAATAGGCATTGGCGGAATAGAAACACTAGATGATGTAATTGAATTTTTTGCGGCGGGTGCTTGTGCGGTCCAGACAGGCACGGCTAATTTTACATACCCTGATTTAGCTTTAAAACTTGCTGCGGAGCTTGAAAAATACATAACGGATAACGGATTTAAAAATTTAGACGAATTAAAGAAAGAGCTGAGGAGATAAAATGCCGAATGAAGTGTTAAATTTACTTGAAAAAGCAGAAGGTGTACTGAACGGACATTTCTGCCTGACATCCGGACTGCATTCCGATATATATTTTCAGTGTGCTAAATTGTATCAATATCCTGATATTACGGAACAGCTGGGTAAAAAACTTGCTGAAAAACTTGCCGATACAGAATTTGACACAATCATCGCCCCTGCAATAGGCGCTGTTATAATCGGATATGAAACTGCAAAACAGGCGAAAAAACGTAATCTTTTTGCGGAGAGAAAAGACGGAGTTATGCAGTTAAGACGAGGCTATACTTTAAAAAAAGGAGAAAGGGTTGTTATAATTGAAGATGTAATAACAACCGCAAAAACAATCAGGGAAACAATGGATGCAATAAGCGGTTTTGAAGCCGAAATCGCTGCAGTAGGCTGTATTGTCGACAGAACAAAAGGACAGACGCCATATAATATAAAATCACTGGTGCAGATAGACCCTGTAACTTATCCGCCGCAAGACTGCCCGTTGTGCAAAAAAGGTATTCCCGTAGTAAAACCCGGAAGCAGGGAAGAAAAGGCAAAGGCATAATGAAGCATTTAATTGATATTCAAAGTATTTCAAAAGAAGATATTTTAAATATAATTAATTTGGCAAAAGAATTCAAAAACGGAACAAAAAATTCCGATGCGGTTCAAAAAACTTTAGCATTGATGTTTTGTGAAAATTCAACAAGAACAAGGTGCAGTTTTGAAATAGCGGCTAAAAAACTGAACATGAACGTTATTGATTTTGATACGCTTCATTCATCCTTATCAAAGGGCGAAAGTCTTAAAGATACAATTGAAAATTTGTATTTTCTGGGCGTAGATGCCGTTGTTATAAGGCATAGCTATTCGGGGATTATAAATAATGTTTTAAGCCGGATAAAATATCCGATAATATTTATAAACGGAGGGGATGGAACGCATGAGCATCCGACTCAGGCTTTGCTGGATTTTTATACTATGCTTGAAAAAACAGGAAGCATGGAAAATAAAAAAGTTGCAATAATAGGAGATGTATTACACAGCAGGGTTGCAAAATCAAATATACATCTGTTATCTAAGTTCAACGTGGAAATTCACTTGTGTGCGCCCGTTTATCTTCAGTTTGAAACCCGTGAAGCGTTTAATGTTAAATACCATAATGATATAAAACAGGCACTTGAAGGTGCAAATGTAGTTATGGCATTAAGAGTCCAGAATGAAAGGCACGAAAAAGAGGGCTATCCCGATTCATCGGAATATAAAAGACTGTACGAAATTGATACGGACTTATTAAGACGCTATGCTGCAAAAGATGTAATTCTGATGCATCCAGGACCTGCAAACAGAAATATTGAGGTTTCATCCGAAATATTGGATGACAATTTAGGAAAAACAATACTTGAACAGGCGCAGAACGGGGTATATGTCCGAATGGCGGTGCTGAATACACTGTTAAAAGAAAGAAAAGAGGTATAAATGCTTCTTAAAAATGCGGTTGTAATTAATCCCGAAAATAATTTTGAAGCGGTTTCGGATATCAGAATTGAAGGCGGAAAAATAAAAGAAATCGGAAAAAATATACTGCCTTATGTTAATGAACAGACTGTTGACTTAACGGGCAAATATATAGCGCCGGGGCTTGTTGACATGCATTGTCATTTGAGAGAACCGGGATTTGATGCAAAAGAAACAATTAAAACGGGCATATTATCGGCAATCTTCGGCGGATATACGGCAATATGCCCTATGGCTAATACAAATCCGCCTGTAGATAATTCCGCAACATTAACCTATGAGATATGCAGGGCAAAAGAAGTATCGGAAATAGGGTTTTATCCTATATGCGCCGTTACGAAAGGGCAATCGGGCGAAAAAATAGTCAATGTGTCGGAACTCTTGTCAAACGGTGCAGCAGCATTTTCTGACGACGGCAGGCCTATAGAAAATATGCGCCTGCTGAGGGAGGCGCTAAAATATATAAATTCCCATAATTCAATAATTATTTCGCATTCCGAGGACTTATCGCTTGCATATAAAGGGGTTATAAATGAAGGGAAAGCGAGTGCAAGGCTGGGGTTAAGAGGGATTCCTTCAATAACCGAAGCGCTTTCAATAGCACGTGAACTTGAAATAGTAAGAAATACGGACGGAAGATATCATTTTGCACATGTTTCGGCAAAACGTTCGGTCGAATTGATAAGGGAGGCAAAAAAATCGGGGCTTAAAGTAACCGCCGAAACGGCTCCGCATTATTTCAGCCTGACGGAAGATGATATAACGGATTACGATGCAAAATATAAAGTAAATCCGCCTTTAAGGACAAAAGAGGATAAAGAAGCAGTAATAGAAGGATTAAAGGATGGAACAATAGATGCAATAGCAACAGACCATGCGCCTCATACCGTCAGAGAGAAACAGCTTCCGATACAGGAAGCCCCTATGGGGATTGCAGGGTTTGAAACGGCATTAGGACTCACGCTGACGTATTTAGTACACAGCAAAAGGCTTTCGCTTATGGAGGCAATAGGGAAATTGACATATAACCCTTCTAAAATATTAAATTTAAAGGAACAAGGAAGAATAGAAGCGGGGCATTATGCAAATATGACTGTTTTTGATTTGAATGAAGAATGGATTGCAGATGCTTCAAAATTTAAATCAAAATGCAGAATTTCTCCTTTTGATGGATTCAAATTGAAAGGAAAACAGAAAATGGCGGTAATAAAAGGCAGAATAATTGATATAGGATAAGAATAATGCAGATAAAACCTGAAATAAAAGAAAAAATAGTAATTGCTTTGGATGTGGACAGCATAGAAGAGGCAAAGTCGCTGATTACGGAATTAAAAGATTATGCGGGCATATTTAAAGTAGGCCTGCAAATGTACACGGGAAACGGATATGAAATTTTTAATTTTATGAAAGAACAGAATATTAAATTTTTCTTTGACGTGAAACTGCATGATATTCCGAATACCGTAGCAAAATCGGCGGAAAATATAGTCAGAAACGGGGCATCATTTTTTAATATTCATACAACAGGCGGTATGGAAATGATGAAAAGGGCGGCTGAAGCCGCAAGAACGGCTGCAAATGCCGGAGGCAGGGAAAAACCTACCTTGCTGGGGGTTACTGTTTTAACGAGTATAAATGAATACAGCCTTCAAAATGAATTAAAAGTTATGTATAAACCGGATGATTATGTTCTTCATCTTGCGGTAATGGCAAAGAAAGCAGGATTAGACGGCGTAGTTGCGGGCGTATGGGAAGCGAGAAAAATAAAACAGGTATGCGGAAAAGATTTTAAGGTTTTATGCCCCGGAATAAGACCTGACTGGGCTGATAAAAACGACCAGAAAAGACTTGCGACTCCGAGTGTTGCAATAAAAGAAGGAGCTGATTATCTTGTAATAGGCAGAGCCGTAACAAATGCCGAGAACAGAGTAAAAGCAATCAGAATGATTTATGATGAAATAGAAAACGCATTATTGACCCAGAATAAATCTTATGCGGCGTCAAAAGGGAAATTGCTGCTGGCAAACGGAATGATATTTGAAGGCGAATCAATAGGAGCAGACGGAACATCATACGGCGAGATTGTTTTTAATACTTCAATGGTCGGCTATCAGGAAATTTTAACCGATCCTTCTTATGCCGGCCAGACAATAGTTATGACTTATCCCGAAATAGGCAATTACGGAATAAACAAAGATGATAATGAAAGCGGACGGATATATGCAAAAGGGTTTATAGTAAAAAATCTGTGTGAAAACGAATCTCATTATAAAAGCTCTGTATCATTAGGCGATTATTTGAAACAAAATAATATAACAGGACTTAGAGGAATTGATACAAGGTATTTGACGCAGATTATAAGGAATTACGGCGCAATGAACTGCGCAGTAACAACGGGGGATATTACACCGGAGATAAAGCAAAAGATGAATGCATACAGGATAAATAAAGATGTAACTCTTGACGTAACTGCTTATAAGATAGAAAGATACATCGGAAGCGGTATAAAACTTGCAATTATGGATATGGGGGTAAAAAAGAGCATTATAGATAATTTTAAGAGCTTAAACTGCGATATAACAATATTCCCTGCCGATACAAAATCTGATGAAATTTTAAAGGGAAACTTCGATGCGGTTTTAATATCAAACGGTCCGGGAAATCCTGAAGATGCTGTTCAGGCTATTGAAACGGCAAAAAATCTTTTAGGCAGAGCAAGGTTATACGGAATATGCTTAGGTCATCAGATATTATCCATAGCATTAGGTGCAAAAACTTTTAAATTAAAATACGGGCACAGGGGCGGAAATCATCCCGTTATGAATACAAAAACAAAAGAAATATATATAACATCGCAAAATCATAATTATGCGGTGGATAGAAACACATTGCCGGCTGAAGCCGAAGTTACATATATTAATTTGAATGATAATACGGTGGAAGGTATATGCTGTCCGAAATATAATATAAAAACCGTTCAATTCCATCCGGAATTAACAGCGGGGCCTTATGATGCAAATGTTATAATGTCCCGATGGGTTAAAGAAGCAGAAGAGAGCAGAAAATTATGTATTTAAAAAGAAAGAGAAAATAAAATGCCTTTAAATAAAAATATAAAAAAAGTGTTGGTAATCGGTTCCGGTCCGATTGTCATAGGGCAGGCGGCGGAATTTGATTATGCGGGCGTGCAGGCATGCAGAGCTTTAAAAGAGGAGAATATAGAAGTAATTCTTGTAAACTCAAACCCCGCAACAATTATGACCGATGAAAACATAGCGGATAAAGTATATATAGAACCGCTTACGATAGAGGCTTTAAGGTATATAATTCAAAAAGAAAGACCTGACGGCTTAATAGCAGCTTTAGGCGGTCAGACGGGCTTAAATCTTGCCGTAAAACTTTCCGAAGCGGGGATATTGGAGGAATACAATGTTGCGCTGCTGGGAACAAAATTGGAAGCGATAAAAAGCGCTGAGGACAGGGAGCTTTTTAAAAACCTTATGATAGAAATAGGCGAACCCATACCGGAAAGCGATATAGTTTCCGATTATGAGGAAGCAAAAAAATTTGCACAAAAGATAGGGTTTCCGATAATAGTAAGACCTGCATATACATTAGGCGGAACAGGCGGAGGCATTGCAAACAACTATAACGAGTATGAAGAAATAGTTTATACGGGGCTGTCGTTAAGCCCGATTTCGCAGGTTCTTGTAGAAAAAAGCATAGCGGGATATAAAGAAATAGAGTATGAAGTAATACGAGATGCAAACAATACGGCTATAGCAATATGTAATATGGAAAATATCGACCCTATAGGAATTCATACCGGTGACAGCTTTGTTGTAGCGCCTACTCAGACACTAACGAACAAAGAATGCCAGATGCTGAGAAGCGCCGCATTAAAAATTATAAGAGCGCTGAAGATAGAGGGCGGATGTAACGTTCAGTTTGCATTGGATACTGTAAGCAGCAGGTATTATGTAATAGAAGTTAATCCGAGAGTAAGCCGTTCATCCGCATTAGCTTCGAAAGCTACAGGATATCCTATTGCGAAGATAACAACAAAGATAGCAGTAGGATATGAATTGCAGGAAATTCCTAATTCAATAACAAAGAAGACAGTTGCGGCATTTGAACCGGCATTAGATTATGTGGTAACAAAAATACCAAAATGGCCGTTTGATAAATTTAAACATGGCGACAGAATACTCGGCACCAAAATGAAAGCAACCGGAGAGGTAATGGCTATAGGGAGGACTTTTGAAAGTTCGTTTAAAAAAGCGGTTGCTTCAATAGAATCAAAGTATAAAGGGCTGTTAAGAGGCAGGCATATAGAATGCAGCGGGGAAGAATTAAAGGCATTATTGTATGTTCAGGATGACAGAAGAATATTCAGGGTTGCAGAAGCTATAAACAGAGGTATATCCGTCAGTGAAATAAATAAAATCACGAAAATAGATAAATGGTTTATTTATAAGATAAAAAACCTTGTAGATTTTGAAAATAAATTAAAAAGTGAAACTTTAACTGCGGCATTATATATTGAAGCAAAGGAGAAAGGATTTTTAGATGAAGAAATAGCTTCATTTACGAGGAAACCTATAGAGGATATAGAAAAGTTAAGAAAAGAAAATTCAATAAGCGCCGCATTTAAAATAGTAGATACATGTGCGGCTGAATTTAAGGCATATACGCCTTATTATTATTCAACATATAATGAGATGGATGAAAGCGATATTGATAACACAGGCAGAAAGATACTTATCTTAGGCTCAGGGCCAATCAGGATAGGTCAGGGAATAGAGTTTGATTATTGTTCTGTTCATGCTGCCTGGGAAGTAAGGAATAATAATTATAAATCATTAATAGTAAATTCAAATCCCGAAACATTGAGTACCGATTTTGATGTTGCGGATAAATTGTATTTTGAGCCTATGCATATAGAAAATATAATGAATATAATAGAAAAAGAAAATCCGGAAGGCGTATTGGTGCAATTTGGAGGTCAAACGGCGATAAATTTAGCTCCGAAGCTGTATGAAAGAGGAATAAAAATTCTTGGTACATCAATGGACTCAATAAATGCGGCAGAAGACAGAAAATTATTTGAACAGTTATTAAGAGAATTGGATATTCCGCAGCCGAAAGGATGTGCGGTTAAAAATCAGACTGAAGCATTGGATACGGCAAAAACACTCGGATATCCGCTTCTTGTAAGACCGTCTTATGTAATAGGCGGGCGTGGAATGCAGGTTGTATATAACAGAGATGAACTGATTTCATATATAGAAGGGGCTATGAAGTTTTCTGATGAACATCCTATATTGATAGACCGGTATATAGAGGGAACGGAGCTTGAACTTGATGCAATATCGGACGGGGAGAATGTACTGATACCTGCAATAACCGAACATATAGAAAGAGCGGGAGTGCATTCGGGAGATTCAATAGCGTTGTATCCTGTAAGAACTGTTCCGAAAAAGGTAATAGAAAGTCTGGTATTATATACAAAAAAGATAGCAAAATCATTAAAAATAAAAGGTTTAATGAATATTCAGTTTGTTTTAAAAGATGATACCGCTTATATTATAGAGGTAAACCCGAGAGCATCGAGGACTGTTCCCATTTTGAGTAAAGTAACAGGTATTCCGATGGTTAAGATTGCAGTTGAAGCGATTTTAGGCAAAACAATAATTGAACAGGGCTATAAAACGGGGCTTGCGGAGGAAACCCGCCTTGTATGCGCAAAAGTTCCTATTTTCTCATTTCAAAAATTAAACAGAATAGATCCTGCGTTAGCTCCTGAAATGAAATCTACGGGAGAAGTATTGGGTATAGATACAAACTATGAACGTGCTTTAATAAAAGGATTTTTGGCAGCAGGGTATAAATTTACAAAAGAAAGGGGAAATGTATTAATTTCAATAAACGACCATTATAAAGAAGCATCTGTTGATGTTGCACGGACTTTGGTTGAGCTGGGCTACAGGCTTGTTGCAACAACGGGAACACATAAGTATTTGAAGCTTCATAATATTGAATCAAAAGAAATAGAAAAATTTGATATAAAAAAAATACAACGTGATATGAAAAATAAAGATTTATGCTTTATTATAAATACACCTACGACAAATAATAATTCAGTGAGATACGGGTCGGAGGACAGAGGATTTTTAATAAGGACAATAGCCGAAATGTATTCAACGCCTTGTTTTACAGTTCTTGACACCGCAAAGGCATATTTGGAAGCATTGAAATATTATATGAAAAATCCTGATTTAACTTATGACAGCATTGAAAAATACAGAATAAAAAAGGAAACGGCTGAAGTATAAATGGAAAATAACAAGACAAAACAAATAAAGAAAAAGAAATTTAAGATTAACATAAAAAATATGGGGATAGATATTGATAAAAATGAGTATAGAGAGATAGTTTTATCAAATTCAAATCATCCTGAAAAAATATATTGAGATAATATTTTTTGTGATAGAATAATAGAAAATGTCTGAGTGGCGAAATTGGTAGACGCGTACGATTCAGGTTCGTATGGTTACACCATGTGGGTTCGAGTCCCATCTCGGACATTTTTTATATTTAATAGTTTTGGAATTTTATTCAAGTCGTAATAAATTTTACAGCCGAAAAAGCTCCTGTTTAAACCGGAAGAAGAATAAAAAAATTCCCCTTCTTCAGAGGAATTTTTTTTATTTTAAACAATCTAGCCTAACTGTTTTTTAGCACCTGTCGGATTATC
>CAZBFV010000020.1:0-5211 GCA_964491345.1 uncultured Muribaculaceae bacterium
GAAGTTTGCGGCTTGTTTTTGTGAAGCAAAATCCAAGACAGCGAGAAATGAAGCGTCGACAGATGAAATCGAAGGAGCGACAATTTCGAGCGCAAAGCAATTCCAAGAAGTGAAACGATGAAGCAATCTGATAAAAAACATAAACCGTCGTTGCGGAAAGATTTAATCCTTGAATCAATCCGGAGAAAAACAATGAAAGAAAAACAATCATATATATACATACTTTTTAATAAACGAAATGGTGCTTTATATACAGGTGTTACTTCCGATTTAGTTAAAAGAGTGTACGAACATAAACATAAAAAGGCTGATGGCTTCACAAAAAAATATAATATTGATAAATTGGGCTATTATGAATGTTTCAATGATATAACTCAAACAATGGCAAGAGAAAAACAGATTAAAGGAGGTTCAAGAAAAAAAGAAATCAGCATTAATTGAAAGTATTAACCCCAATTGGGAAGATTTATTTAATAAAATTTTATAGCCGGATTGCTTCGCTTCGCCCGCAATGACAAAAGAAAGATAGGCATAATAACAAAATGGAAATAGGAATAATGGTGAATTAGATATTTAGTTTGTTTTTTTGTTATGAATTATTGATGAAATAAATGAAGCCGTAACGATTATAAGCCCTGTACTGCCGGTAATTATTTCTGATATTTCAATTCTTGTGCTTATAAACATAATTAAAGCCAAAAAGCCGATAGCCCAGTGGGCGCCATGTTCAAGAAAAATAAATTGCTTTAACGTCTTCTTATCAACCATATAAATTGTTAAAGAACGGACAAACATTGCGCCTATAGCTAAACCTATCGTGATTATAATAATATCCCTGCTTATCGCAAAAGCGCCGAGAACTCCGTCTAAAGAAAATGATGCATCAATAAGTTCCAGATAAAGAAACCCTATAAAACCAAGTTTAGCACTCTGCCCTATCTGTACTGCTTTTTTTTCCGCAATGCGTTCAAGCTGATTGCTTATGCTGTCAATAACAAGGTATAGAATAATCCCCGTAAAGCCCGCCATTATAACGGCTGATTTTTCATTTTCCGGAATAAAATGCTGCAGAACCATTACGGATAACAGAACAAGAACAACATCTATATATTTAATACAGCTGTATTTTAATAAAGGTTTTTCAATAAAGCTAATCCAATGAACATTTTTATCGCATCTAAAAAAGAAAGAAAAGAAAATCATGGATAAAAATGTTCCGCCGAATGTAATTAAAGGAGCATGAACATTTCTTAAATGTCCGGCATAAGTTTCAACATCACTTAATGCAAGGCTTGCAACTGCTTTAACGGATAAACCCGAGAATATAGACACAACAATTATGGGAAATAAAAATCTCATGCCGAAAACTGCAATTAAAATACCCCATGTTAAGAATCTGCGCCTCCAGACATCATTCATCTTTTCGAGTTTCACGGCATTAATAACGGCATTATCAAACGAAAGAGTTATTTCAAGTATGGCAAGGAATGCGACAATAAACAAACTTAAAAAACCGCTTCCGGCATGATTATGCTCGCCCCAGAAATACGCAGTGATAATTCCTATTATGGTTATATAAAAAGAACATTTAAAATAATTGAACATAAAAAACCTCTCTTTGTTTAATTATTATATAAAAAATAGAGTAAAGATATAATTTCTTTACTCTATTTATAAACTATATGTTCTTTTAGTCTTTAGCGTGTCCCGCAGTACCTAATACATCACGCATTTTGTGCATAACTATCTCTTTAACGGCAGTTCTTCCGGGACCCATATATTCTCTGGGGTCGAATTTTTCGGGATGTTCGATAAAAAATTCTCTGATTGTAGATGTCATAGCCAATCTTAAATCAGTATCAATATTAATTTTTGCAACACCGTGTTTAGATGCATAAGATAACATTTCTTCGGGAACACCTTGTGCATTGGGCAAGTTTCCGCCGAATTTGTTGCATTTTTCAACAAACTCTTTAGGAACCGATGATGAACCGTGAAGAACAATGGGATAATCGCCGAACCCTGCATCTTTCAGTGCATCTTTAATTTCTTTTAATCTTTCAAAATCCAGTTTAGCTTCACCTTTAAATTTGTATGCGCCATGCGAAGTGCCTATTGCAATAGCTAAAGAATCACAGCCTGTCCGTCTTACAAATTCGACAGCTTCTTTAACGTTAGTATATTTAGCATCTTTATCATTAACTTTAACATCATCTTCAACGCCTGCTAATTTACCCAGCTCTGCTTCAACAGAAATACCTTTTGCGTGGGCGTAATCAACAACTTTTTTTGTTAAAGCAACATTTTCATCGAAAGGAAATCTTGAACCGTCAATCATAACCGATGAAAACCCGCCGTCAATACAAGATTTGCAAATTTCAAAATCGGCGCCATGGTCTAAATGCAGGGCAATAGGTATAGTAGTAGTAGCTAATGCAGCTTCAACCAGCTTAATTAAATATGTCTGATTTGCATATTTTCTTGCACCGGCAGAAACCTGCAGAATAATAGGCGATTGAGTTTCTTCAGCAGCTTCCGCAATACCCTGTAAAATTTCCATATTGTTTACATTGTAAGCACCGATAGCATATCCGCCTGCAAGTGCTTTTTTGAACATTTCGCCTGTTCCGACTAATTTTCTTTCACTCATCAGAATCTCCTCCTGTTTATTTATATAACTATACTAAAATACATCAAAAAAACTTTCTTTACAAGCACTTATAATATCTGAAAGTATTTCGTTTTATAATATAATTAATATTTTGCGGGATACAATCATGAATAAAAAACAATCCGGAGTAATTTTAGTTCAATCTTTAGGTCATTTTATAACTGATGCGTATTCGGGTTTTTTAAATCCGATAATGCCGTTTATTGCAGTAAAAATAGGAATTTCTATGACAATAGCATCTGCTTTAATTTCAATATCAAACCTGACTTCGTCATTATCCCAGCCCTTTTTCGGTTATATTGCGGATAAATGGAAAAGGCGCTTTTTTATATTTTGGGGGATGATTACGGCTTCCGTATTTTTATCCTGCTTAGGCATAGCCGATAACTTATATACGCTGATAATCTGCCTGTTATTCGGATATATGGGCGTTGCATTTTTTCATCCTCAGGCAACAAGCATCGTATCAAACTGTTCGGATAATGAAACAAAGAGCAGAAATATGAGCTTTTTTATTGCATCCGGCACTTTCGGCTTCGCATTAGGACCTGCCGTATCCTCCAATATAGCCGGATACTTAGGTTTGGAAAAACTGCCTTTTGCCTGTATTATAGGCATTGTTTCAGCTTTTTTGCTTTTAAAAAACACCCCTCGCATCTGCAGGGAAAAATCAGAATTTAATCAAATTTCATTAATAACCGCAATAAAAAAAATCTTTGAAAATAAACCTGTTTTGGTGCTTGTATCTGCTTCAACAGTTAAATCTTTTGTAGTTTCATCTTTTTCAATTATACTGCCGTTCTACTGGGAATCCGTTAATTACAGCGTATCAAAAATAGGTTTAATATTATTTGCATTTATGATGGCAGGAGCTTTGGGAGTTATTTTGAGTCCTGTTTTTGAAAGGTATTTTGGAGTTAAAAAAGTTTTTTATATTTCGCTTTTAACCGTAGCTCCTTTAGGTATTATTTTTTATGTATTCAAAGGACAAGGTTTATTTGGTCTTATTTCATTTATCCTGATTGGTTTTGTAAGTTTTCTTGCCGTACCCGTAAATATGTCGCTCGCACAAAAACTGATGCCCGGATTTAAAAGCATGATTTCAGGTTTTATAGGCGGATTCAGCTGGGGCGTAATCGGTCTGATACTCCCTTTAATAAGCATTATTTCCGGAAAAATAGGAATATTAAATATATTATTGATTATGACATTTATTCCTTTATTATTTTCTTATTTTATAAAATTTATTCCGGAAAATAATTAATTGTCTATACTATATATTGAAAGGCTTGAACGTCATATAACTTACGTTTTGCACTGTTCCATAATCCCCGTCTTTCAATATCGGAGCAGTCGGCTAAATCCTTTTTAGACATTCTTTCCATAAGATTCAGCCTGTTGGCATTTTTTCTTAACGTTGTATCAAATGCCTCTTTGGGATTTATTCCTGCATTTTTTGATATACTTGCCGCAGTAAAAAATATATCTCCCATTTCTTCCTGCATGTGGTCAAAATTTTGACCGGTTTTATTTTCTTCATATTCCCGTCTTGCCTCCTGAAACTCAATAAATTCTTCTTCCAAGCATGAATCCCAAGACTCTTGCGATTTTACAAAATTAATTTTTCTTGTTGCATCATCTATTTTTGTAAATGTGTCAAATGAATTAGCGCTGTTAAAATTAATCCCTTTTAAAAGCTCGCCGGACGGTATCATAGCTTTCTTATTTGTTTTCAGCGGTTCAAGCATATTATTTAAACTTGTTTGTTTTGAATTTCTGTTTTTTCTGTTTCCCATTGATAAATTATAAATTTCAAAAGATTGCGGTATATTCATATTCTTTCCTCAGCTATATATCGGTAAAAATATAAAAATAATTTTTTTTGCGCAATAAAAGAGGAAAGAAATTAATCTTTCCTCTTTAAATTTTTTATTTCTATAATATCGGTTCATCTTCGCCGGTAGGAGTATCACCTGCAGAAGGGTCGCCGTCGCATCCGCCTGATGTGTCCGGAATTTCCTCTTGAGGAGGCGTATCGGGAACTTGCTCTTGAGGCGGCTCCGGAGGAGCTTCCTCTTGAGGAGGCGTATCAGGAACTTGTTCTTCTGCAGGAGGCGGAGGAGCTTCCTCTTGTGTAGATGTATCGGGAACTTCATCCGCAGGCGGAGTATCTTCTTGAGATGGAGCTTCAGGCTGTGGTGTATCTTGTGGCGTGTCAGGAACTTCCTCTTGCGGAGGAGGAGTTTCCTCTTGAGAAGGCATATCAGAGCCGTTTGCTTCGGGAGTATTTGATGGTTCAACAGGATCTTTTTCTTCTGCATCATCGGGGTTTTCAAGAATATCCCCCGGCTCGCCCTGCGGACCCTGCGGACCCTGAGCACCCGTATCGCCTTTTTCGCCCTGCGGACCTTGAGCGCCCGTATCGCCTTTTTCGCCCTGCGGACCCTGAGCGCCCGTATCGCCTTTTTCGCCCTGCGGACCCTGGGCGCCCGTATCGCCTTTTTCGCCCTGCGGACCTTGAGCGCCCGTGTCGCCTTTTT
>CAZBFV010000020.1:5311-34446 GCA_964491345.1 uncultured Muribaculaceae bacterium
CTTTTTCGCCCTGCGGACCCTGAGCGCCCGTATCGCCTTTTTCGCCCTGCGGACCTTGAGCGCCCGTGTCGCCTTTTTCGCCCTGCGGACCCTGAGCGCCCGTATCGCCTTTTTCGCCCTGCGGACCTTGAGCGCCCGTGTCGCCTTTTTCGCCCTGCAGACCCTGAGCGCCCGTGTCGCCTTTTTCGCCCTGCGGACCCTGAGCGCCCGTGTCGCCTTTTTCGCCCTGCGGACCCTGGGCGCCCGTGTCGCCTTTATCGCCTTTTACGTTTCCGACATCTTCGGTTGTTCCATCGCTGTATTCAAGAATAAGATGCCCGTTTTCATCAACATGTGCGCCGGTAACACCTCGTCCTGGTTCACCCTGCGGACCCTGGGCGCCCGTGTCGCCTTTTTCACCCTGCGGACCTTGTATTCCGGGTTCGCCCTGTTCGCCCTGCGGACCCTGTATTCCTGGTTCGCCCTGTGGTCCTTGAGGTCCTTGTGCCGGCGGGGTTGTATCCTGCGGTGTATCCGGCTCTGCAGGAGTTGTGTCCTGCGGAATATCGGGTTCTTCAGGGGTTGTATCCTGCGGGATATCAGGTTCTTCCGGTATTGTATCCTGCGGAATGTCCGGCTGTGCCGGTGTTGTATCTGAAGGTGCTGTATCCGGAATCGGATCTTGATTTGCGTCAGGCACTTGATTTTCAGGCTCCGTATTATCCATGCAGTTACATTCTTTTTCCGTTGAAAAATCAGGTAATATTACTTTATCATCTACATATAATTCGGCATTTTGACGGCCGGAACCGCCGGCTTCGCTTCTCCATCCGCCGTCTTCTGTTCCGTATATATCAGGGTTTGCGTCCATTACAGCTTTTTCTAATGCCTTATATTCGTCGCTGTCTGCTTCTATTCCCATAGCTTCTAAGTCATAGCTGTTTTTTATGATTCTTGATAAACAGTTGTTATCGGCATCATTACTGCTCCAGCCTTGGACAAGTACATATTTGTTTCCGTCTTCATCCGTTTTAATTCTATCGTCCTGCTTAAATACGGAAGTCATTGTATTTGCAGAATGCTCTTCATCATTGCATGGGCATGTAGGCTCGCATCCGCAGTCGCACAGTGCATCCGTATCTTCCATTGCTTCTAAAAACCTCTGTATATCTGCTTCTTCAATAACGTTGCCTTTATTTTGCGCATTTGCCAGTATTTTCAGCTCATCTTCCGATAAAGCCCCGTCTGTATTACTGTCATAGGCATTCAATGCATCATAAATCTGCGCTAATTCATCTTTAGTATATGCATTTTTGGTATTTTCGGCATGCAATGCATTAATAAAACCTTCTTTAGTGAGCAAATCTTTATTAATTGTGCCGTCCTGCTCGTTAAATATGCTGGCATCATCAATAATTTTGCCGTCATCCAGCTTATTCAGCTCTTTAGGATTAAAATTGCTTTTTATCTTTGCAGTAAAATCGCCAAAATCAAACATACTATATACTCCTTTTTTTCTATACAATTCTACTTATCGGCTGTTACAAAAATTTCTTTAGAAAAAATTATTTTTTTTAAGTTTTGTTAAATTAATTTTATTATTTGTTAATTTTAAATATTCACTTTATTTTATAATTGCAAAAGAAAGGTAAGGTTTTTATGAGCAGCATATCAAGAATATCATTCGGCAGTAATGATAAAATTGCAAATATACAGAGCGGTAAAAGGATTTCTGCGGATTCGGCGCAAAAAAAGCTACAAATTCCGCAGTTTATGTTAGAGCAGGATCGTCCGCATAGGAGAGTAAATAATGATATGACTGATGTATTTATTTCGCAACTTCAGGAACAACAAGCAAAAGCAAAAAAGGAAAATATAATCAAAACCGTATTGGCTTTTTTGGCAGGAATGGCTGTAGCCGGCGGAACAGCAGGGGCTGTTAATATGCAAAAGTCCGTTCCCGATGATGTTGCTGTTATATATAATCCATCCGGCGATTCCATTGAAGAACTGTCTGATATATATGGAACTGATGAAAACTTAATCCGTTTATACAATGAAATACCTCAAGATTCTGAGCTGTCAGAAATAACACAAATTACAATACCTTCCGAATATGATAATGTTCAGGAAGAAATAGATAAAGAACAGGATAAGTTATATAATAAAAACTTATCGGAGGAAAAACGCTCTTCAATAGAAGAAAATATCTGGGCGTTAAAAGAAAAACAGGCAATGCAAAAAGAAGTTGCATCTGCATATACAGACGGCGATTATGTGTATTTTTCAATAAATGACATTGAAGCATTGCCTCAATATCAAGACGGAATTAATGTTGAAGATTTTAAAAAATTATATGATATTAAAGACGGCGCAATACAAAAATACAACAGTCTTGATGACTGCCAATGGCATGTTGGTGAAGACGGCAAAGGCGGAACAATTGATTTTACCAAAAGCTATCTGCACAGCGGAAAAATTATCAAAGTAAAAACAGATGATATTATAGATGAAATTGATTTATCCGATTTTGTTTCAAATGATGATATTATAGAATAATAAATCCTTGTCTTAGTATTTTTATGTCATCAGATACAGCAAGAACTACGGTTGATTCGAGTCCTGAACAAGAACAGCCGTAGTCTTTGAATATAATATCAACAAGATTTCCCAAGGAATTTAATACATCCTTATATGTTTTTGAAGATGGCCTGCCCGATAAATTTGCGCTTGTTGTTGCAAGCACTCCTCCATCTATTTTTGAACATAATTTTTGAAAAAATAGATTATCCGGCACTCTTATTCCGACAGTATTTCTGCCTGATGTACAATATAAAGGCGTTTTATCGGATTTTTCCGCAACAACCGTTAAAGCTCCCGGAAAATATTTATCCATAAGTTTATAGGCTTTGTCAGATATATTTTTTATATATGGAAACAGCTTTTCTTTTTTATCAGACATTAATATCAAAGGTTTAGACTTATCTCTGCCCTTGATTTCGTATAT
Source organism: uncultured Muribaculaceae bacterium (assembly GCA_964491345.1). Classification (GTDB taxonomy): domain Bacteria; phylum Cyanobacteriota; class Vampirovibrionia; order Gastranaerophilales; family Gastranaerophilaceae; genus Avigastranaerophilus. Next base: position 8,298 of record CAZBFV010000020.1, read on the forward strand.
TTTTTCAACCCCTGCCCTGCTCGAAGGAATACAGCCTATTCCCCAGACCGTATCTGTAACAAATGCAATTACGTTTCCGCTGTTAAGAGCAGAGTTAAGTTTATTGACGAATAAACTTTCGTCTAATATTGTTTTTAATTCGTTCAATTAATTCACCTGCATATTCTATTTTAAATGCAACTGTAAATACCGTATATGCAGCCAGGTAAAGCGCAAGCGCCGTAATTATCTTAATAAACAGCATCATCCGGCTTCCGTCCGGAACCATCCAGTATTTATACAGTGCAAAAATTACCGAAAAAGCAATGAGTGCGGATAAAAGCATTTTTAACAAATTTACAAAATATATTTTATACTCTAAATCAATTTTATGTCTTAAAATAATTCCGAGCCATACCGCATTTATTAATGTTACAAGCGAAGTGGATAATGTTATTGCCGCAATGCCTAATTTTGATATGAATATAGAATTTAAAATGAATTTTATTACAATTGATGATAATGCAACCAAAAAAGGAGTTTTGGAATCATTAAACGAATAAAAAATTCTTGTAACGGAATCTCTAAATACATAAGGAATTATTGCAAACGATAAAAAGATTAATGCCTGCGATACCATATATGTTGCATCGGAATTAAATTCCCCGTGCTGAAATACAAGCTGAACCATATCGTAAGCCGATAAAATTATTCCGAACATAACAGGTATCGCAGCAAAATTAAGGAAACCGACCCCTTTATGAAAATAATGCTTAACTTCCAGATAGCTTTTTTCACCCACCAGTTTTGAAAATATAGGGAATAAAGGAACAAGAAAAGCTGTTACGAGTATTCCGACCGGAAATTGGAATATTCTGTTTGCATAGCCTATCGCAGTCCATGCCCCCTCCTTTAGCTGAGATGCAAAAAACATGTCGACATAAACGTAAATTTGTCCGATTGTTGAACTTAACGCCGCAGGAAAAACAAGCTCAATAAGATTTTTAAACTCGGGATTATTTTTTATATCCAAATTAGGCTTAATTTTAAATCCTAATTTATGGACGGCAGGCGCCTGCGCAATAAATTGAAGAACAGCGCCGATTGTTGTTGCAACTGCTATATTTCTGCCTGTTATATCTCCTTTTGAAAATGCAATTATAATTATAATGCATAAACTCATTAATACCGGAGAAATATTAGGCAGAAGAAAACATCTGTATGTAATTAAAAGCCCGTAATATATTCCGATAATTCCGCCTATTAATATAACGGGGGTCATTATTCTTAAATGACTGCCTGCATAATAAACCAGCTCCGCATTATCGGAATGTATTATAAAACTTAGTATTTTATCGGAAAATATAAATATAATCAGTGAAAATAGTGCAAAAACAATAAATGTAGCCGTTAAAAACGTATTAAATAATTTATTTACTTTTTCTGACGGCATTTTATTATTATGATTAACCAGCTTTGCAAATACGCTTACGGTTGCGCTGTGGAAAGGACCGCCTACCCCGCCCATTAATATAATGGCTAAAGAAGGTATTTGATATGCATAAAAATATGCATCGGAAACAAGACCCGCCCCGTAATAATTTGCAATACAAATATCTCTTAAAAATCCGACAAATTTTGATATTATCGTAACAAAAGCAATAAGCCATGCCGCCTTTAACAAAGATATTTCTTTATTCATTATCTGCTCCGCTTATCACTACAGATGCGCTTATTTTTCTGCAAAAGTCCGTATCATCCGTAATTAAATAAGAAACTTTATTTTCCCCCTTTTTTAAATATTTGGAAATATCAATATTTGTATTCCCGCTGTTTATTTTCTGCGTAAAACTGTGTTCATTAACGGTTATTTTTAATTCGCTGATTTTATCGGGGTTGTTTATCTTTATATATGCTTCATCTAAATCAGAATAAAAAGAGCTTTCAATAATTTTATTATTGGCGAAAATATTGACAGGTATGGTTGCAAGTTTAATTCCATGATAATAATGCTTTAAAATTTCATCATATCTATAGCCTGAAGATGACATTTTGCCTGCGCCCCATTGGCTTAATCCTACGCCATGCCCGAAGCCTCCGCCCGAAAATTTATAAACGGGAGTTTCAGAATTTATATAATTTATAACGAAATTGGCACTTGGAAGCGATATGCCGTTTTTTTGGAAACAGCGTCTTATAACAAGTTCTTTTTCAATAACAAAAGTATTTTTATCTGTAGATATTTCCAGTTTTATTATTTTGCCGGAGTTTCCCCTTTCCAGAGCTTTTATTGATTTTATATTTCCTATTTCCGATTTATCGGAAACAAAAGGACTGATAAATCCTGTTTTAGACTGCGCTATAAGCGTTTTATTAAGAACTTCCTGAAGTTCATCGGCTGTCCATTCCTTAGACCATCTGTAATAAGGGGATTGGTCATCAAAAGATTCGGGCTTTGATGTATAAAATTTTTCTGCTTCTTCATCCGTGTTCAATTTTGGAAATTCCGTATTATCAGGAAGCGAAACCAGATAAGGTATATGTTTTGAAGGAAAAGATTTTGTCTGAGGGTCAGAAAAAGTATTTTCGTAGCTCTCTGTATAACCGCCTGCCGTTGAGCTGTACAAAGCAAGTATGGGATTGTTTTCGTTATCAACGGCAATAATTCCATCCGTCTGCTCAATTGCCTTGTCCGCAGGTTCTGATTCCGTATTAGCTCCGTAATAGACTTGGCATGCAACCGAATCACATACATCAAATTCCTGATATGCTTTGACTCTTGGAGTTACGGCATAATTTCTTGCCGCAACCGACTGCGCTTTAAGCGCTTCTAACCCGAATCTTACGGGCATTTCATTCGGCACAACACCCTTTAAATAATTTTTCAGGCTTAAAACGTTGACTACAGCAAATTTATCCGGATTTTTACCGCTTTTTGTAAGTTCGATACATCCTCTGTATGATGCCTGCATGCCTTTTCTTTTTAATCCCGAAATTGATACGAGTTTGCCTTCTTTAGGAGTTATAAGCACCGGCCCCGCCAGATTGTCTGCGATAAGATTTCCGTTAATATATACACTGAATGAATTTTTTTCCATTGCAACTTTAACAGCGGAATTTTCATCTGTTCCCTTTATCAGATATCCTGTTTGAGCATCCATAACATCTAAGTTTTGAGCTTCGTTAAACTCAATGCTGTCAAACAAATATGTCTGAAACGATGTATTGCTTATTCCGACCCGTACGGGAATACTGCTGTCGAGCGCAGATGCCGGTTCCAAAACTAAAAACATCATAAAAACTGCCGTTGATTTTATTTTATTAAATATATGCATGTCCTTATCCTAACTGTTTTATTATAGCCGAAATAAATAATAAAGGTAAACTTTTATTTAGCTTTATTTGACTTGAAAATTCCATACTGTTAAACTTTTAATATGTTTACAGGATTAATTGAGGAACAGGGTACAGTCCGAAGCACTAAGTTTTCTGACGGCGGAATGGAAATAACAATAGATTGCGGAAAGATACTGTCTGATGTTAAAACCGGCAGGAGTGTTTGCGTGGACGGAGTCTGTCAAAGCGTTGTTTCTTTCAGCGGGAATTCCGTAACATTTCAAATATCAAACGAAACATTAAAAATTTCAAATTTTAAAAATTTAAAGCAGGGGCGCAAAGTTAATTTAGAGCGTGCATTGACCCTTAATTCAAGGCTGGACGGGCATATTGTATCGGGGCATATTGACTGCACGGCTGAATTTCTTTATAAAACCGATGACGGATTTTCCCAAAAACTATTTTTTGAAATTCCGGAATCTAAAATGAAGTATATTATATATAAAGGCTCAATTTCAATTAACGGGGCAAGTCTTACGATTGCTTCCGCAGAAAAAAATAAATTCAGCGTGGAGCTTATTCCTTTAACATTGAAAGAAACTAATTTATCGGCATTAAAACCGGGCGATATTGTCAATATTGAAACGGATATGATTGCAAAATATGTTGAAAAAATTTTTAATTCAAAAGATAATACAAGTAAAATCAATTTTGGTTTTTTAGAAGAAAACGGATTTGTATAATATGGAAGAAATTAAATTTAATACAATAGAAGAAGCTGTAGAAGAATTTAAACAGGGGCATCCCGTTATTGTTGCCGATGATGAAGACAGGGAAAATGAAGGAGATGTTATTATTCCGGCGCAATTTGCTTCGCCAGGGATTATTAATTTTATGATATCGCATTGCAGGGGGGTTCTCTGCCTCGCATTGACAAGAGAAAGAGCAGAAAAACTGGGTTTATCGGAAATGGTAAACCATAATACCGATCCTAAAGGCACTGCATTTACCCAAAGCATTGATGCAGTAAAAAAATACGGAGTAACAACCGGAGTCAGCGCCTTAGACAGGGCAAAAACAATTGAAGTTGCGGTTGCAGAAGGTTCAACATCCGCTGATTTGTCAAAGCCCGGACATGTTTTTCCTTTAATAGCAAGAGAAGGGGGAGTTCTTGAAAGAGTAGGGCATACCGAAGCATCAGTTGATTTGGCGGGATTATCGGGTTTAATTCCTGCCGCCGTTATATGCGAGATTGTGAATGATGACGGTACAATGGCAAGACGTGATAATTTAATGCGGTTTGCCGAAAAGTACAATCTAAAATTTATTACCGTTGCGCAATTAATTGAATACAGGCTTCAAAGAGAAATGTTTATGAAAAGAGAAGCGGCTGCAAATCTGCCGTCGGATTTCGGTGATTTTAAAATATACGGCTACATAAATAAAATGGGAGGCGCCGAGCAGGCAGCGGTAGTTAAAGATGACGGCTCGGATAAAATTCCGATGGTCAGGGTCCACAGCGAATGTTTAACCGGAGATATTTTTCATTCAAAAAGATGCGACTGCCAAAACCAGCTTGAATCTGCTCTTAAATTGATTAATGAGTACGGGAGAGGCGCTCTTGTTTATATAAGAGGTCATGAAGGCAGAGGAATAGGGCTTGTAAACAAAATTAAGGCTTATGCGCTTCAGGAAGAAGGTCAGGATACTGTTCAGGCCAATATTTCATTAGGATTTAAGCCTGATTTGAGAAATTATGGAATAGGCGCACAGATATTAAGAGATTTAGGATATACAAAATTCAAGCTGATAACGAATAATCCGAGAAAAATCATAGCTTTAAAAGGATACGGGCTTGAAATTACGGACAGGATTGAATTAAAAACCCCTCTAAACAAGTATAATGAAAAATATATTCATACAAAAGTGGATAAAATGCAGCATTTAATTAACTTATAAGAAGGCGGATATGGCTAATATAACTATGTATAAAGTTGAAGAATATAATAATTGTTACAAAAAAATATTTTCCGGTGTTTATAATGATTTTAAGAATAATGCATCAAATGATTATAATTTTGAACTTGCGCCGATAGATTACGGGCATTTTATCAAAAGTATGGAAGACGGGCTTTTGAATTGTTTAATTCTTTTTGAAGATGATATACCGACGGGTTTTTTGGTTTATACAACAGTTATTTCCGAAGCAATAGAGCTTAATATTATTCATTGTATCGGAAGTGAAAATCTTAATTCAAAAAGGAAGCTTCTTCTTGAAAAGTTCATTGAAAAAATAAAACCGCTGATGAAAGATAAGATAATTGTATATCCCATGCTCGGCAGACAAAACTCTTTTGCTCCGGATGTTAAAGATTTCGGGTTCCAAATTATTAATACTTCCGTAATGGGTTTTAATTTAACCGATATTTCGGCGATACATAAAATAAAGGAAGTTATTGTTCCCGAGCTTCCAAAAGATTATTCCGTAACAAACTGGGATGAAATATATTTTAAAGATGCGTCGGATATAATTCATCAGGCATTCAAAGATTCATCCGATGCTTTGTATGACAGCCGTTTTCTTACCGTAAAAGGATGCAGGGATATTCTTGAAAAAATAACCGGCAGTATATACGGGAGATTTTTACCTGAAATAACAAAAGTTTTAATCTATAAAAAACGTCCTGCGGGGATTTGTTTTGCTAATTTTACTAATGAAACGATAGCAAATATTCCGCTTTGCGCAGTATTAAAAAAACATAGAAACTGCGGATTCGGTAAAATCTTATTAAAACAGCTTATGGATAATCTTTTGGCATCTGCGATAACGGAAGGCTGGCCGTTAAGAGAAATAAAAGTAAGCTGTGATGCCGGCAATAACGCTTCTGTAAGCATGTACAAATCAATAGGATTTACTGAAGAATATACATACTCTCAGGCGTATCATCCGAAAACCGGCTAGTTATTGCTGTACATAACGTGCATTGTTGCAAGATTTTTTATTGAAATCATCAGGTGCTTGTTTTTTTGTTGTTCGTTGATATTAAATATTCTGGCTATCCTTTGGATTTCTTCTGTGTTTTTTCTTGATGAAAGTTTATAAACATTTTTTACAGGTTCACGAATTGTGCCTAAAACCGCATTTAATTGTTCTTCATTCATTATTATCTCCCATAACTAAAAATCCAGTCCCCATATTTATATAAAGTTTTTTTATCGGATGGAATTGCTTTTTTATTTAACAATTGTAAAATTTTATGTTACATTAGATAAAAAGGAGTTATTTGTTATGATTGTCGATGTTCTTTCTAATTCAGATAAATATGTATCCCTGCATAAAGATTTTAAACTTGTGTTTGATTATATAAAAAATAATAATTTAAAAGGCATGGAATGCGGGAAGCACGAAATCAGGGGAGATGAAGTATTTTTTAATCTGCAGGAATATGAAACAAAGCCTCTGCAAAAATTGGAAGCTCATAAAAAATATACAGACATTCAGCTGGTTGTTGACGGTTATGAATATATGGGCTATACAAATATTAATAATACCGGCATAAAAGAAGCATATATAAGTGAAAATGATGTAATGTTTTTAACTTCGGATAGAACGGATAAAATATTTGCGGATGATAAAACATTTGTAATATTCTTTCCGCAGGATGCCCACATGCCCGCATTATCGGGTGATAACGGAACAAATCACGTAAAAAAAGCCGTTTTTAAGATATTGCCGGAACAATAGCCGTAATGAATAAATTGAATGAGTATTTAAAAAAAGCATTTGAATATAAAAACAGAAATGATAATAAAAAAGCAATAGACTTTTTTTATAAAGCGTTTGCACTTGATAATAGCAGTATTGAAATAATGTTTGAACTCGCACAAATGTATGCGGGGCTTTGCCGGTATGACAGGGCTTTAAGTTTTTATGAACAAATTCTGTCGCTTGATAAAGATAATTATAAAGCAATTTATTATTCTGCAGTAATGCATAGAAAAATGAATAATACAGAGCAGGCGGTAAATCTGTTGAAAATATTGGCTCAAAAAGATTATGGCAAGGAAAAAACAGCGGAAGAATTATTTTCGATATATTTAAAGCAGAACAGATATAATGAAATAATACGGGAGTATCGGACATATTTTTCTTTTGTTAATTCATCCGATGTTTTATATTACGTTGCCCTTGCTTATGATAAAACGGGAGAAAAGCAGACGGCGGATGAATTTTATAATAAATCATTCTCCTTAGATTCCGATAATTTTAAATCCGGTTCAAAAATAGTAAGCATGCTGATTCAAAAAAATAATTACGAGGAGGCGGAACATCTTGCCGAAAAACTGCTAAAATATTCAGAGGACGATAATTTATTATATCTGCTGGGGGAAATTGAATATCAAAAAGGCAATCTGGATTCGGCGTCAAAATATTATTCCTGCGCCATAAGCCAAAATGATAAAAATGCTTTATATTATTTTAAACTGGGAATTGTTTTTTCACTCAAAGGATTTTTTGATGAAGCGGAAACATGTTACTGCAAGGCTACTGTTTTAGATAGTGAAAATACAGCATATAATTATGCTTTAGCGTATTTATATTATACCATGAATAAAATTAAACTGGCTGAAAAAGTTGCCTGTTATATATTATCTGCAGATAAAAATAATGTTGAAGCGGAAGCATTGTTAATATTAATTAATTTAAAACAAAATAATATTATTAATGCGGGCAGGCTGGTTGCAAAATCAATAAAAGATAATTTTCAAAATGATTTTCTTTATTATGCGCATTCAATGTATTATTCCCGGCTGAACATGTATGATAAGGCTGTAAAGGCAATATCTGAAGCCGTAAAATTGAATAACGGCCGGCTTGATTATAAATATGAACTTGCAAAAAATCTGTATAATGTTAAAAATTATCAGGAAGCCGGGAAAATCTGCAGTAAAATAATTGAATTATCGCCTAAATATATTCAGGCTTACATACTGCTTGCAAAAATCAAAATCGAAAACCAGGAAACAGAGCAGGCATCGGACTTATTAAACAGTGCAATGCATCTTGATATTAATTGTTATGAGATATATCTGCTTTCAGGCGATATGTATTTTGATAAAAAACGGTACCTGAATGCACTTGATAATTATAAAACCGCCGTTTCAATAAATCCTAAAGAAGAAACATATTATAAGAAGATAGCGGACTGCTATTATAATCTTGAAAATTATGAGTGTGCATATTTGTATTATAAAGAGGCCGCCGGGTTTGATATAACAAATTCCGAATACAGGTATTTTATGGCAAAATGTTCGGTGAAAAATAATAATACAGACGGCGCACTGACCAGTTTTTCCATAATGAGAAGGCTTGACCCGTATAATCAGGAATATATTAAAGAATATGCACTGTATTTAAAATCAATTAATCATAAGCATAATGCAGTTGAGATTATAAAAGATTTAATCAGGCACTCGGATAAAGAACGGAAAAAAGAGTTAAAAGCATTTTTAGAAACAATAAGAAAATAAATTAACAAAACTCCGGCATAAAATAAAAAAATTTTGATTTAGATAATTTTTTGTGCGGGAAGGGGGAGTGCGGGGGAGAGAGCGGGGGAGAAAGAGTGTGTGTGAGGGAGAGAGAGCGGGGAGAGCGAGAGAAGGGAAAAAAGTAAAAAATGCGGTGCGGGAGCGCCGGAAAAAGATTTTGCACGGGCATAAAACTGCAGAGCATCAGATTAAAAACGGGGCTGTAAAAAACAATAAAATTACGGATTGATTATATTATTATTGTCATCAATTTGAACTATTGCAGGCTTAAAAGAGCCGGCTTCTTCCAAAGTCATCTGCGCATAAGCGCAGATTATGATTTTATCGCCTACCTGGGCTTTTCTTGCGGCGGCGCCGTTCAGGCAGAAATCTTTATTTCCGGCCCTGCCCGCAATAATATAAGTTTGAAATCTTTCACCGTTATTAATGTTCAAAATATCAACTTTCTGCCCTTCAAAAAGGTTCGCTTTATCTAAAATCATTTTATCCACGGTAATAGAGCCGACATAATTCAGATTTGCACCGGTAACGGTTGCCCGGTGTATTTTGGAATATAAAAAATTAAGCAACATAATAATTCCCGTATAGTTTTATAATATTTAATCCACAGAGATATTTTAACAGAAATAAATTATTTTGAATTAATTTTGTTTAGTTTCTTTAAATAGTTTTTTATTTCCCGAAGCTGTTTTGGTTTTATGTATTTGAACTGTCCTTTCTTTAATCCGGAAAGATTTATCGGTCCGATGCTCGTTCTTTTCAGGGATATTACGGGGTGTCCTAAAAAATCGAGCATTTTGCGGATTTGCCTGTTTAAGCCCTGATATAAAACTATTTCTAAGACTGTATTTCTGGCTTCAAAGCCGATAATTTGAGCATAGGCATAAGCAATTTGACCTTTTTCTATTTCAATTCCTTTTTCCATAAGCGCTGAATCATTTAAATTCATTTTGCCCTGAGCGCAGACTCTGTACGTTTTTGGTACTTTAGAAGCGGGATGAGAAAGCTCGTTAATAAAATTTCCGTCATTAGTCAGAATCAAAAGTCCGGCAGAATCTTTATCCAGTCTTCCGATTGGTTTCAGATTCCGCACTTCCTCCGGAAGTATATCATAAATGGTTTTTCTGCCTTTTTCATCCTGCGTTGTTGTAATATAGCCTGCGGGTTTGTAGTATCTTATATAAGTATAATCTGCCGGTTTAATTAGGCGATTTTCTATCATGACTTTGTCATCCAGGCTGATCTGACAGCCGAGTTCCTTAATAACTGCGCCGTTGACACGAACTTTACCCTCAGTAATATATTCATCCGCTCTGCGTCTTGAACAAAAGCCCGTTAATGCTATATACTTATTCAATCTTATTTTTTTACTGCCCATTAAATTATAATACATGGATAAAATTCAAATATCAAGAAATAAGTTATAATTGTTTAAACCTGATAATCATGATATACTTTTTGACGAAAGATATAATAAAGCACAATTCGGTTATCACTTGATATAAACGGATAAGCGGGGCTGATGGATACAGAGCTTATAAAATATTTAAGAGAGTTTTTGTCAAAAAATGATATTGACGGATTAATAGTTAATTCAACGAATGAATTTCTTGTTGAATATAATATGCTTGAATTAAATTCAAGGTATTATGTTACGGATTTTACGGGTTCTGCAGGCGATGTTTTAATCACAAATGACAGAATACTGCTGTTTGTTGATACAAGATATCACGAACAGGCGGATAATCAGGTTAATCATGATTATATTCAGGTTGTTAAAATGCCGTTATCACAGCCGTTTCTATCTGCATTAACCGAAAAAATTCCTTCTTACTTTAAGCTGGGCATAATATCGGCAAAAACATCCAAAAAGTTCTACGATATGCTGGCTGAAAATATGATTTCAAAAAATGTTATAATCAAACTTTTTAGCTCTGACCCCGTTATTGAATATAAAAAGGATGCCGTATCAAAGATAAGCTATAATATTTTTCAGGCTGATAATAGTATTACGGGGCTGAGCGCCGATGAAAAGTATGAAATGATAAAAAGCTGTGCAGGCGGTAAGTTTAAACTTATAGTAACCTCTTTAGAAGATATTGCTTATTTAACAAATATGCGTTCTTATGATTTTGATTATTCGTCAGTATTTCCCGCAAAGGCATTAATAACCGAAAAAGAGGCGAAGATATTTTCGGACTGCAGTATACCTCCTATAGGAAACTCTTTTGAGGTGCTTCCTTTATCGTATTTTGAAAAATACGTCAGGGAAACGGATAAAGAGAATTTATATATTGATGAAGATAAGCTCACAATATATGATTATAAGCTCATAAACCAAAACAACAACATACTGCCGAGCCGGCTGAATTTATTAAAAACGGTTAAAAACGATAATGAAACAGAACATCTTAAGTCATGTTTCAAAAGGGCTGATGAAGCATTAGCCGTAATATTAGATATGATTAATTCTGATACGATATATTCCGAATATGATTATTATGAAGCACTCGTTAAATCAATGAAAGAAAACGGTGCATTATCTTTAAGTTTTAAGCCTATAGTTGCGTCCGGCGCAAATACATCAATAATACATTATTCAACGCCTTCGAAGGAAAAAACTGTTAATAACGGCGATTTTCTGCTGGTTGATTACGGCGGATATTATGAAGGCGGTTATGCAACGGATACTACAAGGACTTTTATAAAAGGCACGCCCGATAATCTCCAAAAACATGCATATACGGTTGTTTTAAAGGCATTCTTAAATTCTTATTACAACGAGTATAATAAAAAGTCTTCATATTACGATATAGACAAAATAGCACGTGAAACAATAGAGAAGAATATTTCGCCGGATTATGCGTTTGCTCATTCGGCCGGTCATGGAGTGGGCATATCAGTGCATGAAATTCCGCCGAGATTGTCAAGCTCCGAATTATCCAGAACAAAAATATTGAATAACACTGTATTTTCAATAGAACCGGGGGTGTATAAAGAAAATTGGGGCGGAGTAAGGCTTGAAAATACGGTTTATGCAAAGTATGAAAATGATAAAATTATAATGCATTCATTTTCGCATTTTCCGTTTGAAATAAAACTGGTTGAACTTTCGCTGATGAACGATTATGAAAAATATTATTATATGAAGTGGCAGGCGGGGGCATGTATTCAATAGTCGGTGTTTCCGGCAGAAAAATAAAGGAAACGGCAAAACTCCGCCAGAAAAAATACCGTGATGAACTGGATTTATTTATTGCGGAGGGCGAAAAATCTTTTGAGGAGCTGATTTCGGCAGGAATAAAAATCAAATATATATTTGTTTTAAATGATTATGATACGAGAAATATTAATCATGAATTTTTTATTGTAAATAAAGATGTAATGAAAAAGATTTCTACTGCGGACAGCCCGTGTAATATATTGGCTGTAGCAGAAAAGAAACATTATGATTTAAATATGTTTAAAAAGCATAAAAGAGTTCTTCTTCTTGAAAACATCAGCGACCCCGGAAACCTCGGAACGATAATAAGAAGCGCTTCCGCATTTAATTTTGACGGAATAGTACTCTATGGAAATTGCACGGATTTATATTCATCAAAGGTAATACGCTCAACTGCAGGTAATTTTTTTAAAATTCCGGTTATTGAGATAAAAAATAAAGATAAATTGAACGAAATTTTTAAAAGCCATATAAAAATATCGACGTCATTAAGGGGTAAAAATACTGTTTCATTGGAAGAATGCTCAAAATATGACAGTTTACTGATTATGATGGGAAGCGAAGCTGCCGGGCTGAGTTCTGAACTTATAAATCTGAGTGATAAAAATGTTAAGCTGGCAATGGCAAAAGATGTCGAGTCATTAAATTTGGCCGTGAGCGCTTCAATCATTATGCATGAAATTTTTAACGGCAGAATATGTTAAGTATTGTAATGAAAGAAATAAAACATCTTTCTGCATGAAATTTTTTGATTTTTTTAGGCTTAAAAGCTGATTTAATGCGGTATATAAAAAAATATTATAAAGTCAGGATACTTTGGATATTAAAAAATATAGTAAAATAGGAATATTAATTTCGGCAGATAAAAAGAAACAGGAGATATTGTAATGGCGACAACAAATTCATCAGATAAAAAGTTAAATCATTTTTACTCATCCAGTGATGAAAATTCGGGGGTAGAAGATTTAGAGATAGTAAATACCGGCAATAAAGAAACTAAAATAGGCCAGCATGTTCTGAATGATACATACACGCTGAAAAGCAGCGGAAAAGTACAGGAAGTCAACGCAAAACTTCTCGGATTTAATGATATTGTATCAGTGGCGGGTTCGGATATAATAGATAGTTTTTCGGGGCAGAATGTAAGTGATGCTTCAATAATTAAAGCCGATGAAACATATACAATAATAGGCCAGCCGAATAAATGGGTGTACGATTATCAGCAGGCATACAGCGACTGCGGTATTGATGCCGTTTTAAATGTATTATCAATGGCAGGCAAAAAAGATATAGTTGAAATAACCGAGGAATATGCCCAGTATTTATCTACACCTCAGGAAACTACGAAAAAAGATGTTGTTTGGGATTCCGGCGCAAACGAATGGAAAGTGGAGGAAAAAACGGTTTCCAAAATGCCGAAAGCTCCTGTAGAAACAGAAGATGAGTTATTATTATGGGCTGTCCAGAACTCTAAAAATGATGAATTGTGGTATCAAAAAGGATACACTCCGGATAAAAATCCTTATGCTTATTTTAATGACCCTGATTCATACTGCCTGCATAAAGATAATTATGATGAATATCATAAAATAGAGGATTTAAAAGAATATCCGACGCAGGTAGGCTCAACTTTCTACTGGCAGCAGGAAAATCTTCTGAATAAAATGGGCGTGAAATCTTTAGCCGGTCTTTATGAATTTAAATCAATGATAAAAGAAAAAGACCCTGCTGTAGAAGAAAAAAGTTGCGAATATAAATATGAAAAAACAGGCAAACAAGATGAAAACGGCAGAGATATTTATAAACGCACCAAAACTCTGACGACGGAAACTATGAATGAAACTCATTCAAAAGTAACAACCACAATAACCGTTACGGAAGAAGAAGTTATTAAAGGAGAACAGGAAGGATCGGATACCGTTGTCAGTACTCAGCCGCTTGATGTTAAAACAGTTGTAACCGAAAAGAATGTATTAAACCAGTATTTATATGATTTTGCACAGCAGTTTGAAAAATGGATCGGCGACGGACGAGGACTTATAGTAGGCGGAGAAGCCAATGGTTTTACCGGAGGCTCGGGCGGCAGCCATTGTATAACGATTGTCGGCGTCGTAAGAGGGGATGTTCTGGAAACTACTCAAACCGTAACGCATACAAGTTACGACGATTACGGAAATGAAAATACGGATAATTCCGGTTTTGAAATTAACGGGGCGTCGTATGGTAATGAAGAGCAGAAATCAAATGATATCATAGGTTTTTATGTAGTAGATACCGGCGGATTTTTAGGCAGTATAGAAGGTGCGCAGTTTGTATCCGTTGAAAGGTTATATGATTTTATAACAGGTTCATATTATGCGGACAGTGCGGATAGCAAGAAAAGTATGTACGGCCAGCTGGTTGTTACGGAGTCCAACATAAAATCGTGGGCAGATAACTTAAATTTGACCGGTAATAAGGCAAAGAATGTATTATATGGCAATTATGCGGATAACACAATAAAAGCCGGCAGCGGCAACGATGTATTGTACGGTCAGGACGGCAGGGATAAATTATACGGAGAAAATAATAATGATACAATAATGGGCGGTTTAGGCGATGATACGCTGTATGGAGGAAGCGGCAACGATACATATATTTTTAAGAAATCAGACATACAGACCGTAGCCCCCAATATTGATCCTTTAGTATATACAGAACAGCCCATAGGCGGCGAAGGCGAAGATAAAACTACGGTTAAAGTTTTTGAAATGGATAAAACCGAAGAAGCTTCCGATGGAACCGATTACAGATACGGCAGCGAAATTAAAGAAGTGTATGATAAGAGCAATGATATAATTATTCCGGGGTCGGGCAAAGACAGCATTCAGTTTGATGATATTTTAAGCGAAAGCAATGATGCGCCCAGAACTGAATTGACGTATTCAAATAAAAACGGAAGCCTCGTAATTCAAACAAAATACAACGGCTCCGTTACAATTCAGGACTACTTTAAAAAATCATTATATGATAACATCCAGTATTTAATAAAAGGGACTACAAATAAAACAACAGGCGGTTATGTTGATATCACAAAGTATGCATTTGTAAAAGAAATATTGGAAAAAGTGGCTATCAGTTATGCAGATACAGTTGTAAAAGATAAAGCAAATAAAATTACCGGTACTAAATTTATGGATTCGATAGTAGGCGGCGATTATAACGATACTTTATCCGGAGGAAGCGGCAATGATACATTAAACGGCGGAAAAGGCAGCGATATATTAAAAGGAGGAAGCGGGAATGATGTTATATTTGCTTCGGAGGGCAACGATAAAATATATGGCGAATCCGGAACAAATATAATTAAATATGAAGATATTTCTCTCGGAGGGAGCGACACAATATATTCAGGTACGGGCAAAGATGTTATTGAACTGAAAACAATAAATAAAGGCGATGTTACAATGGCAAAAAGCGGAAACAGCCTTGTAATATATTATAATAAGACAGGCGGTTCAATTACCATTGCCGATTATTTCAAGAAAAAAGGCAAAGTTTCCGTCGACCATATCGAATTTAAAGACGGCAATATAAATGTAAGAAATTCATTAAGTGAAATTAATGCAATAGTATTTCCGCATGCAAGCAGGAAAATTAAGGGTAATGGTCTGATAGAGGGCGATGACGGCTATGATACGCTGACAGGCGGTAATTACAGCGATACGCTGATTGGAGGCAAAGGCGATGATATTTTGAAAGGCGGAAAAGGGGATGACATATTAAACGGCGGTTTAGGCAACGATAAACTGTACGGCGAATCCGGCAATAACATATATAGGTATGAAGACAGGATATTCGGCTCCGATACTATTTATACATCAGGAAAAGGGCAGACCATAATAGATTTCAGCTCAACAAATCTGACATTTACGAATAAAGGCGAAGTCGGTTCGTTTGATAACGGATACAGCTATACAAAATCAGGCAATAATCTGGTTATAAATTATGCCGAACGGGCAGGTGATACAGTCAACAGCAAAATAACAATAAAGGATTTCTTTAAGTCAAAGAATTCATTTACGCTGAAGCAGAAGAACGGCAGTGATTTGAATTTAAAAGAAGCTGTTATATACTTTAAAGGCGCCGAAAATAAAAAGAATACTTTATACGGTTCATCTATTAATGATTATATGGCCGGCGGAAAATTAAACGATAATATAAAAGGCAGTTCAGGCAATGATACTATGTCCGGCGGTTTAGGCAATGATACGATAACAGGAGGCACGGGGCATAATACATACGAATACAAAAAAGGGGACGGCAATGATGTTATTGTTTTATCAAAAGGTGAAAAACTTGATTTAAAACTTTCAGGTTTTAAAGATAAGAGCGATTTATCGTACAGAGTTTCCGGCAAAAACCTTGTAATAAGCTATCTTAATGAGAATGGAACGACAAGTACAATTACCGTCAAGAACTTTGGAACAAGCGATGTAACCACATCTTCAGGCAGTGTCGACTTATATGTCAACGGAACGAAAGCGTATGATTTAAGAACGGATAAATTTTTAGCTGATTATACGGCATTCACGCAGAATAAACGCAGTTATACAGGCACATGGCATTCGGAAGTGATTGATGCAAGGGCATTAAATGCAAAAGATGTTGTAATCAGCCGGTCTAAAGGTGCAAGTATAAATGCAGGCACAGGAAATGATACTATTTACGGCTCCGACTATAACGATACAATCAAAGGCGGAAACGGCGATGATTTCATTTATGCAGGACTGGGTAAAAATACTTTGGACGGCGGAAGCGGAAGCGATACATACTGCTTATTTAATAATAAATCCGGAACTCAATACAGCGTGGAAAGCACAACAGTAAAAGATACAGGAAAAAGCGGTGCTGATACCGCAGAATTTTACAGGTCCAAAGATAAATTGCAGGTGTGGTTTAACGTCAGCAGAAACGGTAAAGTATCCGGCGGAATTAACATTGAAGATACGGAAACGGGCGATGAGGCAACATTAACAGGCATAGAAAAATTTATTGCCAATAATGCCACAGCTGATAATAAAAATGATGACTATTTATACAACTATGATGCCGTAAGACAGCAGGTTGCTTCATGGCTTGCAGGCAACGGATATAAAGATGTTAATTATGCAATGAAACATGCGGATAACGAAAAAATAGAATACTTAATGGCATTATTCAATAACAGCAGTAATGCTTGGCAGAAAGTATAAAGAAAGTATAAAGACGGCATGAAGAAAGCGGAAATTTGAACTAAAAGCCCTGAAAACGGATAAAGCCGGTTTCAGGGCTTTTAATTAATAAAAAAAGAGTTGCAGAAGCAGAATGAAATTGAAAAAAATCGCAAATGCCGGACTGCGCCCTGAAAAGCGGGCAATTAACAGTCAGATGGTTTTTGCCGGAATTGCGAACTTGCGGAACAGGGTAAGCGGGTTTTAAAGTTCATTATCAAGTTTTACTTTAAAGATATTTTCAAAAATATCTTTAAAAGCATCTTTGAATATATCTGATACTTCAGTTTCGCTTAATCTTTTATTGCAATATTCTTGAAATCCGGAATATTTAGGTTTTTCTTTTTTCTATTCCTTTCTGAAATGTTTTTTGCCTGCTGTTTTGAAATTTTCTCTTTCTGCATTTAATTTGCTTCTTTTTGGAGGTTTATGCAAAATTATTTACGATTTTTAATTATCTATGCCACTCCATATTGGCTTAATACTTCTTTATACTTATTTTGAATACGGTTATTCAGTTCTGTTTTTGTTATATTGCCGTCGCCGTCGGCATCAAGCCCCGAGTTGGCATTATAGTATTTAGCCGTATCACCTGAACTTGAGCATAATACTTCCCGATTTAAATATGCGGGCAAAAAGCATAATGTATATAAATCTCCGCCGGTTAATTTCTGCCCCGAGCCTCCTGTCAGGTTTTTAAAGTATTTTTCAACATAATCTAACTGTTCGGAAGCACTCATATTCAACAAAGCCTGCGTTGATGTACCCAGCGATTTTGCAGTACTCGGCATAAACTGAATTAAGCCCGTAGCGCCACCGTTATTATTGTATGCTTTAGGATTTATACCGGATTCACTTTGCATCATGCCTAATAAGTCGGAAGGTTCACAATTTAAATTTTTAGCAACCTGTTCAAGTTTTGCAGAAAAACCTGACCCCAGTTTATTATCCAAAGCAGTTGTGAGTCCTGACGGCAATGAGCTGTTATAATATGATTTTTCTGATTTTAATTGCTCCGCTTCTTTTGTTCGTATTAATTCATTAATTTCTTCTAATTCAGATTGCGCCTTGGCCAGTTTTTCCTGCAGAGAAGGCAGATTCTCAACCAATTCATCCAGTTTCTTTTCAACTTCCTGAAATTCTTTAAGTGCTTCTTTTGTTTCTTCGCTTCCGGTCTTTGAAATTTCTTGTTCAATTTCCGCTTTTTCCGCTTCTAAATCATTCAGTTCATCCTGCTTTTGTTCCAATTGCTTTTTTAAGCCGTCATTTCCATTTAATTTATCATCCAATTCTTTCTGTCTTTTTTCATCGGCAGGTATTGCTGTTTGTTCTAAAGTGTTAATCTGCTCTTGAATTTCCGCTTTTTTTGATGCGGTTTCTCCTTGATTTTCGGCTCCGTCAAATGAGCTTAAAGCGCTTTTCAATGCCGAAAGAGTTGATTTATCAGAGTTTAATTTATTCGAAGCATCGCCTAAATCGGTTTCTGTTTGAGAAATATCCGAGTTTAAACTTGTTATTTCATTAATTGTGTTTTCTGTTGCCTCGAGATTATTATCTCTTTTTTCTTTAAGTTCTTCCGAAATATTTTCATCATTTTCTACCGCTTTATCATAATTTTCTTTTGCTTCGGAATATTCACCCGATTTTAGTTCGTTAATATCGGATACTGCTTTATCTGCATCATTTTTTGCGCTGTCCGCATTATTTTGTCTTATTTCTTTCTCTTTTTTCAACTGTTCCAAATTCATTTCATCAGTGTTTGACGGTGCAGATTGTACTCCTGAGGGCATGCCTGCGCTTGCTCCTCCGGAAGTTCTCCCCGTAGGGCTTAAGTTTTGAGCCGGATTTGATGTTTGTCTTGCCGAAATGTTTTCACTGCCCGGTTTGCTTCCGCTTGCTGCAGTATCAGGTATATCCTGAACCGGCACTGCATCTTCAGGAATTTTTAAATCATAGTTAAACGTACCGTCTTCCATTGCTTTTAGTGCATTTTGCAAATCTTCAGCCGATAATTCTTCATTATCGCCCTGAACAAAACTTTCAAACAGTTCTTTTTCCAAATCGCTTATTTCGCCGTCTTTATCCAAATCAATATATTCTAAGGCGGCATCACTGTTATATATTGCATCAAGTATGCTTTCCTGCGGCATTTGATTTGAACTTTCATTTTTTATATTTTGAATTTCTTTTGAAATACCGTCAAAAGTATTTTCGTATATATCAGGATTTAACTGCATTTGATTATCAACTAAATCCAAAAATTCAATAATTTCATCCTGTTCTATTGTATCGTTTGAATTTGTATTAAAGGCAGCAAATAAATCTTCGTCCTGTTCTACGGCATTAGTCAATGTATTTATCATAAAATTATCATTTAATACATTTTCTTCATCATCTGCAAAACTGCTGCTAAATATATTTGAATTATCCGTATTATCTGTTTTTTGCGTAAATATGCCTTTAATATCGCTTATACTCTGCGAAAATATTGATGTATCAGAATATCCTTTATCTGAAAGATAATCTTGGAAATCACTGCTGTACATAAAAATACTCAAGTCAGGACTGCTTATCTGCGCAGATGAATCATCCTGATACTTCTCTTTGAGATAATCAAGAAAGCCCAGTTTGAGCTGATTAATATTTTCCATGCTTTTCCTTTTCTTCTTATGATTTATATTATATTTATAATATCGGCATTTTTTTTTACAACTTAATAAAATAAAAAACACAATTTACAAAATTTTATTAAAATAAAATATTCCCAAATTGGTATATTTAGCGGAAGAAACGGAAAAAATATTCTTTACTGCATTAATTAATAATTTTATGGATTAATGATTTTTTATCCGGCTTATCCTCTGATATTTCAAAAGCCGAAAAAATTAAATTTTCACTTTCTTTTATTGCTTCTTGTCTGTTTGTGTAAATTACGGCAATCGTTTCGCCTTTTTTTACAAACTCGGAGTATTTTTTTGCAAGATATATACCTGCGGAATGGTCGATTGCATCCGATTTTTTTTCCCTGCCTGCACCTAAATTTTTACAT
This sequence comes from uncultured Muribaculaceae bacterium, assembly GCA_964491345.1. Classification (GTDB taxonomy): domain Bacteria; phylum Cyanobacteriota; class Vampirovibrionia; order Gastranaerophilales; family Gastranaerophilaceae; genus Avigastranaerophilus. Next base: position 28,690 of record CAZBFV010000020.1, read on the forward strand.
GCTTTTGCTATTTTCATTGCGTCAATATTTTTGACAAAACCGCTTAATTGAGATTTTACCTCATATTTTATGCCCGACCTGGGAAGTTTTGAATAATTATCAATTATACTATCGTCGCCGTTTTGAGCTTTAATTATTTCTCTAAACTTTTCAAGCGCTCTGCCCGATGATATAAGTTCATCCAAGTTTGGAGAAATTCCGGCTTTATCAAGTGCAATCTGAGCTAAAGTGAAAGTTATTTCTTTTAAATCAGGCTCCATATTGCCTTTTAAAAACTCGACAGCTTCCTGTATTTCAATTGAATTTCCTACCGCCCTTCCAAGAGGCTGCTCCATTGAACTTATAACCGCATAAATATGCCTGTTTAGTCTTTTTCCGACTTCTGCCATTATTTCGGATAGTTCTTGAGCTTCTTCTGCTGTTTTTAAGAATGCGCCCGAGCCGTATTTTACATCCAATATAATATGATTAGCACCTGAAGCTATTTTTTTTGATACAACAGATGATGCTATCAGCGGAATTATATCAACGGTTGACGTTACATCACGAAGCGCATATAATTTTCCGTCTGCGGGAGCTAAAGAATGCGTTTGAGAAGCAATAGACGCTTTATGAAGCTTAACATTCCGCTTGAATTCTTCAACGGATAAATCCGTTTTAAAATTCGGAATTGATTCGAGTTTATCTATAGTTCCGCCCGTATGTCCCAAGCCTCTGCCCGATAATTTCGCACAATAAATTCCTGCCGATGCAATAAGCGGAATAAAGATTAATGTAATTTTATCACCGACTCCGCCGGTCGAGTGTTTATCTGCGATATTATCCGAAATATCGGATAAATCTAAAATTTCTCCGGAATTAACCATGTATTTGGTAAGCCAGACAGTTTCATCAATATCCATGCCTTTAAAATAGACAGCCATAAGCAGAGCGCTTGTTTGATAGTCCTCAATCGAGCCTGTCATAACCCCTTCAATAAAAAATTTTATTTCTTCTTCGCTAAGTTTTTGACCTGATTTCTTTTTTTCTATAATATCAGTGATTTTCATATTATAAACTCCCGCTTGCATTCTAAGAGAGAAAATAAGAGAAGCCGCAGTTATATAAAAGGCTTCTCTTTAAATTTAATATACCGGCATTATTGCTGTTTCTGCGCATTTAAATATTGAATGATGTCATTTGTTACATCAACACCGCCTGCATATACAACTCCGTAGTCCAATATAATATCAAGTTTTTTAGAAGCAGCTACGGCTTTTGATGCGGCAAGAATGTTATCTTTAATAACTTTTTCTTTCTGCTCTTTCAAAGAATAAATTTTATCTTCTTTGAGTTTGAACTCTTTTTGAACCTGATCTTCAAAAGTTTTTTTCTGAAGCGGCGAATCTATGGTTTTAAATTGTTTATCTTTGTCTATTGCATACTGCTGTAGTTCAAGCAGTTTATTATCAATATCTTTATAAGCATTTCGTGCAAAAGAATATTCCGTTATTACTTTTTGAAAATCCGCATAGCCAATCGTCGCCGCATCTGCGGATATATTCGCTGCAGCCGTTATTAATAATGCAGCAAGTACCAATTTTATTTTTGACATTAAAACCTCCTAACTATATTAAAATATTATCAAATGATTTCAATAAATACAACATATTTCATTTTCATTTTTTATTCAAAACAAGATTTTCGTAATATAAATAAACTTTACCTTATAAGTTTTAAATTCTTATATCCGTTATATAATAGAACATAAAAGAAGGATTGATTATGCTGATTGTAATGCATCAAAATGCAACCGAAGAAAATGTGCGGAAAGTTATAGCTTTTATTAAAGAAAAAGGGTATGATGCGCATATATCCAAAGGTTCTGACCATACGGTAATCGGTGCTGTCGGAAGAAAAATCACGGATAAAAGGGATATAGAACTTTTAGACGGCGTAAAAGAAGTTATAAGAATTACTTCGCCTTATAAACTTATAAGCAGGGTATTTCAATCCGAAGATACGGTAATTAACGTAAACGGCGTAAAATTCGGCGGGGGATACTCGGGCATGATAGCGGGTCCTTGCACGGTTGAAACATACGACCAAATGGATATAACCGCAGAATTACTCAGTAAATGCGGAGTTAAAATATTAAGAGGAGGCGCATTTAAGCCGAGAACATCTCCATATTCTTTTCAGGGGCTGGGGGAAGAAGGTTTAAAAATATTAAGGGAAACGGCGGATAAATATAATATGGCTGTTACATCCGAAGTTATGGAAGTATCGCAGATTCCGATGTTTTTGAAATATGTTGATATTCTGCAGATAGGCGCAAGAAATATGCAGAACTTTAATCTGTTAAAGAGTTTAGGCGAAATAAGAAAGCCCGTGCTTTTAAAAAGAGGTTTAAGCGCAACCATTGAAGAATGGCTGATGTCTGCCGAATATATTTTAGCAGGAGGCAACAGAGAAGTAATACTTTGCGAAAGAGGCATAAGAACTTTTGAACATATAACAAGAAATACGCTTGATATAAGCGCAATACCCGTCGTGCAGAAAATAAGCCATCTGCCGATAGTAGCAGACCCGAGCCATGCTACGGGATTAAGAGATAAAGTAGCGCCTATGTCAAAAGCCGCAATTGCAGCCGGCGCAGACGGACTTATAATAGAAGTTCATCATTCGCCCGAAACTGCTGTCTGCGATGGTGCGCAGTCATTGTATCCAGAGCAGTTCGCACAGCTTTATAAAGAATTAAAAGTTTTGGCAGGAGTAGTTAATAAAAAGTTCTGATTTGCAATTATCAGGCTTTGCTAATAAAATATACCGTATAAAATGTATAATCGGAGTAAATATGAGTGAAAATAAAATAATTGTTACAATATCAGGCAAAGACGGAACGGGCATAGTAGCAGAAATAGCCGGAGCGCTTGCTAAATGTCAGGTAAATATTGAAGATATAAGACAAACTATTATGCAGGGATGTTTTATGATGTTTTTGCTCGGCGATATAAGCAAATCAAAGTATTCTTTTAAGGAAATAAAAGAAACGGTAACAGAAGCTGGCAGAAAGCTCGGAATGGAAATATGGATTCAAAAAAAAGAAATTTTTGATAAAATGCATACAATTTAAGGATTTATAAATGACTTTTTTTAATGAAAATTCGATAATTGAAACAATTAATATGATAAAGGTTCATAATCTTGATATAAGAACTGTTACTCTATCTTTAAGCCTCAGAGACTGCTGCAGCGAAAATACAGAAAATACCGGAGATAAAATCAGAAAGAAAATACTAAAATATGCAAAAAATCTGTATAAATACGCACAGGAAATAGAAGAAGAATATTCAATTCCCATTATAAACAAAAGAATAGCGGTTACTCCTGTATCGCTTGTCGGCGAATCCTGCCGGGATTATGATTATGTATATCTGGCAAAAGTTCTTGATGAAGCGGCAAAAGAAGTTAATGTTAATTTTATAGGCGGATTTTCCGCTCTTGTAGAAAAAGGCTGTACAAAGGGCGATATAGCATTTATAGAGAGTATTCCACAGGCATTAAAAGAAACTCAGAGAGTATGTTCTTCAGTGAATTTGGCTTCTTCAAAAGCAGGCATTAATATGGATGCCGTAAAAAAAATGGGGTATATAATAAAAAAAACAGCTCTTTTAACAAAAGAACAGGACGGCATCGGAGCGTCAAAACTTGTCTGCTTCTGCAATGCCCCCGGAGATAACCCTTTTATGGCGGGTGCATTTCATGGTTGTGGCGAACCGGAATGTGCATTAAATATCGGAGTATCAGGTCCTGGGGTAGTCAGGGCGGCAGTTGAGAATCTGCCTAAAAATGCCGATTTTGGCATGCTCGCAAATAAAATTAAACAAATTGCGTTTAAAATTACTTCAACAGGCGAACTTGTAGGAAGAAGAATGGCGCAAAAAATGAATATTCCTTTCGGAATTATTGATTTATCACTTGCACCTACGCCGGCGGCGGGCGATTCTGTGGCGGGGATATTTCAGGCAATGGGGCTGGAGCATGCAGGCGCCCATGGCACGACTGCCGCACTTGCAATGCTTAATGATGCTGTTAAAAAAGGCGGAATTATGGCAAGCTCTTATGTGGGCGGTTTATCCGGCGCTTTTATTCCTGTATCGGAAGATGCAGGCATGGCGGAAGCTGCTAAGCGGGGATTTCTTGCTTTTGATAAGCTGGAAGCTATGACATGCGTATGTTCTGTCGGGCTTGATATGATTGCAATTCCCGGAGATACTCCTGAAACTACGATTTCAGGCATGATTGCAGATGAAATGGCAATAGGAATGATTAATAAAAAAACAACCGCAGTCAGAATCATTCCTGTTCATGGTAAAAAAGCAGGCGATTATGCGGTATACGGAGGACTTTTCGGCGAAGCTCCCATTATGAATGTAAACAAATTATCTTCAGAAACATTTATAAACAGGGGCGGAAGAATACCTGCGCCTATTCACAGCCTTAATAACTAAGGAGTTCGGATTGACTTATTATAAACAAATAAAAAAATTTTTCATATTTTGGAAAACCTATAATAAAGGTATGAACAGAGAGTTTTTAGGTGAATATGATAAGGCGGTTAAGGAATTTTTGGTATCAATTACTTTAAACCCCGCAGATTCATCGGTCTATAAAGCGCTTATAAGATTGAATAAAAAAAACAGAATGTATCAAAATGCACTTGATTATGCACAAAATGCGTGCGAAAAATTTCCACGTGATTCATTTATCTTTGCCCAGACGGCTGATATATACAGAAATCTAAAAGAATACGGGTCTGCCGTAGAAAAATATGACAGGGCGCTTTTGCTTGATGATAAATGTATTTTATATTACAAATACAGAGCGCAGATAAAATACTTTATAAATGATATTCAAGGTGCAGTAAATGATTATACGGGGGCAATTTTAAGAGAGAAAAAATCTTATGATTTGTATGCTCAAAGGGCATTCTATGAATTTGAACAAAAAGATTACAAAAGTGCAGTTGATGATTATACAAAAGCGATTGAATTAAAACCTAAAAAAGCACACCTGTATTTTATGCGCAGCTGCGCCTATAAAATGCTTAATAATAATGAAGCATCCGAAAAGGATAGTATTTTATATAAAAAATTACGGCAGGTATGACCGAAGTTTTCTATACAAAGAGTTTTAGCTTTACTGCTTTTGAGTTTGCACAGTTGTCTAAAATTTTGAGCATTGTATTATAACCGGATTTTATCGTTTTTTGCGTGTGTGGTTGGGAGCGGGAGAAAAGAAAGAAAAAATTGAAACTTTTTTTGATTTTTCTGCACCCAGACAGCTTGATGCTTTTTTCCTTTAAGTCCGCCCTGTTTTGTTTTGCGCATATCCTTTTAATTTCTTTATAGATTTTGCCCGTCCGAAATTCCGCTGTCTTGGAATTGCTTTCCGCTCAAGACTGTCGTTCGTCCGCCTCCGGCTGTCCTCACTTCGTCTTTCGCTTACCGGACTTCGTCCGTCCGAAATTCCGCTTCTTGGAATTTCCTTACGGCTCAATCTAGTATCTTCGTTTCAAAAGCCTGTCGGCTTTTTGCACTCCGAACGATTTTCGCCTTTTCGAGTTCGCTCGCTTTGCTCGGCTTCACTCTACGGAAATTCCGCTTCTTGGAATTGCTTTCCGCTCAAGACTGTCGTTCGTCCGCCTCCGGCTGTCCTCACTTCGTCTTTCGCTTACCGGACTTCGTCCGTCCGAAATTCCGCTTCTTGGAATTT
>CAZBFV010000021.1:0-34062 GCA_964491345.1 uncultured Muribaculaceae bacterium
GCAGGTTAGGACTTTGTTATAGAATTACTTTATCAAGTAATTCTTCCACTCCGCCGCTGCTCGCTTTACAGGTTTCACCTGTCAGAAATTCCGCTGTCTTGGAATTGCTGTCCGCACAAGCCCTGCAACCTCACTTCAAAAACCTGTCGGTTTTTTGTGTTCGGCCGGCTTGCTGCTCCCTCGAGTCCGCTCGCTCCGCTCGGCTTCACTCTGCGCAATTCCGCTTTACGGAGTTCAAAATACCGGCTTTCGATAATGAATATTTTGAAATCAAGAAGAATTGAAGATATGCCGGCTGTCTGCTTTGTCAGTTTGAGCTGTTTTGGGCAGGCAATAAAATCTAAAATCATTGTATCCGGACACAAAACAAAGTATGTAAATTACAAAACCGGCAAAGCATTATGCTGTGATATAAAACCTGTTTGTAATGCTGTAAATGAAGAAAACGCCCTTAAAAATCTTATGAAATTTGAAAAAATTTTTTTGTGGCAGAAAATCCCCTTATGCTATTAAAGTTTGACCGGATAATTGGAATGGAATAAAGACAATGTTTGAATATTCATCCGAAAAATGATTGGCGATTTAACAGCGGAGTTAAACGGATAACAAAAATAAAATCGTCAATATCGCAGTATATCCTCCTAAGATAGACAATGCCGATTCTAAATTGAGAGATTAGAAAATTTCTCTAATCTCTCAAATCAGGTTTAAACAAATCCTGTTGTGTATCTTTTCTTTTATTATGTCCTCATTGAATATATTCCGTATATATTACTTCTGCTTCTTGATTTTTCTTCTACGCAGCTGCCCCCGCCTGCACCTGAAGTATTACCTTCGATTGCTGTTATTGTACTGGAGCCGTCGCCGTTATCAACAAATAATCCTACATGATCGGGCGTACCGTCGCCGTTCCAGTCGTATAGTACTATATCGCCCGTTTCTGCTTCTTCGGCTTTTACCTGATGCCCGTTGCCTGCTGATGCTATTGACGGGCAATATGCTTTATTATCCACTCCTTTATACCAATCAGGCAGGTTCTCGTCGCCTACGCCTTCTCCTAATGCCATCCGTACAAAGTCTGCACACCAAGCACCGCTGTCAAACTGGTATCCTAATTGTGAAAATACCTGCTGCATTTGTGATTGGCTCATATTATCATATTGCCTTGCCCATTCAACCGCTGCCTGCATTCCTGATGTAACTGCATTATCTTTCTTTGTTTGTTCCGCTTTCTTATCGTTTATTTGTTTATTTATTTCATCAAGTTCATTTTGCTTGGTGTTTAAATTAGCTTTAGCTGTCGATAATTCCTGTTCTTTTACATCTTCTGCATTATCTCTTGCTTCATTAAATTCTTTCATTGCATCCTTTGTTTCTTTAGATGCATTTTCTGATATTATTTTTTCAATTCCGCTTTTTTCTTTTTCCAGTTCTGCCAGTTCATCCTGAACTTTCTGCAGTTTATCTTCATAATCTTTTTTCTTATCTTCAAGTTCTTCCAGCTTTTCTTTATCGGTATCTAGTTTTTCTTCTGCTTCGCTTACTGCACTTTCAAGCTCCGCTCTTTTAGCGTTTATCTCGGCTTGTTTATCGGAATTTGTGCTATTTACGCTGTCTAATGCCGATAATGAGTCTTGCAATGCCTGCAGATTGGATTCATCCGCATCTATGACCCCTTTTTCTTCCGTTATAGAAAATTCAATATCTGAAATATTACCGTTTAATGTATCTGTTTCTTTCTCTTTTTCTTCTATATTATTCAGGTTTTCTTTTTGTTCGTCTTTTGTTTTTTGATCTATTTTATCATCTTTTTCTACTGCTTCCTCATAAGCCTTTTTTGTATCTTCGTAATCTTCTTTAGCATTTTTTACAGCTTCATTTTCGCCTGAATATATTCTGCTTATATCTGATTGGGCTTCTGTAACTTCGCCTTCTTTTTCTTCCCGTTTTGTTTCCAGTTCTTCTATAGTCAAGCCTTTTTCTGTATTTGCCGGCTGAGCAGTGCTTAATCCGCCTGCATAACCGCCTCCGTACCCTCCGGATGCTCCTGATGCCCCTGATGCTCCGGAAGGCGAAGCATTTTGTTCGACACTGCTTTCTTCTTCCGGTTCAGTTTCTTCAGATTCCGTCAAATCTATATCGCTTAAAGGCATATCATAAGTAAATTTACCTTCTTCTATTGCTCTGAGCGCTTTTTCCAAATCTTCTCTTTTTAATTTGTCATTATCGCCTTTTACGTAATTTTCAAATGCTTCTTTTTCTTCATCGCTTAGTTTTCCGTCTTTATCCGTATCAAGCGCTTCTATGACATTTTTATCTTTATAGGCTGTATCAAGCATTTTTTTTATTCTTTTATTGTATTTTGCTTCCTCCGTTTTATCCGGAGTTTCTTCTTCATTTATTATTTCGTCATCAGTTATTTCTGTTTCCGGTTCAATGTCTGTTATTCCGTCCGAAAATTCGTCCTGCACTGTATTATCTTCCGGAATTATAATTTCTTCATCAAAGGCGTCTTCTTCCGTTTCGGCTTCTGTAACTGTTTCGTCAATAATAATATCCGTCTGTGCTTCTTCAGAACTTTCGGGAATTACAGAGGATTCCCCCGCCGGAGCTTCGGCAGGAAACGTGTTTTCTTCCGTTTCGGGTTCTGTAACCGTTTCGTCAATAATATCCGGCTGTGTTTCTTCCAAAACTCCGGAAACTGCAGATGTTTCATCTGCAGAATTTTCAATCAGCGGAATGCCGGCTTCTGCTTCGGGAATATTATTCTGCTCATTGGATAATAATGCTCCCTCACCTGTTTCCTCAATAAGCATCGGTGTATATTCCCCGTCAGAAAATCCCATATCAAATTCATAATTTTCAGGATTATCAACGCCGTCAATAAAGTTTGCCATATCTTCCTGAGATATGGTTTTCTTATTTTCATTCGGGTCTGTAATTTCGCCGTTTTCAAAATCCATCTGCATAATTTCATTCATGCTTTTTGAAAATATTGATGCATCAGCATTGTATTCTTCAACCAGATACTCTTTAAATTCCTCACTGTACATAAAAATACTTGCTGATGAATTTAATGTTTCTAACTTTGCAATGTTATTTCCCGCATCTTCGCCAAATTTCTCCGTCAGGTATGATATAAAGCCTGATTTGACTGTTTCTAAGCTCATAACACTTTTCCTTCCACTTGCTTACATGTTTTTTCGGTATTTTGAGCTTATTTCTTTAATTCCCGTTACAAAATTTAACATTTATGTTTTATACGCTTAAACTGCATATATAAGCATTCGACCAGCAGTTTTGAAGGTTAAATCCGCCTGTAAATCCGTCTACATTTAAAATTTCGCCTATGCAATATAAATTCTTTACTATTTTGGACTCCATTGTTTTGTTATTTATTTCTTTCAGGTCAATTCCGCCTGCCGTTACAATTTCAGAATTCTTTATTTTTCCCGATGCATTAATTTTCATATTAACTATAGAATTTATTAATATTTCTTTTTCGTATTTTTTTATCTGGGCGGTTTGTTTATTTCCGTCAATACCATTCATTTTCAGGATTACGGAAATATAACTTTGAGGCGCAAAAACTGAAAATACGTTTTTTATGCTTTTTTTAGGATTATTTTTTATTACAGCTTCAATTTCGCCTGCAGATTTATCTGTCAATGTTAAATAAAGAACAAGGGGTTTTTCTTTTGAAAAATCCGTGTAGGCATTGACTGATGATATTTTAAATATAATAGGACCTGATACGGAATTATGCGTAAATAAAATATCGCCCTCCGCTTTTTGTTGTTTACAGTTTTCAAAATATGAAGTTATTTTTATGTTTTTGAAACTTAAGCCTGATAATTTATATAAATCTTTTTCCATAATATCCAGTGAACATAAAGAAGGTCTGCATTCAATAATTTTATGGCCAAGGCTTTGCGCAAGCTCAAATCCGTTTCCTTTTCCGCCTGCTGATAGTATTACTTTATCAAATTTATATTTTCGGTTTTTTGTATATAAAGTAAATATATCATCTTCTTTTTTTATTGATAAGACTTTTTCTTTTACGAGGGAAAAAGCCGGTGTATCAAGACGGCTTCTTAATGTTTTTACGGTCTTTAAGGCGCTGTTGCTTATCGGAAATACTCTTTTATCCTCCTGAATGTATGTTTCTATTCCTAAATCATTAAACAGCTGTATGGTCCTTTGATAATTAAAACGGGAAAATAAAGATATCAGAAACTTATTTCCCCTCGGATAATTGCCGAGATATTCATTTAAATCGTCCTGTGCATTTGTTATATTGCATCTTCCTCCGCCTGTTGCCAAAAGAGTCTCGAACGGTTCTTTTAAATCAAATCCGATTATCTTATTATAAGGATTTTTACTTAACAGAATGCCTGCCAGTCCGCCTGACGCTCCTAATCCGATTACTGCTATATTTTTATATGCCGACTCTTGTTCCGTATAAGAACACATCATCTAATGTTTCCAGATTCTCATGGAGTTTTAAAAGTGATTTTTTATATTTCGGATGTTCATAATCGGGAATTAATTCCAATAACGGTACTATTTCAAACGCTCTTTTGTCTAAATGTTCATGCGGTATCTTTAAATCAGGTTCATTTATGGTTAAATCGCCGTAAAACAGTATATCTATATCAATTATTCTATTTTCATATTCTTTTGAACAAGACGGTTTTCTGCCTATTTTAAGCTCTATATTTTTACACAGTTCCAATAATTCACGCGGCAATAATTTGGTTTTAATCTCCAAAACCGCATTTACAAACCAATTCAGATTTTTATTGCCCCATGGTTCTGTTTCATATAATGCTGATGTCCGGACTACGGTAACCGTTCTGCTTTCATTCAGCATTTTCAGCGCCTGTTTAAGATAACCTAATCTATCACCGGTGTTTGAACCTAAACTCAGATAAGCTACAGCCATTACTGCTCCTTGAATGCAAAATATTATTTATAATAGTATTTTATTATTTTTCTTCAAAGTTTACAATAATTTGTTAAATTTTTTTATTTATTCCGTATCTATATCTTTTGTTGAAAGCAGATTAAATAAAATCGGTAAATATTTTTCCTGAGATGAACTGTCCAGATTCCTGAATTCATCTACTATGCCGTCTATAGTGCCTGAAACCTTCGACAAATAATGTACTGCCTCATTTCTGTTTATTTCGCCTTCCGAAAATGCCTGAAGCAGTTCCGAAATATTATTTGTGTATTTGTATTCCAGATATTCATCCGTTTCAACTTCCGGTATATTTATGTTTCCGTCTGCATCCGAAATGTTTTCTGTTTGAGATATACTTGTCAAAATATTTTTAATTCTTTCGGTTTCATCTTCTTTTGAAAAATTGCTCTGTATCAGCCAAGAGGTTCTATATAAATTGTTTAATTGTTCTATTTGTTCGGGCGAAGCATTTTGGTATATGGAAATTAAATCGTCCGTAAATGATTGAGAATCATTACTGTTTTCCAATATATATCCTAGAACTGTATCATCGTTATCTTCATTTGACCAGCCGTATATGTTTTGTAAAGATTGCGCAAATTCTATTGCAGATTCCGCATTAAATACAGGATTTCCGTCTTTATCCGCAGTCTGCTTGCAGGCTTCTTCAAAGAATTTATTAAAACCGGTTTGTGATTGCAAATCATCGCTTTGCACAGCATAATCCGCTTGATTTTTGCTGAACCGGTTATGCAGATATCCGTGGACATAAGATTTTATACTGTCTGCATTTTCGCTTTCCGCTGAATTTAACACAATATGCTCTAACAGTTTTAATTTATCTGTATTTGAATATTCTCTGCCTTCGAATACTTCATTTAATTCACCGGTAATAAAATTAAGCGCGCTTTTTCCGTCCGAATTGCAATCAGGATTATCATAATTATAATCTATTTCATAAAATTCCGAAAAGTCCGCATCAGCAAATGCTTCATCCATTAATAAAAATTCCCGTTCCAATTTTTCATTTTCATCTATGGAAGTGCCGAATTCTTCGTTTTCTTTCCTGTCCGGAGCAGATTGGTATGTTTGTCTTAAGTCTTTTAATTTTGCTTCAATGGTGCTGTAAGCCTGCTGTATTTTATTTTTGTTTTCATCCGTTGAATTTATTGTTGATTTTACATAATCATTCATTTTTATATTAAATTGATTATCATTATTAAATCTGTCTTTTATTACAGCCAATTCTTCCGATGAAAAGAGTTCCCAGTCAATTTCTTCATTATTCTTGAGCGAGTTTACGGCGCTATCCGTTAAATTTTCATCGACTGTTGATAAATCAATTTCATCGGGGTTTATGAAATTTAACTCTGCGGTTTTTATTTGAATATCGGCGGCGCCTGTCATTTCTCTTAATTTTAACTCAAATGCATTATCACTGCCTTCAATTCTGTTATATGCCTGTTCCAATTCGGATAAATCTTCGGCAGGCAGTTCTGCAAGCTCGGCCCATTCAAGAGAATCTTCATTTGTTTTTAAACTTTCCACTTGATTTTTTATTTTCAATCCGAGTGTTTCCGTATTCTCAATTTGTTCAATCTGGCTGTTGTATTTTTCAATTCCCAATGATTCTATTTCTGACTTGAATGATTGTTCATTTTCTTCATCAAATTGCGCCGTAAATTCTTTCATTTCCGTAGGATAAAGAACAGCCGTATTCATTAAAGCATCAAGCCTTTCATTTGTATATGCATCGTCATCCGCCTGTGATAATGCAATATTCGTATATTCTTTCAGTTTTTCGTAGGCATTATCACCGCCGGAAGTTAAATATGCTTCCGCAATTGAATTTAAATTGCCTGTATCTGCAGCATTTCTTACATCCATTCTTTCTATGAATGATTCACCTGTCTGTTCTTCATAAGCATTTATAATTTTATATGCGGTTTCGGACGAGTATTGTGATAAATTTACCGACTGCCAGTCCGAATCAGTTCCTGATTTAAGACTATCAATCAATGTATTTATTTCTTGCTCTTCAAGCGTAATTCTCATATCAGCATCAGGGTAATCATAAGCATCAGTTTCTTCCTGCATTTTTTCTGTTTCTGCGGTCTGCTGTGCTTCTTCCGCTTCGTCGGCTTTTAAAGTTTTTTCGGCGGTATTTAATTTATTTTTAATATCAGTATATGCCGATGTTACTTCAATTTTTTTATCACTGTCATTGTCTGCATTTGCTTCTTTTTCGTAATACTGTTTCAACAGCATTGCAAAATCGCCATTTTCATGGCTTAAATCATACTTTTCTTCCAATGCTGCAAGGATTTCGGGAGAATGGTCTTTGTAATTAAGACTGCCGTTTTCTATGTCGTTTAAATAGCCTTCCAGCAGTTCCGTATAAGACTCATCGGAAAGATATTCCCGGACTTGTGTTTCATCTGCGGAATTAATATCATATAACTGATTTTCATAATCCGTTGCATCCGTCATTTCTTTTAATTTTTTTTCAAACGCATTTTCACCTTCATCTTGATGTATTGAATTATATGCTTCTTCAAGTTTCAGCAGTTCCGCAGGTTTTAAATCAGCCAGCGACTTCCATTTTGATTTCAATTCTGCCTGTTCTTCAGGACTTTCAGCTTTAAAAGATAAATCATCGGCTCTGTTTCTTTCCAATAATCCTATAGTTTCCGTTGTTTTTACTGTTTCAAGCTGTTTATTATAGTTTTTTGGGGCTTGTGAATTTTCATATTCTGCGTTTATATTGTCAATCTGTTCGTCAAATGTATTATCTTCATGTTCTTCATTATATCTTGCAATGAATGACTGCATTTCGCTCGGGTATATACAAGCCTTATTCATCAGGGCATCAAGCCGTTTTGTATTATTATTTTCCGCTTTTTGGAATGCTTCATCAACAAAAGATTCCAGTTTATTATAGTCGCCTGATATTATATAAGATTCCGCTACAGCTTCCATATTTTTATTGATTGTTTCATCCGAAGCTCCGTCAAACCGCTTATCGTTGCTTGAGAGTGCAGAAACAAAATCGCCGTATTCATCTTCGTACTGTTCTATTACAGCACTGACTGTTTCAGGTGTATATTGCGATAAATCCAGTTCCGCCCACGCATTAACTTCCGCAGTCCGGTTATTTTCATCTTTTGTTGCATAAGTCGCAGAGCTTAAATTATCTGCTATTTCTTTTATTTCATCATTATTAAGCGAAATTCTTCTATCGCTGCTGTCATCCGTAACTGCCGGACTTCCTTCTTCCGGAGTTTCTTCTTTGTTTTCCGCAATATTAAATTTAATATCTTTTATCTCTGAAACGGCATTATTTCCAAACAAGTCTAGCACGACCGATAAAGCCTGAGTATTATCCCCGAGTTCGGATGCTATATTTTCATAAGAATTTCCTGCTTTTAATAACAATGCTGCTTTGAATAAATCAGGGTCGGCGGAATCATAATCGTGATTCAGCATGCCGTCTATCATTTCGCTGAGCGTGGTATTCTCAAAATTATTTTCAAGCTCTGATGCTGTTGTTTCAATTCCTTTTTCTTTTGCCTGCTCAATAAATACTCCGGCTTTATATTTCCCCGCTGATGACAGAATATCTGCTGTTTTTGAACAAGCCTTATCACTATCCGAGTACGAATCACGAATTAATCCTATGGCATCAAACTTGGAATTCAGTTCCGGTATTTCGTTTTCATCGGCATTTTGGTATATTTTTAAGACGGATTCGGCGTATTTTTCTTTTGCTTTTGGATTTTTAAATTGAATCTGCCCGTTTTCATCAGTTCCGAGAAGCGATTTTATTCTTTGATCAGCCTTTATAAAGTCTTTTGCTGATGCATTACCTTCAGCCATTTCGTTTAAATAGTTAATGAAAAGATTATCCTTCAGCTGATTAAAAGCATCCGCTGCCGGAGTTGAATTATTTGTATCATCTTTTTGCTCATTGCCGGCTATTTCTTTTAAAGTTTCCGCTAATTTTATTTTATCCGCTCTCGATAAATTATCATTTTCTATTGCACTGTTAATTATATTTTTATAATCAACGGTTTCTTTTTCCGCACTCGGAATTTTACTGTTGAGCGTTTCACCACGGAGCCGGGCATCTATTTCTTTTGCTTCTTCACTTTCAAATTCATCGGTATATACGGCTTGAGCATCATCGGTTTTATTACTGCCGGATTTTTTTATTGAAATGTTCAGCGTATCATTTTCTCTTTTTCCGTCATGAGAAACAATCAGCATTGATTTTTCAATAAACTTGTTATATTCTGCCGGATTTTCTTTCTTTAACGTTTCTAAATCGGCGCCTTTAAGCTGGTCTTGAAATGCGGTATTATCTTTGTTATTTTCCGTAATCTGACTGTATATTTCAGCTATGGAGCCTTCGTCCAGTTTGTATGTTTCCTCCAGACTATAACCGAGCGATTCTAAAATATCGGTTCTTATTTCATTACGGGTTACTTCATTATTTTCATAGTCGAGTCCGTATGCTTTATACTCTTGGTAATACTTATCAGTATCAATACTTATATCTTTATCATCCGGTATTTTTCCGGATTTGTCCGATTTATCAATCTTTTTTGAGTAAGTCAGTATATCATTGCCGGCATTTCCGTCATGAACCCGTCTTAATATTGCACTTTCCACATCATCAAGATAATTATCGGAGTCTTTATCAGCTTCAATATTATTTTCTTCCGCAATATCGCTGTAAATATCCTTTAAATCTTCATCTTTTATACTGCTGTCATATCCGAGAAGGGATAAAATATCATTTCTTAATTCCGATTTTGCCTGGGCCGAATTTTCATATCCGCCGTCATCATAAGTCTTGTTATAATATTTGTTAATATCAAGAGAAGCTGTTTTTACCGATACAGATTCTTCATCACCGGATGCTTCTTCTTTGCCGGGTTTTTCATCTGTTTTAAAGTAGTATATTGTATTGCCGTCTTCATCTTTGGCTTTTTTTCCTGCTTCTTTACCTTCCGAATCAACAATCGTACCATCATCATTTTCTGTATAACCGCCGGCTGAAATTATTTTTTGCGCTTCAGAATTTGATAATTCGTTGATATAACTGCCTTTTTTATCTTTAATCCCGTATTCGGAAGCTAATTTTTGAGCATCTTCAAATGAAACATGACCGTCAATAAATGCTTCTGACTTTTTGCCGTTGTCATCTGCAGTATCTACAGTTTCCGAATTAAATATTAAAGTTTGATTTTTACCTTCTTCATAGGCTTCTTTATCAATATCGTCTGTCTTAATACCGGTATCCATGCTGTCTTTGCCGATTACATCGGAAATTTCGGCTTCTTCCCTAGTATCTTTATTAACTAAAGATATTCCGCCCGATTCCAATTCGCTGAAAGTAACAATTCCGTCATCATTATCATCCAGAGCCGTTATTTCATCTATACCTTCCGAGCCTAAAAAATCATCTACGGAATCAAAATCTTCTCCGTTCTCTTTGACCAGCGTATAATTTTGACCTGACAGGCTTATTTCAACAGGGTCGGTTGTCGATTCATCATCCTTTTTTCCGGATTTTGAATTTTCTTCATCCGTTTCCTGCTGTCCGCTTGTATCTTGAGTTTCCTGAATATTATCGTTTTGATTGTCATCTTCCTGGACATTTTGTGTATTCTGAGCTTCTTCCTGCTCTTTGGTTTTAATAGCTTCGTCATAAGCCGTAATATTTTCTTGAAGCTGCATTATATTTGCATCAAGTCCGGCTGTTTGCGCTTGTTCCGTCAGGTTTAAGTTCCGGCGGGAATCATTATATGTTTTCATTGCATCTTGAACGGCATTGCTGTTTTGAATTTTTTCTCCGTCTTCAGATTGTAATAATTCGCTGATTTCTTGGTCAATTTCATTGCCCTGCTGTTCAAGCTCCGTTAATTGTGATTCTGCATCCGCAAGCTGTGATTCTAAATCTGCCAATTCATCTTCTGCAGATGCAATTTGAGATTCAAGTTCGGATTTTTGAGCTTCATATTCCTCCATAGCAGTGCTGTATGCCTCAGAATCAACTTTTGACTCCCCTGTTTCGGGGTCTGTTACAGTATAATCGCTTTCAGACGGCCGGACAAGACTGCTTAACTGCGAATTTAAACCGCTTATTTCGGAATTTTTGCCGTCTATATCGCTGTTTAATCCGTCTATAGCGCTTTTCTGTTCTGAAACAGCCGAATCATTTCCGCTTTTTCTTTCTTGTATATCGTCAATCTGCGCCTGAATTTGCTCATCTTCACTCGACATTTCTTCTACTGCTTTATCATAGGCTTCTTTATCTGTTTCAACTTGTTCTTTTGCCTCATTTACGGCTTCATTATTTTGTTTTTGATTTTGTGCCTCCGCCAGCTGAGATAAAGCATCGCTTCTGCCGGAGCGGAGTTCTGATGATGTTTCACTGCCTGTTATATCGGCAGGCTCTACCTTAGATATACTGCTGTTTATTCCGCTGTCTGCATCCGGCATTCCGCCCCGCCGGGAAGCACCCGCCGAAGCACCGGAGTTTCCTGAAGCACCTCCGCCGGATGCACCGCTTGAAGCGCCTCTGTTTGGAGCGCCGGCGTCCGCAGAAGCCCCCGTTCCGATGTTTTTAATATCTTCATCGGATAAACTGCTTTTATCGCCGTCAAAACCTGCTACCGAATTCCATGCTTCCGTAAAATCTTCTTCCGTATCTTTTAATTTATCGGAGTTATAAAATTTAGATGCCGAGTCTAAAAAATCGGCAGGCGAAACATTCCCGCTTTTATCTTTTTCGGCGTCTTTCATTATTTTTGCCAAATCAGAACCGCTTACATTTATATCATTTTTAGCTTTTTCATTACCGCCTAATTGTTGCTTCAGCCATTCGGTCAATAGGTTTTTTCCATTATTTTGAACTTCTTTAGCCATTTTCACTCCTTATATTTTATTTTTAAATTTTAAATTTATTTATCGTTTATTTTTTGTTTAAACTTTAATTTTTTATTTCTTTTCTGCAACAATTTTTAATAAAAATTAATAAGTATAATTTTTTGTATATTTCAATAATATCCCTTATGATATAAAAGTTTTTTTATAAAAATAAATGACATAGTGTTAATTTTTATTAAAGAATTTTTATTTTTCCTAAAGAATTTAATTTATATTCCGAAAAAAAATAGAGATAACAGAAAAATTTAAGGAGTTTTGTATGAGCGAAGTTTCAGGATTAAACTATAAAGCATTAGGAGTGAACGGCAGCCAGCAGTTAGGGAGTAATAAATCTGCAGACGGTTCCGGCACTGATTATTCCGACGGTCTATCCATAGATGAATTAAAAAAAATCGATAAAAACAGCGACGGTATTATAACAGAAAAGGAATTTAAAAAAGTTTGCAAATCAAAAAATTCCGATAAATATTGGAAAACATATACGAATTTCTACAAATCGACAGCTTCAAAATCCAAAGACGGTTCATCAACCGTAACACAAACATTGGCTAACGGAAATAAAGTTCAATCTTCATTTGACAAGAACGGTAATTTAACCGGTTATAAAACTGTTTCAACCAACAGAGATAAATCAACTACAACGATTGTATATAATAAAGCGGGAGAAAGAGCAACAAAAACAATTAAATGTTCCGACGGCAGCTCAACAAAATATAATTATTCCACTAAATCATTTAACCATACGGGGGCTGACGGTTCTGCCGTTTCAATGAACAGCAAAGGTAAAATTACAAATGTAAAAGCGGGAAATACAAATGTATCCGTAAGCTATCAGGCAAATAAAACCGATATAAAATCAATAAAAATCGGAAATAAGCAGTATAATAATATAACTAAAAATAAGAACGGCAAAATTGTTGTTAAAGATGAAAACGGCAATGCCGTCTTATCCATTAAAACCAAAAAGAACGGTGAAACATCCGTAGTCCGGTACGCTGACGGAAAGAAAAAAGAAGCCGTTAATTTAAATTCGGACAGAGAGCCGAAATCTGTCAGTACATACGATAAGAACGGATATGCCGTTAAACGGGTATATTCTAATTCAGGAAGAACAAGAACTTATGAAAGGGATTCCGATGGAAATGTTTTATCGTCTACCGACTATAATAAAGACGGGGTAAAAACAAGCAAGCAAACTTACGCAGCTGCTGACGGCTCAAAATATTTTAAGAATAATTCGGATGCGCTTTGGGCTGACAGGGTTTATTATAATAAAGACGGCAGTGTAAAAAAATACGAAACATATTCATATTCAAAGAACAGCGACAGCACCGTTACAAAAACAACCGATACTTATGCCGATGAAACTAAAACAGCCGAAAAATCCAAATCACAGACTATTCTTAACTCATACCGAAATAAACTTTTGAAAAAAACAGAAAATTTACAAACGGGTGAAACATCTGAAAAGCAATATAATTATAAAGATTATTACATTAATAAATCCATAAATTATAAAACTGCCTATGTTTCAAAAAAGCATCTTGCATCAACTGTAACAAAGACAGGTGATGAAACCGTTACAAAAGAATATTTAAACGGGACGGTTGTTGATACCAAAACCGAAACACCGGAAAATAAGGCGGATAGTGTTTCTTCCGTAAGCGATTCTGCGAAAACGCCTCCTGACGGCACCGCAGATGAAAGTTCCGGCAATGTGCCTGCGGAAGCGCCTCCTGCTGATACCTCAGATAAAAGCTCTGGTGTAAACGGCAGTGATTCCGGCGAAGATAAATCACTTCCCCCTGAATTGCGTTATAATGAAAATTTCGATGAAAACGGCAATCTTGTATCGGGAAATTACACATTAAGAGCTTTGCTGAAAAAACTTTATCCTGATATGTACACAAAACATAACATTGACATTGCAAGAAAATTAGCAAAAAAGAATAATTTGGAAATGACGGATAAAGTCTTTTATGATTGGATGCTTAAAAACTGCGAGATAGAATTGCCCGAAATATATGACAAAGGCTACGGTATATATGTTGCAGTCGGTTTAACCGATTCGGATTTATACTGACAATTAAAAGAACCGTTTTATACGGTTCTTTTTTATTTTATTCCGCAAGATGCAATTATATTTTTAAAATCCGAACATAAAATTCCTGCAAATATTTGAGGATTAATCTGTGTTGAGATAAGCGCCATTATTTCTTGAGGCAGATCCTCCACCATCGGAAGCATTTCTTTTGTATCTAAAACGGTTAAAGATTTTAAAATTTCTTCTTTCTGCATTGTTCTGAAAGGATATGCCATAGCTTCCGGTGAAAATTCTTCAAATAACTTTGGTTTCCGCTTTAAAAGCCCGCTTATAAGCTGTTCTTTTCCGTCTTTTTCCGCTGAAAGCATAATTTTGGCAAATTTATCATCATCCGTTGAGCTTAATTGCCGTATAATGTTATCTTTTGATTCATAGCAGCATCCGCCGGAATAGTTTTCCATCATTTTTTGAAGCTGTGATTCATCAACATCTTCCATCGCCTTTATCATCATATTTTTATTTATCTTATCAGACAGTAAAAATTCATTCAGGTAGTCCTCCGGAATAATTTTTAAAAATTTATCAGAATCCATTTTATTTAATACAACCGCAGATAAACTTTCAGGGTCTAATAGTTCAAGCATTTTTACGAGCATTTCCTGATTAAAAATGCTGAGTCCTAAAATGAGTTCTTCCGGCTGCAAATATTCCATTATTTTTGTTAAATCTTCTTTGTTCATATTTGCAAGTATTAAAAAACGATTTTTAGGCTCGGCAAGCCGGAAAACTTTTACAAGTTCATCAGGGTCTTTTGTTATTTTGATTAAAAATCCGGCTGCCTGAGTGTTTCCGTTAGCCGCTTCTTTCTGCATAATCTGAACAATACTCATATTTTGGTATTGTTCAGTTATTCCGCTGATATTGAAGTACCGGCTCAAATATGATAAATCTAAATCTAAACCAATCATATCTATCTGCCTTTTGCTTTATATTATAATAAAGTAATTTTTTCGGGATAAATTTAATAAAATCAAAGAATTGTTATAAAATTTTACAATTTTTGCCGGTAAAAAATACTATAATTACATTATAATATTTGTAGAGTAGATTATGAAAAAATTTATAGCTTTATTTTCATTTGTAATATATTTATTTTGCTGTTCTTTTGCTTTTGCGGAGCAGTCATTTGAAGACAAAAAAAAGGAAATTATTGCGTTATACAGCTCTAATAATCTTGAGGAAGCATATAAAATGATTTCCAAAATAACAGAGGATGAACGGGATTATGAACTGTGGTATTTACTCGGCAACCTTGCCCAGGATTTTAATAACGATGCCAATGCTTCATTTTATCTTCAAAAATCAATACTTTTAAAGCCTGATTTCGATAAAGCGCATTATAATCTGGGTAATATTTATTTTAAAGAAAAAAAATATCACAGTGCGGTTTATGAATATAAACTTGCAATAAAGTATAAAAAAGATTTTGCGTATTATTATTACAATTTAGGCTGTGCATATCTGGAGCTGCAAAATTACAGAGATGCAAAAAATTCGTTTGAAAAAGCAGTCAGATTAAATTCCGGCGTGCCTGATTTCTACTACAATCTTGCAATTGCATACAAAAATCTTGGCAGGGATAAGGAAATGCAGGAAGCTGCCGATAATTATCAAAAACTTAAAAATGAGAAATAAGTTATGTATGAGTATATAAAAGGTAAAATTGTTTCAAAACAAGCTGATTCATATAGAGGCGCTTATATTGTCATAGAAGCAGGGGGCATCGGATATTTTGCATCTGCGGGAAAGAATACCATATCTGAATTAAATGTAAACGATGAAATAAAGATATATGTTTCACTTTCCCATAAAGAAGATTCCATGAGCTTAACGGGATTTATAACAAAAGAAGAACGTGATATATTTAATATTCTCCGGAGCGTGCCGGGTATCGGGATTAAAACGGCGCTTATGATACTCGATGAATTTTCTATACCGGAATTAATTAATATTATGATAAGAGAAGATGCAAAAGAACTTTCAAGAACAAAAGGGGTGGGTGCAAAGTCTGCGCAAAAAATTATTATAGAACTTAAAGATAAACTTATAAATTGGTCGAATGTCATGCCTGTTGATATTACTGATATTGATATAAAGGATATTCCGCAGGAAACAGTTATGGAAGTTCAGAGTGTATTGGTTTCGCTGGGATATTCCGTAAATGAAGCTAAATCTGCAGTAAAAGAAGTTCTAAAATACAAAAAAGACAATACAAATACGGAGGATATTTTAAAACATTCACTGGAATATCTTTCACGAACAGCATAAAGAGGAATTATATGAAAATATTATTTGCATCGTTTGAATTGGCGCCATATACAAAAACAGGCGGTCTTGCGGATGTTATGGGGTCGCTTCCGAGATATTCAAAAAATAAAGATAATGAAATAGCAATTTTTACACCGTTTATAGGCAGTATAGATAAAGAGAAATACAATATTCAGGATGTGCCTGATTCAAAACTACGGCTTGGATTTGGTTATATGGCGGAATATATTTTTACTCTCAAAATGTGTAAACTTTCCGATACCGATATAAATGTATTTTTTATAGATAATCCCAAATTTTTCTCCTGCTTTCAAGATGTGTATCCGTCAGGAATTGACAGCTGGTATGAGCAGGAAAGGTTTATTACATTTTCAAAGGCTGTTTTGGAATACGCAAGGGCATTAAATTTTAAGCCTGATATCATTCATTGTAATGACTGGCATACCGCAATGATACCAATATGGCTGAAGACTTCATACAAAAATGATTCTTTTTTTAACAAGACTAAAACGGTATTTTCTATACATAATCTGGCATATCAGGGCAGGTATTTCCCTGAGATATTAAGGTTTGCGGGGCTTGATAAAGAAGAAGTATATAATCCCGAAGGGCTTGAGCATTATGGAATGCTTGTCTGGATGAAAGGTGCAATAAATTATGCCGATAAGATTATTGCGGTATCGCCAAAATATGCCGGTGAAATACTCACTTATGATTACGGAGAAGGGCTTGACTGGGCATTAAGAAATAACAAGGACAGGCTAAAAGGAATTTTAAACGGTATAGATTATAAAATTTATAACCCCGAAAGTGATAAAAGTATCTGCTGTAACTATTCTGCAGATGATATTTCAAATAAAGAGAAATGCAAGCAGGATATTTTGAAAGAATATTGGCTTGAATATAATCCGAAAAGACCGCTAATAGCCATAATATCAAGGCTGGTAGAGCAGAAAGGAATTGATTTAATTAAATTTGCGGAAAATGATATAAGAGAGCTTGAAGCGGATATTATAGTCTTAGGCACGGGTGAAAAAAGATACGAGGATTTTTTTGTCTGGCTGAGCTATAACTCAAAAAATGTAAGAGCAAGAATAGAATATAGAAATGATTTGTGCAATAAAATATATGCTGGAGCCGATATATTTTTAATGCCGTCGAGATTTGAGCCCTGCGGATTATCCCAGTTAATAGCAATGAAATACGGAACAATTCCCGTAGTAAGAGCAACGGGAGGGCTTGATGATACGGTCGCCGGCTATCCGATGGAAAACGCTACAGGCTTTAAGTTCTTTAACTATGATGCGCTTGAAATGATGAGCGCCTTGAAAAATGCTGTCGAAACATATAAAAATAAAATCGTATGGAATAAAATGATTAAAAATGCAATGAATGCCGATTTTTCATGGACAAAAAGCGCTGAAGAGTACCTGAAAGTTTATAACTCGTTAATCGAAAATGTTTAGAATCCGCAGTTATGGCGGATTTTCGGAAATCCGGCTAAATATCCCATTTATCGCTGAGTTTTGCAAATTTAAAATCTTTGTAGAAGTAGTTTAAAATTTGGTAAGCATTATATCCCTGTTCAGCCATATTGTTGGCGCCATGCTGGCTCATGCCTACGCCGTGGCCGTTTTTCCTCATTCCGGCATCAAAAGACGGAACGGACTGCAGAAAAGAGCTTTCAGAATCCCAAACTTTTGTCTGCCCGCCTGAACTTGCATGATAGTATGTTGGCAGCACTCTTTTATCCTGAATAAGAACAATTCCTTTGGTATCTTCAACAGCTTTTGTTGTGGAAGATTTTTCTGCGCTTGCTCCTCCGTATGCCTGATCTGCGGTTGTATCAACCAAATCAAAGCCCTGCGAAGCATGTTTGCCTGCATTTTTTGTAGCAACCGCATAGCTTCTGGCAGCGATAGCCTGAGCTTTGAGCGCCTCATTGTTCCATCTTGACGGCATTTCAGAAGGAACAACCCCCTTAAGATAGTCTTCTAAAGGCAAATCATTAATTAATGTAGCATTTGCCCCCCAGTTGGTAATAATAAAATCTCCCCTATACCATGCTCTTTTGGTGCATAGAAACCCCGGGGTCTTTGTTTTAATGATAACCTGATTTGTGCCTAATTTTACATCTTTTTTATCTGTAACAACCACAAGTTCATTGCCTTTAGGCTTGAATGAGTATATCTGCATAGGTCTTATTTCATAAAGTAATTTGGATTTAAGCGAATCGTATATAAGCGCAGAAACCGATGAAGCCACCCTGATTTCCGAAGCATTGGTCTGCAGACCTATTTTAATTGCTTCTGCTTCGGGATTAAATATTATCAATGATAAAATAACCGGTATTAATTTTTTTAACAGCATATTCCCCGTTTTAATTGTTTATGAATAATAAGCAGTTAAATACTTTCAAATATATAATATCACATAAAAAACCGTATAATCAAAAAATCATACGCTTAATGTAGAATATTAAAAATAAAATCATATATATCAATCAAAAAAACGGGTACATTTGACTTTTAATATAATATCATTAAGGTATTATAAAAAGGGTAATTGTATGATAAACGGCTCGGTATTTTATGACAGCAGAGGAATAGTGCAGAATATTCGTGCTATGAGAATGCAGACTCAATTAATGGCAATAACGAATGAAAACGTAACAGGCTTTGATAAAGTCGGTTACCAAAGAAAGATACCTGTAGTATCTTCATTCGCAGAATATATCGGAGAAGCTGCAATATCAACAACAACGGATGATACCGTAGGCAGGCTTGTATATACCGAAAATCCGCTTGATGTTGCTCTTGCAGAAAAGGGGTATTTTTGCGTGCAGACAAAAGATGGCATAAAGCTCACCAGGGACGGTCGCTTTAAGATGACAAAAGATGGCGAAATACTTACGCTGGACGATAATAAAGTATTAACAAAAGCCGGAACTCCGCTTGTACTTCCTTTGGTTCCCGAAAAAACCGATGAAATAACGATTGATTTAGACGGCGCAGTAAAAGTTTTTAATAAAAAAACGAGGAAATTTGAACCGGCAGGTACAATAAGCGTAGTTACGCAGAACGGCGCAGCGGTGCTTGAGCCTAATGTAAGGCAGTGCTTCAGCGAATATTCAAACGTAAGCCTGCAGACAGAGTTTATGGAGGCAATGCCGTATATACAAACATTTAAGGCAAACAGCCAGTTATACAAAATTCAAAACTCGAATCTGCAAAAAGCAATTTCATATTTAAGCAATTAGGAAGGCAGAAGATGTCAACATTACAGGGCATAATTAACAGAGGTATCATAAATTCGGAGCTCCAGTTTGAAAAGATGGGGTATATATCCACTAATGTTTCAAACTATAATACATACGGATATAAAAATGTTCGGTTTGAACAAATGCTTGATGAACAGGGCTATCTGACCGGCATAGAGCGCACGGATTATTCTCAGGGCGCTTTGCAGAGGACTGAACGAGAATTTGATGTTGCAATAGACGGAATGGGGTTTATTCCGGTAACATCAAAGACGGGAGATGTTGTATATACAAGGGAAGGGTCTTTAAAACTTGATAAAGACGGATATTTAATTACAAATGACGGATATTTGGTAGGGGACGGAATACAAATTCCCGTAAATTATGAAAATTTATCAATTTCATCAGACGGCAGAGTTGAAGTATTTACAAATGACGGAACTCAAAGAGAATATTTAGGCACAATTCCCCTTGTTAATTTCAGAAATCCGGAGGGGCTGAAAAAATCCGATAATAATAAGTATTATTTAACGGCGGAATCCGGCGAACCCGTGCTTCAAAAAGACCATAAAAAGTTTAAACAGGGCAATATCGAGATGACAAACATAGATATGATGAATGAAGTTAATCAGATAATGCGTTTAAATGCTTCAATGCTTGCAAGTTTTAAAGTAATGAAAACCGTAAATGAAATGTATTCTCAAACAATACAATTAAATCAATAAAGAGGTGAATAGATGATAATATCAAATAATCCTATGACAAAAACATTATATGCTTTGGACTTAATTGCCGAAAGGCAGAAAGCATTGTCATCAAACCTTGCGAATATGGATACGCCGAATTATAAAAGAAAAGATGTTTCATTTGCGCAGTATTTGACCGGAAGCGAAAATTCTTTAGAAACAAAACTGGCTCAAAAAATCGGACCTTCGCCCGTATCTGTTGAAATGACGGGCGGGAGAGTAGATCCTGCTGCGGAACTTTCCGAAATGCAGAAAAATTCAATTTTGTTTACGGTGGCTGCAAGGCGGATGACATCATTAATTACGGAAATGAAATCGGTAATAAATGTAGGTAACGGATAATGGGAATATTCAGTGCAATGAAAATAGGCTGTGATGGCCTGAAAGTACATGGCATGAGGCTGGATATAAGTTCAAAGAATATTGCGAATTTAGATACTCCGAATTATGCGAGAAAGATACCGCTTGTTGTTTCAACGGACAGGAGTTCATTCTTAAGCGTAATGAATCAAATGAAAGAAGAAGCATTTGGAGCAGGTGCAATGCCTTATTCAGCTGGAAGCGTTTCATTTGCCGGCGTAGTGGAAGATCCCACGCCCGGCGAGAAAATTTATAAACCTGGGCATCCTGATGCGGATAAAAACGGATATATAAGAACATCAAATGTAGATCCTTTAGTTGAAATGACGGATGCAATAATGGCGCAAAGAGCCTATGAGGCGAGTCTGGCTATTATAACAATATCAAAATCACTTGCGGATAAAGCAGCAGCAATAGGAAGCTAAGATATATCAGAGGGCAGTGTGTAATGTTTACGGGTATGATACAAAATTTATTAAATTCATCGGGGCAGGCTGCCGCCGTTCAAAGGGTAAATCAGCTAAGCCGTTTTGTGCAGAATGCCGGAGCATCCGATGGAATACCGGAAGGTGCTGAGTTTAGAACTTTCGAAGATGTCTTAAATTCTTCATTAGACGTTCATACAAGGTTTAATATGCCAAATTCATCACCGGCTCCCGTCAGGTTTGGGTCATTAACATTAGGAAAAACCGCAAGACATAAAAATGCGGATAAAAGCGATATTCCTGAAATTTCTTATAACCCCATAGCTGACGGCAGTTCAAAATCTCATATAAAAGATTTAATTTCCCAAATATCAAAGCGGCACGGAATTGACGAAAAACTTGTTCATGCAGTAATAAAGCAAGAATCGGGGTATAATCCAAGAGCAAAATCAAAAGCGGGCGCTCAGGGATTGATGCAGTTAATGCCGTCGACTGCGAGTGCTTTAGGAGTTACAGATCCTTATAATCCCGTTCAGAACATAGACGGCGGAGTCAGGTACTTAAAGAGTATGCTGGACAGATATAACGGAAATATCATACTCGCTTTGGCAGCATATAATGCGGGACCGAAAAACGTGGATAAATATAACGGCGTACCGCCTTTTCGTGAAACACAGGCTTATGTAAAAAGCATAATAGCTGACTACTTATAAAGAAAGGCATATAAATGATAGAAAACAGAATAGTACCAAATATCAATATTTTTTCAAATCTTCAGCCGGCAATGCCTGCGGATGAATTTTCACAAAAAGGTTTTGGTGTAAACAGCAATGAAGCTCCAAGTTTTAAAAGCGTATTATCAGGCATGGTAAGCAGTCTTAATACGGAATTAGAACAGCCTGATAAATTGCTTGCCGAACAAATGACAGGTTCATCGGATGTTGATATACATGATGTAATGACGGCGGTAGCTAAGGCTGAACTTGGCATTACTCTTGCGACTCAGGTAACCTCAAAAGTTATAACCGCATATAATTCCGTAATGAATATTTCAATATAGAGTTTGATTTTTAAATAAAAATAAGTATTAAGAAGTTACCTAATGTGAAAAAAAATAGTATAATATCGGATAGATAATTTGTATAAAAGATTAGGGTCTTTATGGATATAAAAAAGCTGTTGCAAAATAAAACTGTACTATACTCGGTAATAGGCGGAGCAGCGCTTTTACTGGTTATAATTATAGTTGTTATCTGCATGGCTGTATCAGGAGGAAAATCTGACGGTGCGGGCAAAATAGCCGATAAAATTGAAAAAGAGCCGTTTGAAATCGTAACAACGGATAGTGCAGGCAAAGCGATAGAGATACAAAGTCTTTTGGCAAGGAACGGGATAACCGCAAAGAGAGTAGCAGACGGTTCGAAATATACGGTATTATTGGAAGGCGGGAAATATACAAATTCCCAGAGGGATGCAACTCTGTTAATACTTGTAAAAAGCGGTTTGATAGACCAAAATATAGGGCTTGAAATATTTGATAAAAGTGATTTTACATCAACAAGGGAAGATAAAAGAATAAAACTTGCCCGTGCCGTAAACGGCGAGCTGTCCCGCCTGATAAGATTAATGCCTAATATAGATAATGCTTCCGTACTGGTTTCAATACCCGAAAATTCGATGTTTAAAGCAGATAAAAAACCGATAAGCGCAACGGTTATGCTTACCGTTCAAAGCGGAGTAAGAATAGACGATTCTACAATAAAAGCGGTTAAAAGTTTATTAATAGGCAGCGTTGCTGATTTATCGGCGGAAAATATATCAATAACAGATTCAAACGGTAATGTGTATAACAGTCTTGTAAAATCCATAGACGACCAAATATCTAAGATTCAGGAAAATGACAGATATATGCAGAATAAGGTATCTGCCCAATTGGATATGTTGCTGGGGCGTGGCAACTATGTTGTAACCGTAAGTACATTTTTAAATCAGATTCCGAAAGAAAAAACAAGTATTGCTTATGACCCTGAAAATACGACTCCCGTAACCGTTCAGAAATTTGAAGAAGGTTTAGGCGATAATGCGGAAGATACAAATAAAGGGTCGGATGCCGTAAGTGTATATTTGCCGAACGGATTACAAAATTCTTCCTCCTCGTCAACCCAAAGCAAAAATTATAACAGGACTGCCTCGGAAGTTACAAACGGAGTGGGCAAGACGTGGGAAAATTCGGTATATAAATCGGGAATAATAGAAAAAATATCGGTAGCGGTGACTATGAATGCCGATGCTATGCCTGCTAATATGACTGAGGATGAACTAAAAGCACAGATAGCAAGGGCGGCGTCGCCTAAAGTCCAGCCGGAAGATGTTTCAATAGCCTATGCAGAGTCAATAGATCCTTATTTAGCATCTGACAGACCCGTTAATCTGCCTGTGCCGGAATCTTCCGGCAATCCGTGGTGGCTTGCATTGATATTAATCACGGCAGGTTTAATCATAGGCTTTATATTTGTAAATAAGAAACTTCAGGCAACCGCAACAGAACAGCAGAGTGAATTAAATAAACTGCAGGAAAAAACAAAAGAACAGGAAAAACAGATTGTGGATGTTAATTTAAAGGCTGCGGAACTCATAGAAAAGCAGACTATATTGACTCAGGAATTAATAGAACAGCAGAAACAACTGCAAATAGAGAAGAAGAAAGAAACGGATATATCGCTTGAAGATGTTATTGAAGAAGTATCATCAGATTTAGCGCAGAACAGCAATGAAAAGGCAATACAGGAATTAAAAAGCTGGATAGAAAGAACATAAAAGGTGGAATATGCCGATAGAAGGTTTTGATTATAAAGGATTTGCGAATAATTTAGCAAAGCAGGCTCAAGAGTTTTTAATTCGGCCGGAAACGAGCGCTGCACCGTCATCATTGACCGAAGCCGATAAAAAATATATATTTGAAACCGTCCGTAAATTCTGCTATATGTCCGGAGAAGCATTATATAACGATTCTCAGATAAAATTTACATCGGATCAGGCAAGTATTGTAACTCAATTTATAGGCGAATGGACATTTCATAAATCCATAGATTTGATAACGGGAAAAATTCCTCCGCCCAACAGAGATGCTATTTTGCAAATTCTTGCCGCTAATATATTTAATACCGCAAAATTAGCGATAATTAAGAAAATGCCTGATGAAGCATTAATATCTTTAGTGGAAGAAAAGGTAAAAAAAGTATATCAGGAAGAACTTGCAAAACTTGTAAAAAAAGGAGTTTTAACCGATGAACAGTATAAGCTGGCATTAAATGCATCAAATATGGAAAATATGATACAAAAAGCAGCGGATGAAGAAAGCCTTAACAATATAAGTAATCAGGTTTCAAATTCAATGCCGGCAGACAAAAAGGTATTAAAACTCGCATCATTGGCCATTGTATTAAAAAATATTCCGCAGGAAAGAGCAAATCAGATACTTGATTCTTTATCGAAAACTGATGTAATGCATGTATTAAACTATATGAAAATGAGTAACTTAGAGAATAAAATCGATCATAGCATAATAATAAAGACACTTAACGAAATAAAAGCAATTCTGCCTCCGTCTGATGAAATAAATACAGCAAGGCTTTTAAAAAAGTACTATAAGCTCTTGCAAAGCACGCAGCCCGATAAATTAAGCAGAATAGCTTTAAAAGAAAGAGAAGCCGTAAAAGATTTCATATTAGATGCGGAATTTCCTGCAGAAGAAGTGTTTTCGCCTCCGGTTATAAAGTCGCTTGTATCAATCATAGAAGAAAAAATTAATGCTGATTAAAAGAAAATATACCATATCATCTAAGCAGAATGAAGAAGAACTTTCAAAAAAAGAAGTTCAGCCCTCCGGCATTAAAACCGAAGCGGAATCTGATGCTCAAAGTAAAAAACAGAAGGAGGATATAAATCTTCAAAAAGAAAAACCGGATGAAAAAACTGAACAGATAAAACCGCCGGAAAATAACATTCCGGAAAAAAAAATTACAGATGATGATTTTGATTTATCGATTGAAAATATAAAATTCGCTCAGAGGGAAGAAAGACGGAACGGCTCAAGACGATGCGGCTATAGAAGAATGCAGGACAGAAATATAATTTCAAGAGCGCAGGAAGATGCCAAAGCTATAAAAGAACAGGCAAAACTTGACGGATACAAAGAGGGAATAACGCAGGCTGAGCAGGATATAGAACAGCTTAGGGGTAAATTTGCGGAATTTTACGGTTATAAAGACTTAATGTTTGATAAAGTGTCGGAATGTATTTATGATATTTCGGCAGAAATAGCAAAGAAAATTCTTAACAGAGAAATAGAAACCGATAAAACGGCAGTAATACAAATGATAAAAAGTGCGGTGGAAGAAGTAAATAAGACGGAAAATAAAATAATATTAAAAGTTATGCCTCAGGATGTAGAAATTGTAAAAAATAAATTACCTGAAATATTTACGGCAGGCGGATTTGAAGCTGCAATATCCGTTCTTCCGGATAAAAATATAAAAGAAGGCGGTGTAATCGTCGAAACTTCAAACGGTATAATAGATGCAACAATATCAACACAAATGGCAATAATGGAAAAAGCATTATGTGCCGGAAAGGAGGTTAAAGAATAATGCCTCCGCAGCAGCAGGCTCCGTCATCAATGGGAAGCGAAATTTTATTGGCAGTATTTGTAATAGTGCTTATTGTGCTGTTGATATGCGAATTGCCGACGTGGATTGTAAACTTTGCAATAAGTTTTAATATAACGCTTGGAATTCTGCTTGTAATGATTTCATTATATATACAAAAACCGCTGGAGTTAGCATCATTTCCTTCAATAATACTTATAGGAACAATGTTTCGTCTGGTATTATCAATTGCTTCGACAAGATTAATTCTTGCAACAGGCAATGCGGGCGAAGTTATTGATGCGTTCGGGAATTTTGTAACGGGCGGAAATCTTGTAGTCGGCTTTGTAATATTTATAATAATTACAATTGTACAATTTATGGTAATAACAAAAGGTTCGGAGCGTATAGCCGAAGTTTCTGCAAGATTTGCATTAGATGCTATGCCCGGAAAACAAATGACAATTGATGCCGATTTTAATGCGGGGCTTATATCTCCGGAAGAAGCTGTTAAGCGGAGAGAAGACTTGCAGCGGGAATCAAACTTATACGGTTCTATGGATGGTGCTATGAAGTTTGTAAAAGGTGATACAATGGCAGGCATCATCATTGTTATAATAAATATTGTCGGCGGTTTATGCGTAGGGGTGCTGATGAACGGGCTGCAGCCGGCAGAAGCCGTGCAGAAATATACGGTGTTAACCGTAGGCGACGGATTATCCTCTCAGCTTCCGTCATTATTAATGGCAGTTTCAGCAGGTATTATAATGACACGTTCAACGGCATCGGGCGGGTCATTAGGCAGTGATTTGGCGAGCCAGATATTAAGCAAGCCTTCCAGCCTGATATTTACAGTGGTATTTTTGGTAATAATAGCTCTTACAAGTTTTGTTACGGGGCTTCCATGGTATACATTTACCGTATATGCGCTTTTAATAACTGCTGCATATTTAATTGTATCGGTTAATAAAGATGTACAATCCCAAATGGGGCAGCTGGATGCCGTAAAAAAGAGTATGAGCGACTTGACTAACCCTAACAGAATGTATGAAAGATTAGGCGTTGATGTATTAAATCTGCAGGTAGGCTCAGGGCTTTTGGTAATAGCCGATCCGGAACAAGACGGTCTACTGCTTCCTAAAATTGCGGCATTAAGGCAACGTGTTACCGATGAATTAGGCTATATTATACCGAATATTAGAATAATGGACTCATCCGCAATAGGTGCAAATGAATACATGATATCCGTAAGAGGCAATACGGTTGCAGTTGGGACTGTATATCCTAAGAAAAGTATGGTAATAGCCGATCAGTGGGATGCAACAGGCAGAGAAGTTCCAAAAGAAGCTATAATCGGACTTGACCCTACATATCAAACCCAGGCATACTGGATGGATACCGAGTATTTAAAACGATATACGGATGTAACTGCAGTAGATTCCGTAGATGTAATAATTACACATCTGCAGGACTGTGTAAGAAAATATGTAGATGAAATTATGACAAAAACAGATGTAATAAAATTAATGGAACTTGTAAAAGGTCAGGACCCGACGCTTGTAAACGATTTAGTTCCGACGATAATTTCAACAAGCGATTTAAGAAAGATATTTGTAAATTTAATAAGAGAAAAGGTATCAATAAAGGATATTATATATATTTTTGAAAGATTGTGCGATTATGCAAGATTTTCAAAAGAACCTGATATTTTATCGGAAAGGTTAAGAGCAGCGCTGGGCAGGCAAATATGTCTTGCAAACTGTACGAAAGATAAAATATTATATGCGTTGACATTATCGCCTGCATGGGAAAAAACTCTTGATGACAGCTGTCAGCGTACGGAGCTTGGAACAATGTTTTTGTTAAATCCGCTGCAGGTGCAGGAATTGATAGAATCTGCCGCTTCAACATTAATAAGGGCGCACCAAAATATAAACGTGCAGCCTGTAATATTATGTTCGCCAAGGATAAGGCTTCCGTTGTACCAGCTGCTTGAAAGACATATTCCTACAATAGTCGTAATATCTTATTCGGAACTTATAACGGATATAAGGGTAGAAGCTGTTGATACAATAGGCGAGTCGGTAAATTATAATTTTGAGTAGGATATGCTGGAGCAAAGTACTGAAAAATCAATAGAATATGTAAAAAAACAGGCATTTGAAATAATAAATTCCACAAAATTATATTCGTATAAAGGGAGTGTTTCAAAGCTGCTGGGGCTTACGGTTGATGTTAAGCTTCCGGGGCTTAAAATAGGCGATTTATGCTTTATAGAAACAAATGAAGGCGAGAAAAAACCGGCAGAAGTTGTTGCGTTTAAAGGAGAAAGCGCTCAGCTTCTTTTATTGTATGACGGAGCAGGCATAGGACAAGGGAGTCTTGTAACAACAACGGGAACATCAATAAGTATTCCGGTGGGTGATTTTTTATTAGGACGTTTAATAAGTCCGTTAGGCGAGCCTATAGACGGCAGACCTATGGATACAAGCGGGGCAAAGCGTGTCAGTATAGATAATCCGCCTCCGGGAGCATTTGACAGACCCATAATAAAGACAATATTTTCAACAGGAGTAAGGGCGATTGATTCTCTTCTTACATTGGGGGCAGGGCAAAGAATGGGTTTATTTGCCGGTTCAGGCGTGGGTAAAAGCACTATGCTCGGCATGATAGCAAGAAATTCAGATGCCGATGTAAACGTAGTAGCCTTAATAGGCGAACGGGGCAGAGAGGTAAAAGAGTTTGTTGAAAATTCTTTAGGCGAAGCCGGTATGAAAAAATCCGTTTTGGTTTGTTCTACAGGTGATCAGCCTCCTTTAATAAGGCAGAAGTGTTTAATGTCCGCTACTGCAGTATGCGAATATTTCCGTGATTTAGGGAAAAAGGTCTTTTTAATGACGGATACCGTAACAAGGTGCGCAATGGCGGGCAGAGAAGTAGGGCTTTCAATCGGAGAGCCTCCGACAATTAAGGGCTATCCTCCTTCTATTTTTTCATGGCTTCAAAAGGCGCTTGAACGCACAGGCAACAGTAATTCAGGGTCAATTACCGCATTATATACGGTTCTGATGGAAGGCGATGATATTAATGACCCTGTAGTAGATACTGTGCGGGGCATTGTTGACGGTCATATATTTTTGTCGAGAAAAATTGCAGAGATGAATCATTATCCTGCCATAGACGTATTAGGAAGCGTAAGCCGTCTATTTACCGAAATTGTAACAGAAGAGCATAAGCAGGCTGCTTATAAAATGCGTAAATTAATGGCTTTGTACAGGGAAAATAAAGATTTAATTGATGTCGGTATGTATAATGCCGGCTCTAATCCAAAGCTGGATACAGCAATAGAATTAATGCCCCAAATAAACGCATTTTTGCAGCAGAGAACATCTGACAGCGTAACCATGAAAAATACAATTGAAACATTAATATCTATGATGAAAGATGTTGATATTTAGCTATATGCAGAGAAACAGATATTTAAACAAAATATCAATGCCAAGAGTTTTTAGCAAGGATTGATAAAAAAACGGGGGAAATAAAAAGTACAGCTGATGTTTTTTTGAGGATGGAAAGGAGCGGGGAGGAAAAAAAGATGAAAAGAAAGAAAATTGTTCAATTATATAAAGCATAAATTTTTATACATGTTATTTTTGTTATAAAATATTAGCGGACAGGAAATTAGAGGAATATAAAATGACAGTTCCATTCACTGCTGATGAAATAAGGAAAGCATTTATTGAATTTTTCAGAGATAAGCATAATTCTGCGGAAGTACCGAGTTCCGGTTTAGTGCCTGATAATCCTACAGTGTTATTAACGACGGCGGGGATGCTCCAGTTTCTGCCGTATTATTTGGGACTTGAAAAACCGCCTTTTAATCCGCCGAGAGCGGTATCATGCCAAAAATGCGCAAGAGCCGGAGGCAAGGATTCTGATATAGAAAATGTCGGGCGCACGCCAAGGCATCATACTTTTTTTGAAATGCTCGGAAATTTTGCGTTTGGAGATTACTATAAAAAAGAAGTTATTCCCTGGAGCTGGGATTTTGTTACGAATTATTTAAAATTAGACCCCGCAAGGCTTTGGGTTACGGTATATGAATCCGATGACGAGGCTTATGATATTTGGACAAAGGATGTTGGTATTCCGCCTGAAAGAGTTATAAGAAAAGGGAAAAAAGATAATTTTTGGGGGCCTCCGGGGCTGACAGGTTCATGCGGTCCATGCAGTGAAATTCATTATGATTTAGGCGAACACTTAAAATGCGGTGATAATTGTTCGATTGCCGTCTGCGAATGCAATCGGTGGTGCGAGATATGGAATCTTGTATTTACAGAGCTGTTTCAGGATGAAGAAGGCAATTTTTCGCCTCTTGAGAAGAAAAATGTGGATACAGGGATGGGGCTGGAGCGTATTGCAATGGTTGTGCAAGGCAAAGAGTCAACCTTTGAAACCGATATATTATATCCCATAGTGCAGAAAGTATCTCAAATGGCAAAAGTGCCTTATAAACAAAATGCTAAAACAGATGTTTCCATAAGAATAATAACAGACCACGCTAGATGCGTTTCATTTATGATAAATGATGGAGTTACCCCCGGCAACGAAGGAAGAAGCTACGTTTTGAGAATGATTTTAAGACGCGCATTAAGGCATGGCAGAATTCTCGGTCTGGAGCTTCCGTTTTTAAGCGAAATTGTTGATATTGTTATTAAGCAGTATGAAGATGTATATCCTGATTTAAAAGCTAATTCAAAAAAAATTAAATCAATAATAAAACAGGAGGAAGAAAAATTTAAAGTTACGCTTGACAGGGGCTATAAACTGCTTGAAGATATAATGTCAAGTTCAACCCGCATAGACGGGGAAAATGCATTCAAGCTGTATGATACATTTGGGTTTCCGCTTGAGCTTACCGTTGAAATAGCTTCAGAAAAAAGTGTTAGTGTTGACATTGACGGTTTCAACGAAGAAATGAAAAAGCAGAAAGAAAAGGCAAAAGCGGCTGCTCATAAAATCAGTTTAACCGACGATTTGGTTTATGTTAATATAGAAAACAGGTTTGGTTCAACTGTGTTTACGGGTTATGATAACATTGAAACTCAAGCTAAGATTGTTGCATCGGTAGAAGCAGGTGATTTTATTGATATTATACTTGATAAAACTCCGTTTTACGCTGAATGCGGCGGTCAGACAGGCGATACCGGCGTAATTGAAAACAGTGATTTTAAAGCCGAAGTTTTAAATACTTTTAAAGTAAATAAATTATTTGTTCATCGGGTGCAAATAATTAACGGTGAAGCAGAAAACGGGATGATTGTAAATGCGAGGATTGATTCTAAAAAGAGAGCGGATATTGCAATACACCATTCAAATGCTCATTTAATACAGGCTGCATTAAGAAAAGTTTTAGGAAATGAAGTTCATCAGGCAGGTTCTTTTGTTGAAGCGGACAGAACTCGTTTTGATTTTACATATCCCCGTGCTATGACAAAAGATGAAATTCAAGCCGTCGAAAATATTGTTAATGAGTGGATTAGACAAAATATTAAACAGAATACCGAAATTATGAATATTGAAATGGCTAAAAAATCAGGCGCTATGGCATTATTCGGAGAAAAATATGATGATGAGGTCAGAGTTGTAAGGTTTGGAAACATATCAGCCGAGTTATGCGGCGGTACACACGTAAAATCGACGGGAGATATAAGGCTTTCAAAAATTGTTTCCGAAACAGCTGTTTCTGCCGGAACAAGAAGAATTGAAGCTGTTTGTTCGGATACCGCCGTTAAATTTTTATCGGAAAAGGCGCTTATTGCCGATGAACTTGCGCATTTGTTTAAAATTCCTGTTAATGAGCTGAGTCAGAGAGTATCTAAACTTGTTAATGAAAACAAAGTCTTAGAAACAGAAATTGAAACATTAAAATCAGAACAAGTAAAAACAAAATTCCAGTCATTTATCTCAAAAGCACAGGATATTAACGGCGGGAAGCTGTTTATTTCTCAAACGGATGCTTTGCCTATGCGCCTGTTAAAACTCGGCTGTGAAATACTTTCAGCTAAATTAGGCGAAAGTATTGTTATTTTAGCTTCCGTTGACAGAGATAAAATATCTTATATTGTTAAAGTATCTGATTTATTTGTAAAGAAAGGGGTTAATGCGGGTCAGATTGTTTCCGATATGGCTGTTTTAACAGGCGGAAAAGGCGGAGGACGCTCTCATTTTGCACAAGGAGCCGGCAGGGATAAAACAAATCTCATATCTGTATTAGAGTCGGTAGAAAAAGAAATTAAGCAGATTGTTTAAATATTAATAGCATCGGAATTTCTGGCGGACGGAGCAAAGCGCAGTTCCGTAAAGCGGGCATCGGCGGAGCGGTTTGAAACTGCAATACCTATAGTTTCAGCAGACTTGCATATAACTGTCTTAATTTTTTCGCTTTATATATATTATGTCTGAAACAAATCTGGCGGAATATTTTTTTCCTCCTTATCATCCGGCAGGTATGAAAAAGTTTTCAAATCCAAAAAATGCAGAAAATCCCAATCTTGCTAAATACGCACTTTTTATTATATTTTATCTATACTGATATTTTTTCTTCCAAAATTTTTCTTACGCTCTTTTTAGCATCAATTTCTTCCTGAATATCGGATAACTGCTTTTCTATATTAAATTTGATAGCTTTTTTATTCTTATTTGAAGCAAGCCCTTTTGATATTTCATCAAATACAATAAAAGAATTTAACTGCATATATGTTTTAATATCTTTAGTATGCTTATTAGTTTTCAGCAAATTTTCACTTTTGCCTAACGTATATTCAAAGATAGAATCAACAATGAATTTATTTTGTCTGAAAGACTGTTTTTCATTTTTGCTGAGCAGTGCATGAAGAAGAACTCTGCAATGAGCTTCGATAGTATTTGCCATGCTTTTTCTTTGAATCCAAGGTATTGACTTGGATAAATGCCTGCAGTATCCGTTCATTTTTGTTTCTGCATACTTAATAATCAGATTTCTTTTAAAATTGTCTTTCCAACTGCTCATTACTATTGTCCCTTTATTAAACTATAATTTTTTTATAACATAAATTAATAAAAAAACTCTACTCCATTTGTAGGGATTTTCAAACATAAATATAACGAATGCAATTATTGCCGGAACATCTTTGTAATGTGTTCAAAAGCCTTTTCCATACATATCTTTGGACTTATCTGCTCATTTTTTTCCCCATTTTTTATATAAGGAACAAATTCTGCTGACTTGGTATCAACCGCCGAATTATTATCTTTTATCGAAACTTCCTGCATAAAAAGATATTGTTCCGTATTTTCGTCAAATAAATCCGGTTTTATTTTTCCTATTGTTATTTCTATAGTATCTCTGTTTGTTCCCAGCTTTCTGCCTAAATTTTGAAAATAAGCCTTGTCTTCTTTGCTAAGCATTTCATCAGGCGCATTAATTACTGTTTTTGCCTGAAAATTAACGGATTTTAAATCTGATGCCGAAGTTTGTTTGATATTCATATTTAACTCCAATCTTGTTATGATACGCAAAGCAGTCTATATGTGTTATTATAATACAATATGAATACAAATTTTGAATTTCTGAAAAAAATTAATAACAGTCTTTACAACATTATCACCGAAGCGGAAAAATTGTATAAAGATGAATATTTTGAGCAGTGTATAGTTCAGACAAGACGCTTCGGCGAACAGGTCTGCAGGACAATTTTGCAGGAAAACGGCAGACAGACAGGGGCTTTTGATGATATGCTTGCAATGCTCAAGAATAAATCTCAAGGCAGTATTTAAGAAAAAGAGTTTATTAATGATTTATATTTTTTAAAATAAAACGGGAATAAAACCGTTCACTCGATAAATACTGGCAGGCAGGCGCTGACGGCTTTAGAGTGCTTAAAACGTTCATTTGAAACCGCAATAAGTTTCAGCGTATATACTCAAGGTGCGCCAAAAAGCATTTTAAAACTTAATTATGACGCTGAATTACTTATATCAGACAAAAAACCGAAGTCTGCACCTGCCGAAAAATTTAAAAAAAATAAAAAATCAAATAAAATAAAATATAATAAACCCCGAAATAATTTTGCAAATTTGCAGGATATGCCGGAAAACCTTATAAATGCCGAACAATCAGAAAAGATAAAATCATTTAAAATTCCGCTGTCTTGGAATTCTTTTCGCTCGAAATTGCCGCTCCTTCGATTTCATCTGTCGTCGCTTCATTTCTCGCTAACCGGACTTCGTCCGTACAGAATTCCGCTTATCGGGGTTATGTGCAGATAAAAATAAAAAATCAGAAAACATATA
>CAZBFV010000022.1:0-32065 GCA_964491345.1 uncultured Muribaculaceae bacterium
GGCGGAGTGGAAGAATTACTTGATAAAGTAATTCTGTAACAAAGTCCTAACCTGCTAGCGGTTAAGCAATTCCAAGAGGCGGAATTGCGCAGAGTGGAGCCGAGCGAAGCGAGCGAACTCGAGGGAGCAACAAGCCGACCGAACGCAAAAAACCGACAGGTTTTTGAAGTGAGGTTGCAGGGCTTGTGCGGACAGCAATTCCAAGAGGGCGGAATTGCGCAGAGCGGAGCGAGTCATCATTGATAGCAGTTCTAATTTTTTCGTTATTGCTGGGAATGAACCGGCGGAGCAATCCGGAAGAAAAAACCGGATTGCTTCACTTCGTTCGCAATGGCGGGGGGATAAATAAAATGCAATGACCGGAGGAAAATATACTTAATTTACTTCTTTTTGGAGGTCTGCACAAAATTATTTACGGTTTTTATCCTTATTTCATGCCGGCGCTGTTTTTTTCTATCCCCTCCCCTTTTCTGCATACGATAAAAAGTGCAGGAATATTTAAACTTTAAGCCGGATAAAGCATCATACCCGCCTTAAATTTGGCTCAATTTTTATCCGGAGAACATTATAAATTCAGCGGGCTTTATGCCTTTTTGGCGCAGTTTTCGGGCTAATCCGCCAATTAAATTTGATAAAAGCAGTGCTATTCAATTTCCAAAAGTTTTTTGTACAGTTCTTTTTGTTTAGCTGAAACTGTTTTTGGTATATTAATTGCAATTTTAATATTGAGATTTCCAAACCCCTGAGTTTTTTTGGGAAGTCCTAAATCTTTTAATCTTAAAGTTTTCCCGTATCTTGTTTCAGGCGGTATTTTTATTGAAATTATACCATGGAGGGTGGAAATGTCTTTTTTACAGCCCAGCACCGCTTCTGCCGGCGTTATCTCGATTGTTTTAGAAATATCTTCTCCATTTATCTGATATTCATTATCTTTAAATTTTATAATAAAATACAAATCGCCTTTTCTGCCGTAATTATCCGTCCTGCCTTCGCCTTTCAGCCTTATTTTTTGGCTTTCTTTTACGCCTTTTGGAATTTTTACGGTAAGAGTTCTTGTTTTGCTTACTATTCCGGTTCCTCCGCATTCAGCGCAGATACTGCCCGCTCCTGTGCATTTCACGCATTTTTCTACGGTTTTCATCTTAACGCATACGGGTTTATCACTCATGAGGTCTTTTGCGGTAATATTTAAATCCTGTGTTATATCAAGGTTTTCGGTTTCAGAAACAGATGAAGCATGACAATTTTCCCCTTTGCAGTTTCTTTGCGGACGGGATGAAGCATTAAAATCATCATAAGAAAAAGATGTTCTGCCTCTTGCAGACTTTTGGCGGGTTTTTGCCTCACTGTTCATTAAATCGCTGAAAAAAAAGCTGAAGAAATCCGAAAAATTCCCCATATCGGAAAAACTCCGGCTGAACCCGCCGGCATTGTTAAATCCGAAATTTTCAAACCCCGGAGGCGGTGTAAAGTCCGCCCCCTGCTTCCAATCTGCACCTAAACTGTCATATCTGCTTTTCTTTTCTTTGTCTGATAAAACTTCATAGGCTTCGTTAATATCTTTAAATTTATTTACTGCATCCGGAGATTTATTAACATCAGGATGATATTGTCTTGCTAATTTTCTGTAAGCTGATTTAATTTTTGCTTCGGTTGCATCTCTTTCAACCCCCAGAATTTTATAATAGTCTTTATATTCCATTGCAGTATTAATCTCCTTACTCTTATAATAATATAAAAAAGTAAAGGGCTGTTATAATTTAATAATTTTTTAATTATCTTATATTTTGCTATTAACAAATTCATTGTTTTTTACTATCATATAGATATGCGGAATGTATTAATAATTTTAGCGGTTTTTATATTATCGGCCGTCCGGGGGTCGGCTGATGATACTGCTGTCCTTATGCCTCAAAACGGTTCTTCCGGAGCAAGAGTTCCTAAAATTGAAGTGAAACCCGGCTTAGCGCTGGAATTGAATGAAAAAGTCATAAATTACGGCTTATATTCTTTAAAAAACGGTATGACTTTCCCTGAAAAGACAGTATATCATGAAGATTATAAATCAGTTAATGCGATAGATCCGGTAAAACAAAGCGACAGTGTTTCTTATTATCCCGGATTAAGAGGTCCTAACCAGCTGGTTATTTATACTCCCGCTTATGGTTTAAGAACGGGTACAAATGAGTTTGGGACGGAAGCTGTTGTTGAAAATAATATGGTTGTGAGATTAAACGGGGCGGATTCTGTTATTCCGCCGAACGGTTTTGTAATTTCAGGGCATGGAAAATCTAAAACATGGATTAATAAGAATATTCAAGTGGGTTCTAAAGTCTACATTGATTATATAAACGGAGCAATAAAGGTATTTTTGACGCCTGAAAGTCTTGTATATGCTGCAAAAGAAAAACTCAAACAAGTTAATGGACTGCTTCAGTATTATAAAGATACGGATATACTGTACAATGATAAAAAAGCAAGCCAGAGTTTGGAAGAATCAAAGGATTATTTAAGAAAAGCGGAAAAAAAGCCCGCAAAGACGCAGGAATATATAACCGAGGCAATGAGTTCATTGGATAATGCAATAAAAAATGCTATACCGTACTATAACGACGAATTAAAAGGCGTGTGGATACGCCCTGTGGAAACGAATCCGGTCGATATAAGAAAAACACTGGACAGAATAAGTTCTTCCGGTATTACCGATATTTTTCTTGAAACATATTTTCATGGAAAAACCATATATCCCAGCAAATATATGAGAAATTACGGCGTTATATGGCAGCGCAGCGAATTTGCGGGCTTTGACCCTTTAGAAGTCTGGATTGAAGAAGCACATAAAAGGAATATAAAGGTTCATATATGGTTTGAAACTTTTTATGTAGGAAATGATAATCCTCAAATGACGCCTAATCATGTTTTAAGCGTATATCCGATGTGGTCAAATAAAAGATACTCGGCATTTGATTCGGAAGTGCCTGTTCCTTCATTATCCGAGCATAACGGATATTTTCTTGACCCTGCAAATCCGCAGGTTAGAGAGTATCTGCTCGGGATTTTATCCGAAATAGTGGAAAAATATAAACCGGACGGCATAAACTTAGATTATATCAGATACCCGCAGACGGTTGATGCTTCATATTCAAATTATATTGCTTCAAACTGGGGTTATACTCAATTTGCGAGAAACGAATTCGGCTATATTTACGGCATCGATCCGATAGACATAAAGTATGGAACTCCGGAATGGGATATGTGGGCATTATACAGACAGGATAAAGTTTCATCGTTCGTGCATGACGTAAAAGAGCTTGTAAAGCCGTATAATATTATGCTTACGGCAGTAATATTTCCGGATTTAAAAAAATGCAAATCAACAAAAATGCAGAATTGGCGCTACTGGGCGCAGAATAACTATGTGGACGGCTTAACCCCTTTGCTTTTGACGGGCGATCAAAATACGGCTGTCCTGCTGTTAAAGGATGTTGTTAAGAATACCGGTTCGAATATAAAATTATACCCAGGATTATTTGTAACATTTATGGGAGGAACGTTTGACGAACTGCTTATGCAGATTCAAAGAACCAGAGAGTTTAAAACGCAGGGCGCTGTAATTTTTGATTATGCGCATTTAAATGATGTATATATAGATGCTCTGGTTACGAGGACGTTTAATAAATCTTATGATAAAGTTAATAAAGTTAAAGAGAAAAAAACACACAGTACAGCCATCCGGAGTATAAAAACATCCGGAAATTACAAGCCGGTAGTCCGATATAATGATGCAGGGAGAAGAAAATAAATGTCTGATCCGATACAATTTACCAAAATGCAGGGTTTAGGAAATGATTTTATTATACTAGATTATCAGGAATATCAAAAAAC
Organism: uncultured Muribaculaceae bacterium; assembly: GCA_964491345.1. Taxonomy (GTDB): domain Bacteria; phylum Cyanobacteriota; class Vampirovibrionia; order Gastranaerophilales; family Gastranaerophilaceae; genus Avigastranaerophilus. The sequence continues at coordinate 3,886 of CAZBFV010000022.1, forward strand.
GAATAAAAGTCCTGAAAAATTGGCTGTAGAGCTGTGCGACAGACATTTTGGAATCGGCGCCGACGGTCTTATTATTATAGACAATAATACTTATGATACGGATATAGGCTGGATATTCCGTAATTCCGACGGTTCTTCCGCCCAGATGTGCGGTAACGGCATGAGGTGTTTTGCTAAATATGTCTATGATAAAGGATATGTTAATAAAAAAGAATTTTCCGTTAAAACAAAAGCCGGAACAATAATTCCAAAAATACTAAACGACGGAAATGTAAGGGTTAATATGTCAAAGCCTGTATTAGCGCCTGAAAAAATTCCCGTAAATGTCCGGAATAATTTGAATTTTAAAATAAATCTTCCCGATGCCGTATTTATTGCGGCTGCCGTGAGTATGGGAAATCCTCACTGTGTAATATTTGTAGACAATGATACAAAGTCATTTGCACTGAAGTACGGGCATGATATAGAGCATCACCGTTTATTTCCGGAAAAAACAAATGTTGAATTTGTTAAAGTCTTATCTGAAAATGAAATAAATCTTGATGTCTGGGAGCGCGGGTGCGGAATTACATCTGCATGCGGAACGGGAGCCTGTGCGGGGGTTGTAGCCTCTAAATTAAATTGCTTATGCAATGATAATGTAAAAGTTAATCTTCCGGGAGGCAGTCTTTATATTGAATGGCAGGGAAATAAAAATGACACGGATTATGATGTATTTATGTCGGGCAGGGCGGATTATTCTTACAGAGGAATAATAGAAATATAATAATTATTATAATTTTTCTTTAAAGATATTGCAAAAATCAAATAAATATGAGAATATTAAGAATAGTTAAGAAATTATTAGATAATCCAATCAAAATTCATATTTTTTATGAGACAGCCTCAATGTTTTTAAAATGATGTTTAATGCTTGACAATCGGATGTAATGAAACATAAAATATAGTGTATGTGTAGAATCGGTGCAATAAAATCAAGAAAATATTTACATCCGTCAGTTGCATTAAAACTTATGCGTTCACAGCAGAAAGGACATGATAATTCGGGTTTTGCTTTTGTTATGCAGGATTTGGGAGGAATATTCGGCGCTCATAAGGATCTGCCTATATTATCAATGGCAGCTACCGTTGAAGGAACAAGACGGGCTGAGGATATTTTAAATAATATGGGGTTTACAAGAGTTCTGCAGTGGTCGCCTGAGATAAATCATCAAAAAGGCTTGAAAATTGAACCTATGCCGAATTATGTGTTTGAAACATTTCAGTATCCGAAAAGTCATAAATATGCGACTAAAGAAGAAAAAGAAGAACTTTTAACAAATGCATCGCTTCTTTTAAGAAGCGAGCTTGAAAAAGATAATGCAGGATATATTTATTCGTTCTGGCCTGATATTCTGACATTAAAAGAAATAGGAAGCCCCAGAGATATAGGAACTTATTTCGGATTATGGGAAGAAAATAATGATTTATGTTCAAAAATTATAACCGCACAGTGCAGGCAGAATACAAATTATGATATAGTCCGTTATGCGGCGCATCCTTTTTTCTTAGACGGCTATACAGTGCTTGCAAACGGTGAAAATACTTTTTTTGAAAAAAACAGGGACTATCAAAAGGCTTTATATAAGGGCTATATTGGCTTTGAATCGGATTCGCAGTGTTTTTTATATACACTCCACTATATAAACAGGATTTTAAAATGGCCTGTACAGTATTACAAACATACTATTACCCCGCTTTCATACGAGGAAATAGAGAAAAGACCGGACAGAGATGTACTTTTAAGGATAAAGGCTTCATTATCACATTTAGAGATAAACGGACCTAACACTATATTCGGAGTGCTTCCCGACGGAGAAATGTTATGCGTATGCGATTCAAAAAAACTCCGCCCTGTTGTTATCGGACAGACGGAAGAAACGGTAATAATGACCTCCGAAGTTACCGGTATTAATGATATTCTACCGGACAGAGATTTTGAAAAGGATATATATCCTAATGAGTGCGAAACAGTGGTAGTTACGAATGATTTGACGGTGGAACGATGCCGGCAGTAAGTATTAATCAATTACATCTGGATGATTTGCCATGGATAGTGGAATATGACGAAAATAAATGTATACAGTGCGGAAAATGCAGTGCTTCCTGTTCATTTAATGCAATAAGCCCCGTTGTGGAAAAAAGACGGAAAATATCAGCCGGACTTAATAAGCCGTCATTTGAAAAAATTCTTGTAATAAAGCAGGCAGTTGACTTTGAACATCATTGCAGGGGATGCGGAATGTGTTCAAGGGTTTGTCCAAACGGAGCGATAAAAGCCGTAAGAAATTTTAATGACAGATATTCTGTCCGATATAGAGCCGCTAAAGCAGATTCTTTAAAAAAAGGCGGACGCTCAAACTTAAATACGGAAGGCAGAACGCTTGATAAAATAAAAGTCGGAAGAATTTCCCAGATGACAGATCCTTCATTAGATGCCGCAAGGCATAAATTTGAGTTAAAGACCCCTTTCGGCCGTGTTTTGTCTGCCGATAAACTGGATTTATTTTGCGAAAACGGTAAATTGATGCTGTCAAAACAGCTTCCGCCGAACAGATGGATATATCCTGTAATTATGGGCGATATGTCTATAGGCGCAATATCATGGAGAATGTGGGAGGCTATGGCGATTGCTGCTGCATATTTGAATGAAGTTATGAAAATACCCGTCAGAATGTGCACCGGAGAAGGCGGTATTCCCGTTAAGCTGTTAAAATCACGATTCGTAAAATATATGATACTGCAGATAGCTTCCGGACATTTCGGCTGGAACAGAATACTGCAGGCAATGCCCGAAATGGTAGAAGATCCCGCCGGAATCCTCATAAAAATAGGACAAGGTGCAAAACCGGGCGACGGGGGGCTGTTAATGGCAAATAAGGTCGCTAAATATGTACAGGAAATAAGAGGAGTGCCTAAAGCCGATTTATTAAGTCCTCCGACTCATCAGGGCTTGTATTCGATTGAAGAAAGCGTGCAGAAAATGTTTCTTTCAATGAATGCGGCATTTAACTTCAGAGTGCCTGTAGCCATAAAGGTTGCTGCTTCCGTAACGAGCGTATCTGTATATAATAATCTTTTAAGAGATCCTTATAATATAGTGGGAGGCTTTTTCTTAGACGGCTTAGCCGGAGGCACGGGCGCAGCGCACGAGATTTCGTTAAATCATACGGGGCATACAATAACTTCTAAGCTGAGGGATTGTTATCTGGCTGCGGTGCATCAGGGGCGTCAGGGCGAAATACCACTGTTTGCGGGAGGCGGTTTAGGGCAGTCGGGAAGTTTTGCCGCAGATGCGTTTAAACTGATATGTCTTGGAGCAAACGGTGTATTTACCGGAAGATTACTTCTCGAAACAGCCGGATGTGTCGGAAATGATACGGGTAAATGTAATGCCTGCAATACGGGTCTGTGTCCTGCCGGTCTTGCAACTCAGGATGTCTGTCTTACAAAGCGCCTTGATATAGATGCTGCAGCTCAAAATATTGTTAATTATTTTACGGCTACCGATATAGAGCTTAAAAAATTAATGGGCCCCGTTGGAAATTCCTCTCTGCCTATAGGCAGGTCTGATGCTTTAATCACCGTAGATAAGCATGTTGCAAACAGGCTTGATATTCAATATGTATGTTAGGAATATGTTATGGAAACCGTTAAAATAAAAACATTAATTGATAATAAGAGGATGTCTACGCAGGAGCTTCTTCAATTAATTGCATCAAAGCTGGAAGAAGGATATACTTCCTTTGATATTGAAGCATGCGGACAGCATGATATAGGCGCTGCGTGCTGGGCAAAGGATGCTTCAAAAAACTTAGAGTTTCATATAACTAATCCGGGGCAGAGGGCAGGCGCAATGGCGCTTTCGGGAACAAGAGTTGTTATAGACGGTTCTTCTCCCGCAGATGTAGGCTGGCTTAATTCAGGCGCTACAATAGTTGTAAACGGCGACTGCGGTGATACTGCGGCTCATTGTGCTGCGGGCGGGAAAATATATGTATCGGGACGCACAGGTACACGAAGCGGTGCATTAATGAAACATGACCCGAAATTTGAGATGCCCGAGTTTTGGGTATTAAAAAATACCGGTTCATTCAGCTTTGAGTTTATGGGCGGGGGAATAGCCGTTGTATGCGGAATCGGATGCGAAGATTTGCCGTCCGTATTAGGCCACCGCTCCTGTGTCGGAATGGTCGGAGGCACGATTTATGCAAGAGGCGCTGTTAATGATATAGCAGACTGCGTTGATATTAAAGAACCGGATAAGGATGATATTTCTTTTCTTGAAAAAGGATTAGCTGTTTTTTTAGATGAAATAAATAAAAAAGAACTGTATAATAAACTTATCCGATGGGAAAATTGGAAGAAGATAGTTCCTTTTCCGCCGGGGCATAAAAATCCAAAGATGACGGTTTCGGAGTTTAGAAAGAATGTTTGGGTTAAAGGCGGAATTTTCAGTGATTTTATAGATGATGACATGCGGGTATATCCGGTGCCTGCAACGGGTAACGGGCGTGTACGCATACCCGTGTGGAACGGTGAAAAATGTATAAATTGCAGGCTCTGTATAAATAACTGTCCTCAAGAAGCCGTTTTAAACCAGGAAAATTTGTATGTTTCTCTTTCCGAAAAATGTATCGGATGCGGAATATGTGCATCTGTATGTCCGAAATCATGCTGGAAACTGGTTTCTAACAGAAAAGAAATTGCTTAAGATTTTTTTCTGTTTTTAATTTTTTCTTTTAGAAGTTTGTATTTGTTAATTTTTTTTGTCCGGCCGGTTTCCTGCGTGTTTGCGGTATTATCCGGCTGTCTGGCTGAAACAGGCTCTTCAAATGAATTTTTTGTTTCGGTGTTATCAGAATATAATAGAATTTCTTTTTGTTCCGGCGGACCGGATAAAATGTTATCTTTATTACTTTCTTCATCAGATTTTTGTAATTCAATGCCGGAGTCATTCAACTGCATCTGTATAATTTGATTTTTTTGGTTATCAGATGGTTCAATATTAATGAGATTAATATTTTTTTCTTCAAAATAGGTGTATAGATTTTTTAATTGTAAACTTAAGCCGTCTGATTTTATTTTATCAATGCTGTAAACCGATAAATTATTGCTGGCGTCATATTTTATATTTAAAATAACCGCATTAATTTCGGATAAAATTGTATTAATATGAGTATCATTCAGGTTTGAATTAAGCGCTATAATTGTTTTTAATTTTTCTAAAACGTTATTATAGGAGTTTAAGTGAAGTCCGATAATAAATGATTTGGTTCCGTATAATATTTGCTCCGATATATTAACTAAATTTTTTCCCGAAATTTCCGGAATAATATTAACTGTATTATTTTTAATATTATTAATTTCATCATCAGAAACGGTAATCTTAGGAGTGTTTTTTATGCAATTTTCAAAATACTCCGCAATCTGCCCGTTATCAGCGGATTTATCCGTTATAAAAATTATATTATTGAAATTATTTATATTTTCAAACAGAATATCATGAACAATATCATTATCAAAAGAAATGTTATTTTGTTTCTTTATAATTCCGGCGTCTTTATTAATTTTTTTTTGTCCGTCTTTTATACTCATTTTTTACTTTCCGTTTAAGATATCCTGAGCCAGTTTTATGAAGCATTTGGAAACATCGGATAAATTATTGAGTTCAACAATAGGTTTTCTCTCTGTTTCGGACTGCTTTAATGCAATAACGGAGCGGGGTATATTTAAAACCGCCTCCTGCCCTGCAATATTTTGAAAATTTTCAACAAATGAAATATATTTATTGTTATATCTGTTAATAATCAAATCCGTATTTATATTCAGCGAAGAAATATGCCCGAGCATTTTTTTATTTTCGGAAATATTTGTATTTTCGGGTGTTATGAGAATAAAGTTTCTGTCCGTATATTTCTTAAAAAGCATTTCGTTATTCATAATTTTATTATAATCAATCAGAATGTAGCTGAAGTATTTTTTTAATTCCTTAAAATCAATATCGGAAAAATTGGCATTATAATATAAAAATAAATTTGATTTTTTGTATTGTTTAATATTTATTTGAAAATCAGAGCTGTTAAGCAGTGAATTTTTGATATATAAGGAAGTATTGCTTTCGGCATTGCAGTCAATCAGCAGAGTTTTTTCATGCAAAGATAAAGCCTCTGCGAGGTTTGTTAAGAAAAATGTTTTTCCTGTCTGTTCTTCAAAAGATACTGCAGTGAATATCCGGCAGTCCGGACTCGGATTAAAAGGTCTGAAATTCCGGTTATAAAGAGTTTGAATTGAATATATAAAATCCGGTTTGACAATCGGTTTGATTAAAAAGTCCGCACAGCCCGCCCTTAAAGCTCTTACCTGCAAGTCGGTTGAGTCAATGCTTGAAATTATTACAAATTTATTCTGCTTATTCTTTGACAAAACATTAATTTTTTCGATTAAATCCGTATTTAAGCTGTTAATATTTACGATAATAACTTTGAAGCAGTCAAAATCATTGATTACAGCAGGATTAAATTCGTTATATTTTTCAAGCGGGCATTCAAAAGTCAGTTCTTTTAAATAACTTTCCACAATTGTCTGAGTGAGCTTATCTTCATCAAATAATAAAATTTTAAGTGTATTCATATTTATATTTTACATCATTAGTTAAAATTTGAGAAATTTTATGAGATAATTTAACGGGAAAAAATAAAGAATTATTTAGGAAAGAAAATGGAGAGAGTAACTGTAATAGGTGCGGGGTTAGCGGGGTCTGAAGCATCGCTTCAGATTGCAAAACACGGCATCGGGGTTGATTTATACGAAATGCGTCCAAAAAAGCAGACAGGAGCGCATAAAACGGATAAATTCGCCGAGCTTGTCTGTTCAAACAGCTTGGGGAGCAGTGATATTTTAAATGCTTCAGGCTTATTAAAGCACGAGATTCAGATTTTAGGCTCGGAATTAATGAAAATTGCACTGGAAACTCAAGTTAAAGCAGGCGGAGCTTTAGCTGTAGACCGAGAACTTTTTTCAAAAACCGTAACCGAAAAAATAAATTCCGCTCAAAATATTAATGTAATAAGGGAGGAAATCAGGGATATAGATTTTGAAAAACCCTCGATAATAGCTTCGGGACCTTTAACTTCAGAGGCATTATCGGAAAAAATACGAGAATTTTTGGGCGAAGATTATCTTTATTTTTTTGATGCAGTGGCGCCTATTGTGGAAAAAGACTCTGTAGATTTTAATAAGGCTTTTTATTTAAACAGGTATAACAAAGGGCATGCGGATTATATAAACTGTCCCATGAATAAGGACGAGTACGAAAAATTTTATAATATTTTAATAAATGCTCCGAAAATTGAATTAAAAACCTTTGAAAAAGATGCAGAATTTTTTGAATCCTGCCTGCCTATCGAAGTGCTTGCTTCAAGAGGAGTTAATACACTGCGTTTCGGACCGCTAAAGCCCGTAGGGCTTGTTGATGAAAGAACGGGAAGGGAAAATTATGCGGTTGTGCAGTTAAGGCAGGATGATAAAGCCGGAAGTTTATATAATCTTGTGGGATTTCAAACCAATTTAAAATGGAGTGCGCAGAAAGAGCTTATCCGTTCTATTCCGGGGCTGGAAAATGCGGATATTGCAAGATACGGAGTTATGCACAGAAATACATATATAAACAGTCCGAAAGTTTTAAATCCGGCTTTGCAATGCAGAAAAAATCAAAATATATTTTTTGCAGGGCAGATAACTGGGACTGAAGGATATACGGAAGCAGTTGCTTCGGGTCTTTTGGCAGGACTAAATGCGGTAAATTATATAAAAGGCAGTAAATTAGCGGAACTGCCCCAGGAAACCATGCTCGGCGCATTGACTCATTATATAGCATTTGAAGGGCATAAATCGTTCCGTCCGGTAAATTCAAACTGGGGCATATTGCCTGAACCGGATACTAATATAAAGACAATAAAAAATAAAAAGCTGAAAAAAGAAATGCTTTCTAAAAGAGCGGTTGAAACAATAAAATCTTATAAATTTTGAAATTAAAATCTGTATTTTGTATTATAATGGATTAATAATTATGAGGGCAGTTATGGAAACATTGGAGCAGCAATTATACAAATCGGTGGAAAATAATACCCCCGATTATATAAAAAACAATAAATATATAGATACGGAAAATAAAAACGAATTTGTTTTTACTCTGAAAAAAGAGCATTTGAAACCTTATGATGAAAAAACCAATCCTTTAGGATTAAATCTTGAAAATTGGCTGAAAAACTATGAAAAAGAAGCTGCCGTATCAACGGCGGGTATAAGAGGACCGCAGAATATTTTGTATCCTTATGATGCCAGATTTCCGATAAATATAATGGGAATAATGCTCGCTACTTATGCAAAAGCCCTTGTCGCAAAAGAAAAATACAAAGGCAGAAGGCTAATAAAACTTGCAGGCCGGGAAGTAAGGTATAATTCGGATAAATTTTTGGATTTAATAGCAAGAGTGCAGGCTGCGCAGGGTATAGAAACCTTGACTGCATATAAAAGAGAAACAATACCCGTTTGGCTTGCTTCGTTTTTAACGTTTAAACTGGATTTATCGGGCGGGGAATATATAACCTCGAGCCACGGCATAAGCGTAAAAAATGCCACAAAAGATTTAAATTCTCAAGGAAGCCAGTATCTGCCGGAAGAATCAATGGAGTTTGTGAATAAAATCAAAGAAATTTTTGAACAGGTAAATTTAAAAGGCTGTTATGATATAAAGATTGCAAAATCTGATGATGAAAAAATCAATGAAAGTTTTATGAAAACAATTAATAACGGAATTGATTTATATATTGAATATTTAAAAAACGGAGTCGCAGATAAAGAAAATCTTGATTTAATAAGAAATTTAAAAAATAAAATAGTTATAGAAAATGCCGGCGGAAGCGCATATAATACTTTAAGTAAAATTCTGGCTCATTTTGGGATTGAAAATAGGTTTGATTGGATGAATGCCGGAGAAGATCCGTTTTTTCACGGAATAGGCAAATATGATACCGACCCTGAAGGCAATAAAGTTTTCTACGATTATTCGGTTGATGCAACGGTTACGGCTGAGGATAAAAACGGGCATGAGTATTTCCCCGTTATAAATACATTAAAATATAATGAAAAATTAAAAAATTATCCATCAGGAACCGTTGTTTTTATTACAGACCCCGATCATGACAGATTGACCGTATGCCAGATTGAAAAAAAATCATCGGTTGAATTTATAAATAAAACAGGCATAAGCTATGCTGAACTTGATGATGACAGAATCTTATGCATATACAGCGCAAATCAGTCTTTTTTACTTATAATGGATTTTTGGGCGGAACAGCTGAAACTATCTTCCGTATGGAAAAATCATCCGAGATTTATAATAAAGACGACTGCAAGCGCAAAATCCTGGGATGAATGGGCAGATTATAATAACGTAAAGGTTGTGAATGTTCCGGTAGGTTTTAAAGAGATTGCAAATATTATGAAAAAAACCGAACAGCAGATTATTAATAATCCGGATAAAGATGTAATCATAACTGATGTATTCGGAAACGATGTAAATTTAGGCAGAAATCCAAGACTGCTGTTCGGCGGTGAAGAATCAGGCGGAATGATTATAGGAAGCGAAGAATTAATCAAATCCAAAGCAGGAAGAATTGCAATAGCAATGCGGGAAAAAAGCGCTTCAGAAGCAATTATTGTAGCTTCTGCGCTTGCCGTAAAACTTGAAAAAGAACAAAAAACATTATCTGAAGCACTTGATAAGGTATTTAAGGATAATAAAATTACTGCAAAGTATGATGTCAGGGAAGATATATCATATTATAACGAATCCGAGCCTGATATTGAAAAGCTCACACAGGCAAAAAAAGACGGCGAGGCAAAAAGAACAAAAAATGACTTATTCTATTTAGCCATGGCATTAGCTTATTCTGACGGAAAAATATCTTTAAATCAGGTAAAATCAATTTTGAAATCAACGTTTAAACAGTTAAATTTTGATAATTTAGAGGATATCAGATTTGCAGGCGACGGAACATATCTGAAATTTACCGATAAATTTATAGAAATAAGACCGTCGGGAACGGATGCGAAAACAAAAGCATACGGAGCAGGCAGAGATAAATCCGATATATCCGTATTCGCCCGTATTTTAGGCAACTATTCGGGAGATTTGAATGATAAATATCTTGCATTAATATCTGAAGATTATTACAATAATGCTAAAGATAAATCCGTAAAAGAATATTTAAAATTTACAAATAAAGATTTTGATACAAGGGTTTTTGAAATTCCCGATTATGAAAAGACATTAGGCATATAAGGAGAAAAACAATGACAGATGATGCAAAAATATTGGCGACAATACCAAGAAACGCAACGGAACAGCTTCAAATCAGCATAAGTTCTTATAAGGAAAAACAATATTTGGATTTAAGAATATATTATACTTCTGATGACGGCGGAACATGGCTTCCTACAAAAAAAGGAGTTACAATATCGCCTGATAATCTTCAGACATTAAAAGAAGCAGTGGAAAAAGCAATGGAAGAACTTTTAATTGCTGAAAAATAACAATTAGAATTAATAAAAACAAAACAGGACTTAGTTTAAGTTCTGTTTTTTATTTTGAAATTCTTTTAAAAATCATTTAATGAGCCGAATGGCCGTAATTAAAAGTAAACGGTCTTTGAGCCGGCGGTTTTGGTCTGCGGTTTGGAGGCAGAGGCGGATTTTGCACAGGAGGCGGAGGAGGCTGTATAAAATTATCGTGCATTGGTTTGTTATGCGGAACATGTGGTCTGTAATTCGGCAGAAATCCGGGAACGGTAACAGTATAACCGCCGAAATACGGAGATTGAAATGTTGAATAGTTATAAGGAGTCTGCGGAAGATAGTTATAATTATTTTCAACGTATTGAACAGAAGGGTTTACAAGCTCGTCTTCACTGCCTGGATATACTGTTGTATCTTCAAAAAAATATTCTTCCGAACCCATATTAAGCGTCTGCTCATAAACATTATTGTCAAAAGCATTCGAGCTTAAAATAACGGTAAAAAGTAAAAATATTAATAAAAATAGTTTTTTCTGCATCTAAACCTTTCTTTAAAGATAATAATAAAACAAAGCAGAAGCCCGATTATCTGTAATTTTGAAACTGAAGCGGAAAATTATAATTGTCTTCATTGGATTTAATCATTTTTATAACAGCCTGCAAATCATCTTTATCTTTACCCGAAACTCTCACCTGTCCGCTTTGAATTGAAGCCTGCACTTTTAGTTTTGTATTTTTAATATCAGCCGTAATTCTTTTTGCAAGCTCCTGAGAAAGCCCTCTGCGCAGATTAAATACTTGGCGGACATTTCCGCCAAGTGCATTTTCTACTGCCGAAGCATCAAGAATTTTAATGCTCAGATTTCTTTTAATCATTTTAGACTGCAGAATATCTACAATGTTTTTAAGTTTCATCTCATCGTTTGTAATTATTGTAATTGATTTATCCGAATCAAGAATAACATCGGAATCAGAACCTTTTAAATCAAACCGGCTGTTAATTTCACGTTTTGTCTGGTCGACAGCATTAACAAGCTCCTGTTTATCAAATTCCGAAACTATATCAAAACTGCAGTCTTTTGCCATATTAACTCCTTTTGTAATTTTAACCGGAACCTGCCGGTTATGAATTCCGTACAAAAAAGTATTAATGCTATTCTAGCATATAATATAAAAGTTGAAAAGTAAAAAAATAGGGTATTTAAATAAAAATATGTTTGGAATAAGCGAGTAAGCATGCAAAATAAAAAAGTAATGCGGGGAGGGGAGGGGAGGAGAAAAAGAAAAAACTGAAGCTCAGGCAATATTTTTGCAAATTGTGTTTCTAACAGAAAAACTCTATAATTGAAAATTAAACCGGCATGCTTTTCCCCGCCCCATTTCTTCCCTTCCTCCTTTTTTTTCCTCCATTCTTACCCCATCCCTGCCTGAATTTTAACTGTCTTTTGCATCAGGCTGAAAAAAGACGGCCGGATAATCTGAAACAGAGTTTTAAAACTGAATTATTCAGGCATGCTTTTCCCCGCCCCATTTCTTCCCTTCCTCCTTTTTTTTTCCTCCATTCTTACCCCATCCCTGCCTGAATTTTAACTGTCTTTTGCATCAGGCTGAAAAAAGACGGCCGGATAATCTGAAACAGAGTTTTAAAACTGAATTATTCAGGCATGCTTTTCCCCGCCCCATTTCTTCCCTTCCTCTTTTCTTTTTTTCCATTTACGACCCGCATTTTTTCGTATATGTTTAAAATTTTTACAGACAGAATTTTTGGCAGTCTGAATTTTATAAATCAAGTTGAAATATTAATTTTTTGTTTATTTTTTTAATATAGTTAAAAAATAATGTTATAAAAAATATATAGAAAGAATAGGTAAATACAATTTAAAGAAATGGAGATAAAGTTATGGCAAAAACAATCGGTATCGATTTAGGTACAACAAACTCTGTAGTAGCCGTTATGGAAGGCGGAAAACCTACGGTTATTGCGAATGCGGAAGGCTCGAGAACAACGCCGTCTATTGTAGGATTTTCTAAAACAGGTGAAAAACTTGTCGGTCAGCTGGCTAAACGTCAGGCAATCTTAAACCCCGATAAAACCGTTATTTCTATTAAACGCCACATGGGAGAAGATTACAAAAAGAATATAGACGGCAAAGATTACACTCCGCAGGAAATTTCTGCTATGATTTTAAGAAAACTTGCGGATGATGCTTCTAATTATCTGGGTGAAAAAGTTACATCAGCGGTTATAACAGTTCCGGCTTATTTTAATGATGCTCAAAGACAGGCAACAAAAGATGCGGGTAAAATTGCAGGCTTAGATGTTCTTCGTATCGTAAATGAACCTACTGCTGCAGCTTTAGCTTACGGACTTGAAAAAGAAAAATCAGAAAAAGTATTGGTATTCGATTTAGGCGGCGGTACATTCGATGTATCAATTCTTGAAATAGGCGACGGCGTCCACGAAGTGTTATCTACGTCAGGAGATACCCATTTAGGCGGCGATGACTTTGACCAGAAAATTATTGATTGGTTAGTCAATGAATTTAAAAAACAGGAAGGTATAGATTTAAAAAATGATAAACAGGCTATGCAGCGTTTAAAGGAAGCTGCCGAAAAAGCTAAATGCGAATTATCTTCAGTTTTTGAAACAACGATTAATCTGCCTTTTATTACGGCTGATGCAAATGGTCCAAAGCACATGGATATGAGTTTGACAAGAGCTAAGTTTGAAGAATTAAGTTATGACCTGCTTGAAAGATGTAAAAAACCTGTTGCTGATGCTTTGCAGGAAGCCGGTTTATCAAAAGGCGAAATAAATGAAGTTGTGTTAGTCGGAGGTTCTACCCGTATTCCCGCTGTTCAGGCATTAGTTAAAGAATATACGGGAAAAGAACCCAATCAATCGGTAAACCCTGATGAAGTTGTTGCGGTCGGAGCTGCCATTCAGGCAGGTGTTCTTGCCGGTGAAGTTAAAGATATAGTTCTGCTTGATGTTACTCCTTTAACATTAGGCATTGAAACTTTAGGCGGTGTTGCTACTCCTTTAGTGCCGAGAAATACCACAATCCCTGTTTCAAAATCTCAGGTATTTTCTACTGCCGAAAATAACCAGACTGCCGTTGATATTCACGTACTTCAAGGTGAAAGACCTATGGCAAGAGATAACAAATCTTTAGGTATGTTCAGATTAGAAGGTATAGCTCCCGCTATGCGGGGTATTCCTCAAATTGAAGTTACTTTTGATATTGATGCTAACGGTATTGTTAATGTTTCTGCAAAAGACAAGGCTACTAACAAAGAACAGAAAATTACAATTACTAACTCATCTAACTTATCGGAACAAGATATAGACAGAATGGTTAAAGAAGCTGAAGCTAATGCCGAAGCCGATAAGAAGCATAAGGAAGAAGCTGAAATCAAAAACAATGCCAACGGCTTAATCAGTTCTGCAGAGCGTATTGTTAAAGACTTTGAAGGTAAAATCGCAGACTCCGATAAAACAAAACTTGATGAACAAAAGAAAAATCTTGAGAATGCCTTAAAAGAAAATAAGTCTGTTGAAGAAATCAAAAAGTTATCTGATGAATTGCAGCAGACTATGTTTGCCATCTCACAGGCGGCATACTCTCAGGTGCAGAATGAAGGCGCTCAGACTGCTGATACGGAAAGCGCTTCTTCCGAACAAGCTAAATCAAATAACGATGATGATGTTATTGATGCAGAGTACACAAAAGAATAGTTAAGTATTCTAATCTTTTCGTCATTGCAATGAGCGGAATTTCCGCAGAGTGAAGCCGAGCGGAGCGAGCGGACTTGAGAAGGCGAAAATCGTTCGGAGTGCAAAAAGCCGATAGGCTTTTGGAACGGAGATACTAGATTGAGCCGTAAGGAAAATCCAAGACAGCGGAATTGCGGACGGACGAAGTCCGGTAAGCGAGTTTTGAAGTTGCGGCTGCGACAGCATAAGCAGCGACAAAAACGAGCGCAAAGCAATTCCAAGACAGCGGAATTGCGGACGGACGAAGTCCGGTAAGCGAGTTTTGAAGTTGCGGCTGCGACAGCATAAGCAGCGACAAAAACGAGCGCAAAGCAATTCCAAGACAGCGGAATTGCGGACGGACGGAGCAATCCGGAGTTAATTCACTCTCAACATAAAAAACAGGCGGGAAATAAACTATTCCCCGCCTGTTAATATTTATTATCCGAAATTTAATTATGCGCTTACCCCTGATTTAGAGATAATTTCTGCCTGTACATTTGCAGGAACTTGTTCATATTTTAAAAATTCCATTGAAAATGTACCTCGCCCCTGTGTATTTGAACGTAAGTCAGTAGCATAACCGAACATATTTCCTAGCGGAACGGTTGCTCTTACAATTACATTGCCGGTGTTGCCCAAAGGCTCTTGACCTTCTATACGCCCCCGCCGTCTTGAAATATCGCCGATAATAACACCTGTATATTCATCGGGAATTTCAATTTCAACTTTCATCATAGGTTCTAAGATACAAGGTTTTGCTTTCTTGCATCCTTCTTTAATAGCCATAGATCCTGCAATTTTGAATGCCATTTCAGATGAATCAACTTCATGATAAGAACCGTCATAAAGCTCAACTCTGACATCAATTACGGGATACCCTGCCAAAATACCGCCTTCCAGAGCTTCCTCCATACCTTTTCTTGCAGGTTCTATATATTCACGGGGAATTGCTCCGCCGACAATTTTGTTTTCAAAAACAAATCCTTGATTTTCACCGGCAGGAAAAATTCTGATTTTAACGTGTCCGTATTGACCTTTACCGCCTGACTGCCTTTTGAACATAGCTTCCTGCTCAGCATTGCCCAATATTGTTTCACGATATGCGACCTGTGGTTTGCCTACATTTGCATCGACCTTAAATTCTCTGAGCAGACGATCAACAATTATATCCAAATGAAGCTCTCCCATGCCTGATATAATGGTTTGACCCGTTTCGGTATCCGACTTAACCTTGAAAGAAGGGTCTTCTTCTGCTAATTTTTGGAGTGCAATACCCATTTTATCCTGATCTGCTTTTGTTTTTGGTTCTATTGCAACGGATATAACCGGCTCGGGGAATTCCATTTTTTCCAATATAATAGGCGCATTCTCATCACAGAGAGTATCGCCTGTTGTTGTATCTTTCAAGCCGACTGCAGCGCATATATCTCCCGCATATACATCGGTAATTTCATTTCTCTGATCCGCATACATTTGAACTAATCTTGAAATACGCTCTTTTTTGCCGTTTGTTGCATTTAATACGTATGACCCTGCCGACAATCTGCCCGAGTATATTCTCAGGAAGGTTAAACGACCTACATAAGGGTCTGTCATAATTTTAAATGCCAGTGCGGAAAACGGCTCGGCTTCCGAAGAATGCCTTGCAACCTTTGTTCCGTCCTCAAGTTCGCCTTCAATTGCCTTTACATCTAACGGGGAGGGCATATAATCAACTACGGCATCCAAAAGCAGCTGGACACCTTTGTTTTTAAATGCTGTACCGCAGGTAATAGGAACAATCTTATTTTCGCATACAGCCTTTCTTAAAGCGGATTTTAATTCGGGAACCGTAATTGAAGCGGGGTCTTCAAAGAACTTTTCCATTAATGCGTCATCTTCGCTTGCGATTGCTTCAACCATTTCATCACGATATTTCTGTGCCATTTCAAGCATATCGGACGGAATACTTTCTTCTTTTATATCAGTACCCAAATCATTTGTATAGATTTCTGCTTTCATATTCATAAGGTCGATTAAACCTGTAAATTTATCTTCTGCACCGATAGGAAGCAAGATAGGAACAGCATTAGCGCCTAACCTTGTTTTAATCTGGTCGACTACACGATAGAAATTAGCCCCTGTTCTATCCATTTTATTAACAAAAACCATTCTCGGCACTTCGTATCTGTTCGCCTGCCTCCAGACCGTTTCGGATTGTGATTGGACACCGCCTACGGCGCAAAATACAGCAACAACACCGTCTAACACACGCAGAGAACGTTCAACCTCGATTGTAAAGTCAACGTGTCCCGGAGTGTCGATAATATTGAACTGATGATTTTTCCACATAGCAGTAACTGCTGCGGATTGAATTGTAATACCTCTTTCTCTTTCCTGATCCATAAAGTCGGTAACAGCAGCACCGTCATGCACCTCGCCGATTTTATGGGTTTTGCCTGTGTAGAAAAGAATACGCTCTGTGGTAGTTGTCTTGCCTGCATCGATATGTGCAGCAATACCAAAGTTTCTTACTCTTTCCAATGGAACTTGTCTTGCCATTTTCGTTTTTCCTTTATTTTTATAACTGTATATTATATATTTGTATCCGGCAGTAAGCCGTTAATATAATACTCGCATAAAAATATATTTTTTTAAAGAATTGATTACATTTTATGAATTATTTAACTCTGCAGGCTTTATTTTCAGACAGTTAAAAAGCGTAAGTATATTATATGAAATAATTATCCGCACTCACTGCTAAAATCATAAAATCTGTTAATAGTTTTATTTCATATATAACTGCGGTGATGATAATATGTTCAGCTGTTTTGATAGTATAATATAAATAGGAATAGTTTTTACATTAAAAAATGGACTTTATGAAATGAAATACTCTGACATTGTATTTAAGATACCTATAGAGACAAAAACATATAAAGAAGATTCAGATTTTGTTATAAATAGTATAATTTCAATATTAGATGAACGTGTTGCTATTGGAGATAATAAGATAATATTAAATACAAATTTAAAGATGGGTTTACCGTTAGAAAATATAAATAAAATCGCAGGTCCAATGGTAGAAGCATGGGCAGTTGAGGTATTTTCCGGAATAAGAGATAACACAGACAATTTATATCATTTAATAAATGCAGAAGCACAAGAACGATTAGGAATGGCTGATATTATATTACAGTTTAAGAAAGAACAAAAAATTGTAACTGGAAATATTGATGTTAAAGCAACAGCAAATGATATTAAAAATAGTGGAAAAAGTCCAAATATTACAAGTTTCAGCAGAATAAGAACTGCTTACGTAGAAGACCCTGATTTCATGTTTATTATATTATCAATAAAACATAAAGTATATGTACAAAGAAATCCATTAACTTGTTTAATGGATGGAATAATGCAGATTGTCGGATATAATGTTTATGATTTAAAATACATTAGTGATGCTGATATTTGTTATAATCCGGCATTAGGGGCAGGGCAAATTCAAATAAAAGATATTCATTATGTAACATATCAATATCGAACAACATGGGAGATGTGTCAATTATTGGATAAAAAATACCTGCATAGTTCGAGAAGAAATATTGATAATTTTTATAGAGAGGCAAAAGCGAAAAAGTGGATAAAAGAATAAGTTTAGATGCATTATGTGGTGATGTTCTGGAAGTTTTAAAAACAATACCGGATAAAAGTATTAGGCTTATAGTAACTGACCCGCCCTACAATTTAAATAAAAATTATGGCAATAATCAAGACAAATTGGAATTTAATGATTATTTAGATTTCTCCCGCAAATGGTTATCTGAAGCAAACAGAGTTTTAACTGACGATGGTACAATATATATTTTTATGGGAATGAAATATATATCTTATATATATTCAATATTAGAACAGGAATTAGGTTTAACTTTTAATTCTTGGATTACTTGGTTCTATACACAAGGAATAGGCAAAACAAAAGGGTTTTCACCGCGTCATGATGATATACTTATGTTTACTAAAAGTTCAAATAACTTCATTTTTAATATAGATAACATTAGAGTTCCACAAAAATTTTATCGGTCTATAAATAATATGAGAGGGGCTAATCCCGGTAATGTATGGGAATTTTCCCACATACACTATTGTAAAAAAAATAGAAAACCTCATCCTACGCAAAAGCCAGAGGCTTTATATGAAAGAATGATTTTAGCATCTTCAAATAAAAATGATACGGTATTAGATCCTTTTTTGGGAAGCGGAACTCTGCTAAGAGTATGCCAGCAGACAGAAAGAAACGGCATTGGAATAGATATTAACCCTAAATATATTGATTTGGCTTATAAAAGGTTACAAGATGACTTTAATGGATTTGACAGTATAGACGAGAGAATGAAAAGAGTTCCAAACGACTTAAATGACGATAATATTAGGATTGAGTACTTACAAAATCATATAAATTGGTTTTTAAAAAATCATCATGATGCCATTCCTGATTTTTTAGACGAAGTTAAAAGTAAATATTTTGAAAAAATGATGTTCAGTAATCAAATGTGGTTTTTTAATCATTTTAACTGATAATTAACAAAAATTATAGCCGAGAGGTATGCTGGAAAGTATAATTCCGAGATAAAATTATACCATAACCCCTGTTTCATGAACATTTCTTACATCATAAAACAGTTTTGAAGCATTTATAAACTGTTTTGGGTTTGCGCTTACAAAAAATTCAGGTTCTTTAGCCTCTTTTGCATTTAGTAAATCATTATTTTTTAAATCCGAAACTATATATTCGGCAAAATATTCAGCCGGATTAATAAATTTATTCTCAGGTGCAAGTTTTGACAGCACCTTCATTAAATAAGGGTAATGAGTACATCCTAATATTATTTTTTGAGGATTATTTTCAAGCATTTTGTCCGTATCGGATTTAATCTGCTCTATGCTTTTAATATCATCCTGTAAATTATTTTCAACAATATTCACCCATTTTGGGCAGGACTGCTCGTAAACTATGCAATTCGTATTATATTTTTGAATTTCTCTCTTATACGCATGAGAATTTATTGTAGCTTTTGTTGCAAATACTCCTATGCTTTTATAATTATTTAATGCTATTTGCCTTGAAACACTCTGGACTATAGGATATATTTTAAATTTGTAATTATCTTTTAATATATCATAAGTTATTGCAGATGTTGTATTGCAAGCCATTACAACTGCTTTTGCATTTTTTCGCTTAAAAAAATCAAATATATTCCCCGTAATTTCAACAAGCTGTTCTTTTGTTTTACTGCCGTACGGCAGATTTACGGTATCGCCGAAATAAATATAATTTTCATCGGGAAGTAATTTTATGAGTTCGGAAAACACACTTAACCCGCCGACTCCCGAATCAAATACTCCTATCGGATTAGTGTTCATTTTCATATTGCTCCGTTAAATATTTTATAATGCCGTCTGCAACTGCTTTTGCAGAATCCGTCTGCCTCTGCTCCGAAGTAAGCGCTTCTCTTTCCTCGTCATTAGATATAAAACCCAGCTCTAAAAGAACAGCCGGCGCCTCTGTGTGCTTTATAACATAAAATTTAGACTTAAACAAGCCCCTGTCCGAAGCAGTTAAGTTATTTATTAATTCTTTATGAATAATTTTCGCAACATCGTATCCGCCCCCGCTGTAATAATGAGTTTCTATCCCCTCAACTTCATTTTTTACGCTTGCATTTATATGGATGCTTACATATATATCGGCATTGTTATTATTCGCTATTTCCACTCTTTCCTGTAATGTCAGCGTTGTATCTCCGGATCTTGTCATTATTACATTATCAAAACCGGCTTCTTCAAGAATGTTTTTTACTTTTAAAGCTATTTGAAGCGTAATATCTTTTTCTTCGACATTATTTCTCATAGCTCCGGTATCATTACCGCCATGCCCGGGGTCAAGAATTATTGTCTTATTTTTTATCCTTCTGACTGCAATATCATTATTTGCTTTATCTTTTACAGGTTTTGATATTTTTTTGAGATGTTTCTTTTTGTTCTGATTTTCAATAAGATTATCTATCGATAAACCTTTATTTACCCTGCTTTGACCGGATTTTAAACCGATATTATCCGATGGCGGCGAAATCACCGATTTCGGAGTTGTAAATACAAACCTTAATTGAGAAGCATCCAATGTTTCATAACCGTCCGCATAAGTATTTATTTTTACGGGAAATGATATTCTATATATATTCGCCCCTATCCGCTCGGCTGTATAACCTGTTTTATTTTGAACCGCTACCTGATTAAATGAATTTACATCAAAATTTGCAAGATTATAAAATGTAACATCCAATCTGCCGGCATGACGCTTTATTGAATATATTACAGGCTCTGAAAATACTATATTTACTACATCCGTTGCTGTATTCAAATTGTCTTCCTTAAAATACTTAAGTTCGCTTTTTGAAGAAGCTGTAAAATTATTTACATTAGATGCATTTGCAATTAAAACAGTCTGTAAATTTCTCGAATATACCGGTGCATAAGCCTCTGTATTTTCCGTTTTTATAACAACTCTTGCCGTAGAAAGGGTGAACTGCCCCAGTTTTACCTGTGAACCATCCGGCAGTGTAAACTCTTTTTCTTTTAAATTATCCTGCAGTATTGTATTAGGCAAATCAAATACCACCCTTGAAGGCTCCTGCAGGGTAAAAGGCTTTGAAATATTTGCCACGCCTATGCCGGATAACATTATATTACCGCCTTGAACCGAGGCTTTTTCAACAAAAAATCTTGATTTCAGCTTAGCCCGCTTTTGTTCTATATTTGGTCTTACAAGCTCCTGCTCATTTTCTTTAAATGCTTTTTGCACCTTATCAAATATTTCATCAGACTCATTTTTCTGTTTAACATTTTGATATATTATAGTTTTATCAAAATAATCGGCAGAACTGTCTTTTGTTTCTCTATAAACCTGCGTCTGATACTTTTGCTGAGGCATTGAATTGTTCAGCTTGATTATTATATTGTTATTTATATTTAATACTTTTATATTTGCAGGATTGTAGCCAGAACTGTTCCATAATACTATTCTGACAACATCAGGCTCTGTGGAGTTTTGTGCTATAATTGCCTTTTGAAGCCTGCTGTTTTGAAAAGTATAGGTTGAATTAGGAAAGGTTATTACCGCATTTTCTATATCAAAAAAAGTTCTGTCCGGATTAGTCAATATACTTTTTTTTACGGTTATTTTTTCATTCGGCGCATTACCCGAAGTGCCTAAAAATATTATCGAGTCGGAATTATCAAAATTTATGCTGTTTATCTTTAAACTCTCCTGAGCATAAGCATACAAACTTATACCCGCCGAAAATTTTTGAACTGCGCTAAACGGTACAAATTGAATAAAACATGCCATAAAACTTAATATTAATAATTTCCGTTTCATACTATTAATAATAAACTCAAATAAATAAACAGTAAATTTTTTAACTAAAGTATATAATACGGTATTATATTAATACTGCAAAACTTCTTATGCTAGGAAAGTTTAGGGCGGATTGTATCAAGCACGCTTGATGTATCGTCTTCAACCCCGTCGTTATAATATAAACTTGTATGCGAGGCTTTAAATGATTTATATTTCTGTTCGGCTTCATCCCGTTCGCAGTCATAACTGAATTTTGTTATTTCCTCGCTCGTAACTCTGCCGTCGCCGTTTGTATCTATTTTATTAAAATAGGTCAGTACGGTTGAAAGCAGAGTCGTATCCGCATCAGAGGAAGAACATAATGACTGAAGCTCGTTATATGTAAGCCCCCTTGACTGCATTGTATTCATAAGATTATTCAAGTCTGCACTTGTAATCTCCCCGTCGCCGTCTTTATCCAATGAAGTAAAATTTGTTGTTAAATACTGCAAAAAAGGATAATTACCGCCTAAATTTACTGCAGTATCGGATGAAACTTTTGCCAAATCATCCAGTGTCAGACCTTTTCCCGAAGCACTGCAGCTGTTCATTAAAGCGGAATATGTATTTGTTAATCCTGCTAATGCGCCTGCTACCAATGTCTGCCCGTTCAATATACTCATATATACATCTCCTGCAATGTATTATCATGTTAATGATTTTTGATTAAAAGTCAATCGTTTAAATAGATTAAGTTCCGGCTTCTATATCGGCCGGGGCTTATCGTTGTCAAAATGAAGAACTATATGCCCTTCGGATAATGTTTTTTGAACATCAATAATTTTTTGATTGGAGCTTCCGACCCAGCATAATCTGCTATCGTTAAGCGATTTAACAAATCTTCCGTCTACCAGAACATCTATATATTTCATTTTCGGATTATCTTTAAAATCTTCCCATAAAAAACCCGTATAAACCCATACGGTCTTTTGAGGGAATAACTCCTTGCATTTGCGCATTAGCCTGAAAGTTGTTCCTCTGTTAAAAGGATGCAGAGGGTCGCCGCCCGAAAACGTTATTCCCGAAATATAAGGCTTATCCAATGCTTCGAATAATTCATTTTCGGCAGCTTCGTCAAAAGGTATTCCTCCTGTAATATCCCATGTAATCGGATTTTGACAGCCCTCGCACTGATGGCTGCAGCCTGCAACCCACAGAACAACTCTCAGCCCATCCCCGTTTAACATGTCATCTTTTGTAATATTGTGGTAATTCATCAGTTACATACTTACTCTGTCTTTTATTTCTTCCATTTTTGCATCGTTAAGCCTTGTATCGCCCTTTACCCTCGAATAAGAAAGATAACCGTTCATTCTGTCGATTTTTGTTAAATTCCGGCTTCCGCACTTTGGACAAACATCCATGTTTAACTCCTGATGCCCGCAATCATCACAATATGAAAGCGATAAATTTACTCCTTCATAAAATCCCATATCCATGGCTCTTTCTATAAGAGTCCTTATAGCCTGTTCATTATATGATATCGGATATTTTACATACTGAATTTTACCGCCGTTCATTAAATCCCAAAACCTGTTTTCTAAATCCTGCTTTTCTATCGGACTTATTTTTTCGGTAACATGGCAGTGAAAACTGTTCGATACATAGCCTCTGTCTGATACATTTGCCACAACGCCGTATTTTTCCCTAAATTGTTTTACCTGCAGACCGCATAAATTTTCGGCAGGAGTACCGTACATAGCGTATAATATACCGTCCTGCTCCTTAAATTCGCTTATTTTTTTATTAATATATTCCATTACTTCTATTGCAAACTGACCGTCTTCAACGAGCGATTTACCGTTATGAATCTGCTGCAGTTCATTTAATGCGGTAATTCCAAATGATGCGGTTGAAGACTTTAATAACGGTTTTATTTTGTCATGAAAATTCAAATGACCGCCGTAGAAACCGCCCTCGCAGTATGCAAGAGGATTTGTCGAAGCCTTCATTTCGCCTAAATATTCATAAGTTCTTTTATGAAGATTTCTTATCAGCTCTAAATAATAATCCAAGACAATATAAAAATCTTTGCTTTCTTTCTTTGCCTTAGCATATATCATAGGCAGATGCAGACTTATTGCGCCCATATTAAATCTTCCTACAAATACCGGAACATCATTTTCATCAGCCGGCTTCATTCCTCCCCGCTCATACCATGGAGATAAAAATGCACGGCATCCCATTGGAGATATTACTTTTCCGTATTTCTTATAAATTCCGGCAACATAGCCCTCGCCCGTCAGCGACAGCCAGTCAGGATACATTGAACGTTTTGAGCATGCTATTCCGGCATCAAATACATCTTCCAGTTCTTTGCCTTTTCCATGTAAATTCTTATCGTATAAGAACACAATTTTAGGGAATAATACCGGTTTTTTACAGGTCTTTTTGCCTTGTCCGCCTTTTCTTGTATTTAATGCGGAGATGGATGCCATTTTCTCATATTCGCCTGTTCCCAGCCCTAATGTGATTGTTATAAACGGATAATCACCTCTTGATGAAGCCACTGTATTAAATTTATATTCCCAGCCTTGAAAACCTTGGTCAAAATCCGTTTGAACATCTTTTAGTGCTTCTTTTCTTGCATTTTCAAATGTTAAGCCCATTGATATATATCTTGAGTATTGTCTTTCATAAGTTTTTGATGCGTAAGGAGCAAGCAGCTTATCTACTTCAGGGACGGTAAATCCGCCGTACTGCTGGCTTGCCGCTGCCATTACTATATCACCTATAACATCAAACGCAACTGCCAGCGACTTTGGTTCGTTATACCAGATATTTCCCATTTCAAACCCGTCTTTTAGAACGGAAGCAACATCAAACAAACAGCAATTCATAGTATCCCGCCTTGCTGACATATCATGTATATAAATATATCCGTCTTTTATTGCCTGCAATTCTTCTACGGTCAAGAAAAACTTTTTATACAGTTCTTTATTCAATTCATTAAATATCAATGAACGTTTTGTTGAAACAAGTGCGGAATCGGAATTGGAGTTTTCTTTATCCCCTATATACATAATCTTTTGGCTTTCCTGATATACTTTATCAAGCATTCTGACAAAATCCTGCTTATAGTTGCGATAATTTCTGTAGCTCTGGCAGACTTTCGGCACTACTTTTTCGAGCGCTTCTTCAACTATATTGTGCATTTCCTGTATGTATATCTCGGCATCCGCATTATATTTTACTTCATCTTCAACAATCTTGCATATAGATTCCAACTGTCCGGGGGTAAACGTAACCAGCACTCTTCTTGCCGATTTTGTAACGGCGTTAATTACTTTTTCAATATTAAATTTTTCTTTTGTACCATCTTTTTTGACTACAAATACTTCTTCAGAATTAATATTTTCCATGACATACCCCTTCCATTAAACTAAAAACCTGCTAACCTATTGTTACGGCTGTTATTTTAATATTTTTTCAAATCCCTGAAATAAATCTGCATACCAGTTTAATTCTACTATTTTTTTCATCTATTGTAAATATATTAAACTTTATTTTTTAACAGACTTCTATTTTCTGATACAGCGGGTTCTAAATGAATATTGACCGAAATATCAGACAATTCATACCCTATTTTGCATTCTATATCATCGCATATTTTATGGCATTCGGATATTTTTAAATCGGGATTGAAGAACAGGGTAACCTCCATATTCTTATAGTGTCCGACTTTTCTTGTCCTCAAATTCTTATAGCCTTTTATTTCCGCATTGCTTTTTAATATGTTTCTTATTTTTTCTATATCTTCTATAGGCAAAGATTTGTCCAGCAAGTCATTTAAAGTATCATTTACAATAGAAAATCCGGTTTTAAACATTATTGAAGCGGCTATAAGCGCTATTATCGAATCAAGCACCATAATTCCGGTTATTTTTATTAATATTAAACCCAGCATAATGCCTGATGAAGAAAAAACATCCGTTCTTAAATGCTGCGCATCCGCATATAGCGAAACGGAATTGCTTTCTTTTGATATTTTAAATAAATATCTGCTTATCACAAAATTTAATACAGCCGATAACCCCATTACAATTATACCGATATCAGGCAGTATATTTATGTGATTATTTAATATCAGCTTTTTTGAAGCTTCAATAATTATAAAAAAACCTGCAATAATTATAAGACTTCCTTCAATAAATCCGGATACATCTTCATACTTTCCGTGTCCGTATTGATGGTCATCATCGGCAGGCTCGCTTGAACGGGTTACGGCAAAAAAAGTTATTACGGATGCCAGTAAATCGGTGCAGGAGTGCATAGCCTCCGATATTATGCTTATACTGCCTGATAATATGCCAACCGTTATTTTTAAAATTATTATTACGGTATTTGAAGCAACGGAAATAACAGATGCAAACCGTTTTTTATCTGCATTTATTTTAAATTTCATTTTATTTGCTTTTTTACTTATCGGTATATTATCCATTATATAAAAAAGATGCGTTAATTTCCTCTTTTGTAAGAGAATTTGTTGTTATTCCTTTACAATTCATTTCGGCAAGTTTTTCAGCTGTTTCAATATCGTCTACCGTCCAGGCTTCAAAATCATAGCCTGCTTCATTCAAATTATCAATACCATCTTCGGTTATTTCCGTGCATTTTATATCTAAAAATACTTCATTTTTATCGGTTTTCAAACTGTCCAAAACATCTATTGTTTCATCTTGAATTTCATCTCTTGATAAATATCCGAGCCTTGAATCAGGCATAAAATTTTTTACGATTTCAAGATAACTTTCATCAAAACTTACAAATGTAATTTTATCTTCAAGTCCGTAATCTTTTATGGCATCAGTAAGAATTTTTGCACGCTCGTCATTAAAATCACTGCCTTCTTTTATTTCAACATATAAATTTAAACCATTTTTCTTGCTGCATTCCAGAAGTTCATCAAAAGTAGGAATTTTTGTATTTTTATATTCTTCTGAAAACCACAAGCCGAAATCATATTTTTTTAATTTATCATAAGTCATATTCAAACACTTGCGGGGTAATAATAATTTAAACCCCCGTTTTGTACGGGCTGTCCTGTTTATTGTTGAATCATGAAGCAGCACGGGGATATTATCTTTTGTCCACGCAACATCGCATTCCGCAGTATCATAACCGTTTTCTACAGCCTTTTCAAATGCCGGAATTGTATTTTCAGGCGCATTACCGGAGCCTCTGTGCGAAATTATGCGCATTTCTTCATTTTCATCCGCACTGTTAAATATCGAAGTTTCATCTTGAAATTTTTCTTCTTCGTATTTATTTATATCTGTTTTTGTATAACCGGATATTGGAAATAGAACACTATTATCTGTCATTATTAATATTCCCGTTTAAATATAATAAAAAAAATTTTTTACATAAATTGCTTAACTTATTTTATATTTTTAATCAATTTTTCATATTTAATAACAAATCTTATATTTTATACAATTTATAATACATTACAATAAAATTTTACAGACAAATTAAACGCCTGCCCGAATATCCCGTAGCGGTCAGTGGCGGAACATCTTGAAGCTGGCAGGCTTCAAGAAGCGGAATTGCGCAGAGTGATGAGTCGCAAGGACTCAAACTCGAAGCAATGCCGAAATAATGAGCGGAATTTCCGCAGAGCGAAGCAGAGCGAAGCGGGCAAACTCGAGGGAGCAACAAGCCGACCGAACGCAAAAAACCGACAGGTTTTTGAAGTGAGGTTGCAGGGCTTGTGCGAACAGCAATTCCAAGAGGCGGAATTTCTGACGGACGGAGTGAAGCGCAGTTCCGTAAAGCGAGCAGCGGCGGAGCGTAAGAATTACTTGTTAAAGTAATTCTGTAGCGAAGTCCTAACCTGTGAGCGGTTAAGCAATTCCAAGACAGCGGAATTTCTGACGGACGGAGTGAAACGCAGTTCCGTAAAGCGAGCAGCGGCGGAGCGGCTTGAAGCCGATAGGCTTCAAAAAACGGAGTTCCAGCAAGCGAACGCAAAGCAATTCCAAGAAAGCAAAGCGAAGTTTGCGGCTTGTTTTTGTGAAGCAAAATCCAAGAAGCGAGAAATGAAGCGATGCCGGCGGAAATATTGCAGAAGCCGGAAGCGTTTTTTTCTCTCTTTTTTTCTCCCTTTTTTTTCTTAAATCTCTTTTTTTCTCTCTTTTTTTTTCCCCCCCCCCTACAAAAAAAAGGGACTTTCCCTCCATTCTTTCCATCTTATGTTTTTTCTTTTTTATCTCAACTCTGCACTATCTTTTTTAACTCTGCCACTCCATGCCCTTTTTATCTCACACCTTTTATTTTTTTATCTTTCTTTACTGTTCCCGCCTCGTCCACTGCTCCAAAAAATTCATTCACTCCCCGTTCTTTCTTCTTTCTTTTTTCTTTCCT
>CAZBFV010000023.1:0-20421 GCA_964491345.1 uncultured Muribaculaceae bacterium
AAAACCCCTTTATACCGGGGTTCCCGCTTCCTCTGCTACACAATATCCATTGTGGACTTGAAAGTTATCATGCGGTATACTTAAAAACGATAGTCCGAAATAATCCGGATAATGTATATTAGTAAGGGGTTGCGCCACAATGGATAAAATGTACAGCATTTAAAATGCAGGCATCAGCTTCCAATAACCGCTGTTTCAGCGTATTACGGCTTATGAAAAGATGCTTTTCCCCTGATTTATCGGGGAATTTATATTAAACCAATCAAATAATCGGCAAGAGGAGTCTGTATCATTCCGTTTAAAGATTTATCGGTTTCTTTAAGTTTTTTTGAAACCCTGTCTATATCATCAGACCATACAAAATAATCATTTATGTATTTTTCTCCGCAATGGAAACTTTGAGATAACTGTACTTCTATTATTTCGGCAAGCATTTTTCCTGCGGTCGGAATCATTTTATTTATATTAATATCTATTTTCCCGTCATTATCGACCGTTATTGCACCTTCTTTTATGAAGAAATAAGCCTGCATAACAGTTCTTACTCTATGCGCCTGAGATAAATCCGGTTTGGCTTTTAAAAAGCAGTCAGCGCCGAAAGTTACCAAAATTTGTTTCTTTTCTTCCTCCGTATATGCTCCGGCTTTAGTCAGGCAGTCAAGCAAAGCAATCGACCCCATATCCGCTTTATTCTCTTCTATAATATTTTTATATTTTCCCAATGCTTCCGTGCCTGATTTCGGACCTAAAGAATGTACGTTTTCATGTCCTATTGTAAACCAATGGTCTGCTTCGGGATTATAAAATTTATGAAGTTCTTCTTTTAATATTGCATTAAGTCTTTTCTGCCTTCTTTCAACTGCATCTTTTGAAGCGCCTGTTCTTATCTGCCTGTGGTAAACATTTCTTCTCCCTCCGCCTATCGCAAGAGATAATTTGTCATTATTCGGAAGATTCTGCGCTATTGTTATTCCGCCTCTGTAAGCGCCTTCATCTCCTTTTAAAGAAACCAAATCAACATCAACCATTGTTTGAAGATTATCGCTTTCCGATGAAATATTCTGTTCGTACTTTTCTTTTAAAGGCATGTTTTGTGCCATTAACGGAAGAAAATTCTTTATCTTTAATATATTTTCTGTTCCTTTTTTGTTTACTATGCCTGCCCTTATTCCTATAGAGTCCTTTGAAACAGGCATGATATTATTCTCTGCCAGTAATTTGTTTAATTCTTCATCCTCAATTACGCTTCCCGTCATTAAATCGGCATACTGCTCACGTGATATCGTAAATTCTAAAGGAGTATCTTGTAATGATGCCCACTTTTTATCGGCTTTTGCATCCAGCATCGGGTCGTTATTTCTTAATGCAAGCGCCTGCAGTCTTAAGTATTCGTTAAAATCTTTATTCGTTGAAACTTTAGCGGCTTCTTCAAGCTCCCGTGCAATATTTTCAAATTCTTCTTTAAATTCTGCCGTATAATCATAAGCCTTTAGTCTGCCTCCGTTTCGTTTTACAATTGTCCTTTGGCTTAATATATTTTTGACTTCCTGTATTTCGCCGTCTAAAATCATTTTTTTCAGGATACTTTTTAATTCTTCTTTTGTTAAGCCGGCGGGATAAAAAGCCCTGCCCGATGATTTTTTTATGTTTTTTGCCAAAATAACGGGGTTCGACTCGGAATCTGTTCCTATAATGCCGAGCTGGGCATCAAATAATATTTTTGTGAGTCCAGCCTGTCTGTTTCCCTTTTTTATTTCTTCATTAAGAAAATTCCTGAACTCGATATTTAATTCATTATCTTGTTTTAAGTATATTAAATCGGCATATTCGGCAGCTTTAGCCAGATGCATCAGCGCTTTTTTATCGCCGGACGGCAGATTTTTATATTCTTCGGCATCCTTTGAAAGCAAAGGCTTTCTTATAAGAATATCCTTATCTGTTCTTTTTTCAAGTTCTTCTATTGTCAGATTAAATTCAAAATTCATAATAAATCTCCCCTCCCATAATATACCTGATTAAACTTTCTGTTACAATATCTTTTATATAAAAATTATTCATAAAAAAAAGCCGGCCATTATAAGGCGGCTATCAGACTTTTGGGGAGGGAGGTTATATGGGCTTGTTGCCCTTTGACATGATTTATATCGGCTGATTTTAATTTGAACTTTAGTTTTTTATATTATTTTATTTAATTTTTTTTTATAAAAAAGCAAAAATCCCGTTATAATTGGCTTTAGATGCTTCATATTTCTTAATAATTTGATTTAATATTTATGCAAAAGTAATATGGAAAGTATGGAAAAACGCTTCAACCTATGTAATATACCGGCTGTTTTATATGTAATTATATTTTTAAGTTCGGCTGTTATTCATTCAAATACAGTAGACCCTGATTTTTGGGCAAGGCTTTTGCAGGGCGATGCTTTTTTAAATCTCGGGGAAGTGCTTAGGCATGACCCTTTTTCATATACAGAAACCCATGTATGGCTTGACCATGAGTGGGGGTCGGGAGTAATATTTGCGTTTATATTAAATCATTTCGGATTTAAGGGGATTTTGCTGTTAAGATTAATAATTCCGCTTTTTATATATTTTTTTATATATAAGGCAGTTAAACTTCAAAATAAACAGCCTGATAAGTTAATTTTTCTGGTTTATTTTGTTTTTTCGGCTTTTGCGCTTCAAAACATTGTCTGGTCGGGGCTTAGGTGTCATTTTTTCACATTTTTATTTTTTACGATTTTTATTTATATTTTGGAAATTGTAAGAAAAAACTCTGTTTACGGATTATTGGCGGTTCTGCCCTTATTAATGCTTTTATGGGCGAACTGCCACGGCGGATGCGTTGCAGGACTCGGAGTTATACTGATTTATGCGCTGGACGGGATATTTTGCAAAAAACGGTTTAAATATTATTTCATTGCGCTTGCCTTTTGTTTTCTTGCAATGTTTATTAATCCTTACGGCATGGATTATGTTAAATTTATTTTTACGGCTTCAACTATGCAAAGACCTATGATAACGGAATGGATTAGTCCTTTTTTTCATTCCGATATAAAATTTATGTTATCTTTTAAGATACTCTATTTGATAAATTTAATCCTGCTTGCATCCGGAATAAAAAATATAAAAAAGCAAACCGCAGAATACATGCTTCTTATTATCTGCGCATATTTATCTTTCAGATATGTTAAGGATACACCGTTTTTTATAATATCTTCAATGATTTTTCTATATCCTCATAAAATACGGGTTAATAAACTTATCGGCAGAATAACATTAATTTTTGCACTCATAATAACCGGAGTTTTTGTTCAATATTTTGGAAATAATTATTTTCTGCTTGAAGCCGTGCCTTATAAAGAAGCGGAATTTATAAAAATAAACAATTTAAAAGGCAAAATAATTGCACCGATGGATATGGGGAGCTATTTAGCATATAAATTATATCCGGATAATCTCATATATATGGACGGACGCTATGAAGAAGTTTATTTCAGCCGTACAAAAGAATTGCTTGACAGGTTTTATAATGTGCAGAAGGGATGGGAAAAAATCTTTGCCGGTTCTTTAAAGCCTGATTATATAATAATTCCTTCCGATGCTTTGATTAATGATTATATGCCGGAAGCATATAAAGCGGTTTATCAGACAAGGAATAATGTAATATATGTTTCTATAAGTAAACTTAAAAGTAAGTATTACCTGCCTTCGGATGATTTAAGCCATTATCTGGAACACGCTTTTGAACGCAATTTTAAGTTTGTAGTACAATAGGAATATGGGGAAGAATTTTAAAAGACCGGAGCTTCTGCTTCCGGCAGGAAGCAGAGAAAAGCTGGATTATGCAATACACTACGGCGCTGATGCCGTATATCTGGGTATGTCTGATTTCAGCCTAAGGGCAATGCGCAAGGGCGGGCTTATTACTCTTGATAACTTGAAAGAATGTATTGATTCAGCACATTCTTTGGGTAAAAAAGCATATTTGACCCTTAATATATTTGCATATAACAAGGATATAAGCCTGCTGGAAGCTCAGGCGGAGCAGATTAATGAATCTAAACCCGATGCAGTAATTTTTTCCGATTTTGGAATTTATAACATAATAAAAAAATACATGCCTGAAATTCCTATGCACGTAAGCACCCAGACAAATACATTAAACTATGAAGCCGTCAGGTTTTGGAAGGATTTAGGCGCAAAAAGGGTTGTGCTTTCAAGGGATTTATCTTTAAAACAAATCGAAGAAATTAAAAATAAAGCATCCGGCATTGAACTTGAAGTTTTTGTTCACGGTGCGCAGTGCGTGTCTTTTTCGGGGCGGTGCCTTATAAGCGATTATATGACAAAAGGGGAGCGCAGGGCTAATCATGGAAATTGCTCCCAGTCATGCAGATGGAGCTATAAACTTGTTGAAGAAACACGGGAAGGCGAGTATTTTGATATTGAACAGAATGAAAGAGGCACTCACATTTTAAGTCCGAAAGATTTGGCGCTTATAAATTATATACCTCTTTTGATTGATATCGGAATAGATTCGTTTAAAATTGAAGGACGAACAAAAAGTTTATATTATGTATCCGCTGTTGCAAAAGCGTACAGAAAAGCTATAGACGGCTATCTTGAAACGGGCAGAATTAATGAAGAAGAAAATTATGCCGAAATAAGAAAAATAGGCAACAGAGGCTATACTTCAGGTTTTTATTTAATGCCTCCGGACAGTGAAGGCTACAGCTATGATATTTCAAAAGGATTAGCCGGCGCAGACTGTTTATTTGTTTTTCTTGATAAATGCGGAAATATGTTTAAAGTTCTTACAAAAAATAAGTTTATTTTAAATGACGAAATAGAAATTATAACTCCGGAAGAGTGCTTTAAAACGAGAGTTATAAGAATACTTGACGAAAAAACAAAAGAAGATAAACAGCTGTCAAACACTAACAATATAAGTTTAATAGAAATTTCAAAACCGCCTTCCGACTATAAATATGCACTTGCAAGAACAATAGGAGTAAAAAATTTAAGATGATTTTAAAACCTGATTATAACTTGGAATCTTTATACGATATAGATTTTAAAGAGATAAAGTCTTTAGGAGTAAATGCAGTACTCTTTGATTTGGACAGCACTGTTATGCCCTCGAAATCTGGGGAATATCCTAAAAGGGCGAAAGAACTGCTGAACAATCTTAAGCAAAATTTTGTCATTGCAGTAATAAGCAATAATAAAGATAAATCGTATATAGAAAAAGTGCAGTCAATATCGGATTTTCCCGTTATCGGTAATGCAAACAAGCCTTCGCCCGAAGTTATGAGAAAATTTATTAAATCAGTTAATATTCCGCCTGAAGAAACGGTTATTGTAGGCGACAGACCTTTAACAGACATACTCGCAGGCAAACTTTTAGGCGCAAAGACAATTCTGGTGGACTCAATAACAAAAGATACCGAAAATAAACCCACAAGATTCGTAAGAAAATTGGAACGGCTGTTCATAAAAAAATAATTTTTTAAATTTTTTGTAAAACTTTATTTAAAATTTAAGTTTTTAATCAAAATTTGTGATAGATTTGTCATGTAAAAAAGAGATTAAAATACTTTGACGGTTAGATTAAATATTGGCAAGGTGTAGATTAATCCCGACAACAGTTTATAGATATGAGTCAAGGAGATTGTTTAGTATGCCGGAGTATTTGAGCAAAGAAGAGATTCGCAAATGGAGAAGCTCGCTGGAGCGCATAACGTTAGAAGAATATGCGTCAAGATTAGGAAAAGTTATTCAGGAGGAAAAACACGACGACAGTCTGGTTGACAGTGTAATATTCCGCTCGCTTAATTCGATGTCAACCGACGGTTATTCGCCGAAAACGGAAAAAATTCATACTCTTGCGTTAAAATCATTTAATAAAGAGAAAGAAATTACCGCAAAAAAAGAACAAAAGCCGAAATCCGAACAAAAGCCGAAACAGGAAAAGAAAAAAGAACGGGCTGAAAAAACAGAAAAGACTGTTGAAGCGAAAAAAACTAAAACTAAAAAAATTAACAGGACCGAAGATGATATTCCGGTTAATATTTCGTTTAAAAAGGCTTTGACGGAAAGAGAACAGATAGTATTTGACCATTTTCTCGCAAATAAAAATTCAATAGTATATGCAAAAGATTTGGCAAAAATATTAGAGCTTCCCCGTGATTATGTGTATAAATATATTAAAAACCTGAGAAGCAAATTAAACGGTAATATTCTCCAAAATGCCGATAACGGCGGGTATCTTTTGACGGTATAATAAAAACATGCCGTCAAAACCAATGAAAAAAGTAGCATTCCCTCATATGGGAAACGTTTATATAGCCTGGTCGTCAGCACTCAAAAAAATGGGTGTCGAGCCTTTCATTCCTCCGCATTCAAGCAAAAAGACTCTGGAGCTTGCCTCAAAGTACAGCCCTGAGTCTGTTTGTCTTCCGTATAAGCTTATTTTGGGAAACTTTATGCAGTCATTGGAAAACGGCGCTGATTATGTTGCAATGATTTCTTCGCCCGGAATCTGCCGGCTCGGCGAATACGGGCAGAGCATAAAAAACATACTGGCTGATTTAGGCTACGGCGGAAGATATACCGAATTACAGCTTTATGACGGCTTCCCCGCCATGTATAGATTCTTAAAAACATTATCGGGAGTAAGAAATCCGATAACTATAATAAAAGCCTTAAATATTGCGGTGCGCAAAATGTTTGTGCTTGACAGAATTGAAAATCTCTTTTCATATTACAGGGCGAGGGAAGTTGATGCGGGAACGGCCGAAAAACATTATAATAAGGCTTTATCCTTAATTATGGAAGCCGATAGCACAAAACAGCTTAAAAAAGCGGAAAAAGAAGCCTCGTACGAAATCGGCCAAACTCCGATTGATAAAAACAGAGATGTTGTAAATGTGGATATTACGGGCGAGATATTCCTTGTTCAAGACCCTTTTTCAAACCAGAATATTGAAAAAGAACTCGGCAGAATGGGTGTTCAGACAAGAAGAAGCCTTACTATTTCAGGCTTTTTAAAAGATGCCATAATTCCTAAATTTTTAAAAAAAGGCGAAACTCATCTTGAACGGGCTTTTAGAATGGCAAAGCCCTACCTTATGAGAGATATAGGCGGTGATGCGCTTGAATCGGTAAGTGATGTGGCTTATGCCGATTCAAAAGGCGTTGACGGCATTATACACGTAAGCCCTTTTACCTGCATGCCTGAAATTATGTCCCAAAACATATTTCCCTCGATGAGAGAAAACTGCGACATTCCTATTTTAACTTTAATTATGGATGAACAGACAGGCCGTGCAGGTTATATAACAAGACTGGAAGCCTTTGTCGACCTTATGAGGCGCAGAAAGCTGTACAGGAATAGGACGGAAAGCTGAAATTAATTATCTTTGCCCCTCTTTTGCTTTTTTATGATGCACAATATAAATTCTAAATTTTTTATTAATAATAATTTACAAAATCGGCAATTTTGTCTGATTGAAAGTTTTTATAAATAACAGGACAGAAAATAGGAGGTTATATAAATGCCAGAAGTTTCTTTTTCCCCGAAACAGCAGATTACTGCGGGATTTCAGGCCGGACAAAATATGGCGAAAGGATTGGAAGATTATCCGAAACAGCAGACTACAGCGGGATTTCAGATTGGACGAAATATGGCGAAAGGATTGGAAGATTATCCGAAACAGCAGACTACAGCGGGATTTCAGATTGGACGAAATATAGCTAAAGGATTAGGTGTCCAGCTTCTGCCGATATACAGCGAGTATAAAGTCGGTCAGTCGGTAACCGATTTAAAAAATGCAACAAAAGCGCTCGACAGTTTCACAAAAGGCAAAGCGATGCCGGTAATGAAAGAAAAAGGCGGTATTAGTAAATTTATGACAGGTCTGGCAACAAAATTATTATTCTTTGTTCCTGTAGTTAATTCATATATGGTCGGTAAATCCAAAAATGAATTAACAAACGGGCAGAAAACCGTTGAAGCGGTAAAAAACGGCGAAGTTCCACCGGAGCAGAAAAAAGCCGGATTTTTAAAGACTTTTGGAACAGGCTTAATTGAAAGCATAAAACTTTGCATTCCGTTCTACGGCACATATTATACAGGAAAACAGGTGAATGAAATTAACAATCTGGCTAAAGATGTTCAGGTCATTTACGCAGAGTACTGATGAACAGGAGCAATATCAAGAAGCAGAGGAGGCTTAAAAACACACAGTTTAATTTAATATAATAAAAAGAGCAGAAATCAGTTATTTGGTTTTTGCTTTTTTTTGAATGGCGCCGGCAGTTAAATAATATAATTGTATCAAAAAGTAATAAATAAATAAAAAAATAAATGTTTTTGGTACAATATATATAAAATACATTTTTCATACGGGTCATCGGGGAAATGAAAGAGAGAATTGTTCTTTTAGCGATTATAACAGGTTTATTGGTGTTATTATATTTCTTTCAGAATAACATGAATACTCCGTGTGCATTTATGACAATTCTTATTTTTATGGCTGTTTATACCGCTTATATGCAGATAGCATTTAAACATAGAATGAGACTGCAGAAAAAGCATCCGGTTGAAAAAAATTATAATTACACTCCCTGCGTAACCATAATGATACCTGCGCATAATGAAGCTGATGTTATAGAAGATACTGTTATAAATATTTCAAAAATTGATTATCCTGATTATGAAATTATAGTTATAGATGACAGAAGCACTGATAATACAGCCGGGATTCTTGAAAAAATCTGCGGGAAATACGAAAACATAAAATATTTTTCAAGAACAAAAGATGCGTTTCCCGGAAAATCCGCCGTTTTAAATGATGCATTAAAGTTTGCAAAAGGTGATGCGATTCTTGTTTTTGATGCGGATGCAAGAGTAGAGCCGGATTTTTTAAGAGAGCTTATTCCTTCGCTTGAACCTAAGCAGGTCGGGGCTGTTCAGGCAAGAAAAGTTATAATAAACAGGAATGAAAATTTTTTAACCCGCTGTCAGGATAACGAAATGGCTGTGGATACGCATTTTCAGGTCGGCAGGGATTCTGTTAAGGGTGCGGTTGAGCTTAGAGGTAACGGCGAATTAATAAAAAGAGAAGCATTAGAAGATGTAGACGGCTGGAACATATACACCATTACGGATGATTTGGATTTATCCACAAGAATGCAGATAAAGGGCTGGGATGTGAGGTTTTGCCCTGATGTCTGCGTTTACGAAGAAGGCGTTGCATCATATATTCCGTTATTACGGCAGAGAAGACGCTGGATTGAAGGCAGTATAAGAAGGTACTTGGAGCATTTTGCCGATGTGCTTACGTCTGATGATATGTCGCTCAGGGTAAGTTTGGATATGACGGCATATATTACGGAATTTATTTTGCCTGTATGGATGGTATCGGAGATGGTTATTCAATCATACAGATTTATAAAGGATGATCAAAATTGGATTTTATCCTCAATGATATTATCGGCGCTTATGTGCGGATTTTTTATTGTGGCTTTATTCTACAGTCTTAGAAAATATATTAATCTTAAGCCTCTTGATAATATCCGGCAGTCTTTTGAAACAGCTTTATATATTGTCGTTTTGTGGTTTCCGCTTGCTGTTTTTATTATATTTAAAATAATATTTATGAAAAATACAATGGAATGGGGAAAAACTAAACATGGAAATAAAAAGATTAATAAAATAATTTCAAATACCGCCGAAAATTCGAATAACAATACCGAAAAATTAATAAACGTTTAGAAAGGGAGAAATATAAATTGGATTTTACATATTATACGGTTGAGCTGTTAAAAGTATTGAATAATATTACAGGGAATTACGGTTTAGCGATTATAGCCTTGACCGTGATTGTAAGACTGTGCGTTTGGCCTTTAGGTCTGTCGCAGCAGCGTTCAATGAAAGCAATGCAGGTTCTTCAGCCTAAAATGAAACAAATTCAGGAACGGTATAAAAATGACCCGCAGACAATGCAGCGTAAAATGATGGAATTTTATAAAGAACATAAGTTTAACCCTATGTCCGGATGTCTGCCTTTGTTAATTCAAATGCCGATTTTTATTCTTTTGTACTCAGCATTAATCAGTCCGCAGTTTATTCAGGAAGCAGGCAATTCTCGATTTTTATTTATAAACAGGCTTGATACGACTTTGAGAGGGAGTGCAGGAAACTCTTATGACGGAGTTTTCAGCGTTTCAAACAATGATAAGTTTGTAATTTATAAGAATGTAAAAATATTTTTGGACGGACAGGAAATTGATAATGTAAAAATCAGTTCTAAAAATGCGGTTAAAATACAAGGGGATGTTAAATCAGGCGAAAATGTCGATTTAAAAATAAGTTTGGATGATTTGAATTTAAAATATTCCCAGCTTGATAAAGTAACATCCGCTAAGATGGATTTGCAGAATATGAAGACAAGAGAGGTTGAAACTGTTGATTTTGAAAGACATGGGGATATCCTCACAGCTTCAATGCCTACGAATACCCCGCAGAGTCAGTTTAACCTTGATGTTTTAGCGTTAATTCTGCTTTTTGCCGGCACAATGATTGCCACCCAGAAGGTTATGACAGCTTCCAATAAAAACGCTTCGCAGGACCCGATGCAGGCTCAAATGCAAAAAACAATGGGAACTATGATGCCGATTATGATAATATTTATGTTTGTCATTGCGCCTATACCGGCAGGTGTACTCTTATATCTTGTCGTAAGCAATATATTCCAGATTGTTCAAACGGTTGTAATAAATAAACAGCTTGAAAATGAAGACGGCAGAAAGTCCATAGAACCGAAAGATTTATCCAAGACAAAAGTTATTACTCCGATTGAAACCAAAACAATAGAAACAGATAAAAAATAATGAGGCTTGAAGAATTTAATTATGTTCTGCCTGAAAATTTGATTGCACAATTTCCCGCACAAAAGCGGGAAATGTCTAAAATGATGGTGCTGGACAGAAAAAATAAAACATTTGAGCATAAACATTTTGCGGATATTTGCAGTTTTTTAACCTCT
This sequence comes from uncultured Muribaculaceae bacterium, assembly GCA_964491345.1. Taxonomy (GTDB): domain Bacteria; phylum Cyanobacteriota; class Vampirovibrionia; order Gastranaerophilales; family Gastranaerophilaceae; genus Avigastranaerophilus. Next base: position 11,055 of record CAZBFV010000023.1, read on the forward strand.
GATGATCTGCTTGTTTTAAATAATACAAAAGTTATTCCCGCACGATTGTATGCTAAAAAAGATACAGGCGCTTTGATTGAGATATTTCTTTTAAGAGAAATTCAAAAAAATGTCTGGAGTTCCCTTATCAGACCTTCTAAAAGAGTAAAATCAGGCATGGTGCTGAAAGTATCAAAGGATTTATCTGTAAAAATTCTTGAAAAAGATGACGATAAGCGGTATGTAGAATTATTATACGAGGGAAATATTTTTAATATATTGGATAAAGCCGGCAATATTCCGCTTCCTCCGTATATAGAACGCAAAATGACATCTGAAGAATATAAAAAACTTGATTTTGAAAGATACCAGACTGTTTATGCCGAAAAAAGCGGAGCGGTTGCAGCACCGACGGCAGGGCTTCATTTTACGAACGAAATACTTGACAGACTTGAAAAACAGGGTACAAAACATTGTTTTATCACTCTGCATACGGGGGCGGGTACTTTTAAACCCGTAAAATGCGAAAATATTATTGAGCATAAAATGGATTCTGAATGGTTTGAAATAACGGAGAATACAGCATCAATGATTAATAAGGCAAAATCAGAGGGAAAAAATATTGTTGCCGTCGGAACAACTTCGGTAAGGACGCTTGAAACGGTTATGAATAAATACGGCAGAATTATTCCGGTTCAAGATAGCAGCAGGCTTTTTATTTACCCCGGATATCAATTTAAAATAACAGATAAACTTATTACTAACTTTCATCTTCCGAAGTCAACGCTTTTAATGCTGGTATGTGCATTTGCCGGAAAAGATTATATATTTGAATCTTATAAGACTGCACTTGAGAACGGGTATAGGTTTTACAGCTACGGAGATTGTATGTTGATAAGGTAGAAATCATGTTTTTATTATCTTTGCTTTTAGTTGTGTTTTCATCGTATTTTATAGTTTCATATCTGCACTTTAAGTATCCTTCGCATAAATTCCCCGCTTTTATTTATTTTTTATTGTCGGCGTTTTCCCAGATTGTGCTATCTTTTGAAGTTTTGTCTTTATTTAAGCAGATATCGTTAAAGGGCATTTTTGCACTAAATATAATATTTTTAATTATCGGATTAATTTTGTTTTTTAAATCAAAAAAACATATTTATATGCCTGAATTTGATAATATTTTTAAATCAATAAAAAAAGATAAAATTTTAATATTTTTGAGTCTGTGTTTTATTATATATCTTTCGGCTGATTTAGTTCTTCTTTTTGCACCGGTAAAATTCGGAGATGCGCTTAATTATTATTTCCCGAGATGCACCATGTGGATTCAGCAGGGAAGTATATCTCATTATATTACTCCTGATACAAGAGAGCTTATTATGCCCGTCAATATAGAATTTCTTTATACCTGGCTTCTTCTTTTAAATAAGTCCGAAACAGGAATCGCCGTATTTTCTTATATCGGGTTTCTTTTGGGAATTTATGTTTTATACGGTTTTCTTCGTGAAACAAACTGCTCTGCAAGGCGCAGTGTCTGGAGTGTATTTATTTTTGCTTCGTTTGCGCTTGTCGCCGTTGAAATTGTAACACCATGCAGTGATTTAATTACAGGGGTTTTGATTTTATCAGGCATATATTTATTTTTGATAAGTTCTAAATATAATGCCGGACTTCCGCTTTTATTTTCCGCACTTTCCTATGCTTTGGCATCAGGCGCCAAAACTACCGCACTTATGACTTTTCCTGCATCGGTTTTAATATTTTCCGCTGTTTTATTCTTATACGAAAAACATAATAAGAAACTCCGCTTTATCAAGTTTATTTTCTTTTTTCTGATATTTTTCATTATTTTTTCTTTATACAATTATGTATTAAATTATCTTCAATTTTCAAATCCGCTGTCGGATGAGCCTATGATTTTAATTCACCGGATGCAGGGCGGATTTAAAGGTTTTTTGTGTAATTTAATAAAATATTTCTTTATAATGTTTGATACATCAGGCATAAATACCATAATCGATTTTAACGGATTTATTACGAGCCTTCAAACTGCCGTTTTAGGTTTAATCGGCGAAACACCTCAAAGTTATACATCAAATTATTTTGCAAAAGAATTTTTTTATAATCAAAACATGTCAATTCAAAGTTCAGCACTTGGAATAACGGGCATGTCTGCCTATCTGCCTTCGGTTATTAAGTCTGTATTTAACAAAAAGAAAAGCAGGAGGGCAAAATTGTACGCCGTTTTCAGCATCGCTTTGCTTGTAAATACTCTGGTTATTTCGTCGGCTATGGTGTTTGCACAGTATAACATAAGATACTTTTTAACATTTTTTATAATATCATCGCCTGTTATATCATACTCATACATAAGGACAAACAGGCATTTTTGTAAAATATTAATCAGCTTTTTTATATTTATTTACTTTACGGTCAATCCGATTAATGCAATCTTTCAAGATCATGCGGGAATAACAAGGTTTACACCGCTTAAAACCGAAGAATATTCTGTTTATAATGCTTTAAGAAAAACCGGCTCTAAAAATAGCAAAACGGCGCTTGTTATACCTCAGGACAGAATGCCTGTGTATCATATAGAAAAATTGCGCCTGCACGGTTATAAACTTGATAAATTATTATTGGAAAACATTGAAACTTATGATTTATCAAAATATGACTATATTGTTGCTTCTAAACTTGATACAGTCGCAACAAATATCACAAAGCATTATTCGCCCGACTGCACATACTATGATAAAGACCAAAATATTATACAAAAAGACAGCGCCGATATTGCGGTAATGACCGCATGTAAACCGAATTTCGATTATTTTTTAAAAAATAATTTTGAAATTATATATAACGGAGGAAATTATGTTATTTTAAAGCAGAGTACTTCTGCAAAACATTAATCAAATTAACTGCATAAAATGCAGCGGGAGCGGAAAAAATAAATGAATCTACCCTGTCTAAAAGCCCGCCGTATTTAAGAAAAAGATTACCGCTGTTTTTTATTTCCAAATCCCTTTTAATGCTTGAAACGGATAAATCTCCTATCTGGGCGCATATTGATACGCTTAAAGCAAACAATAATACTTCCAATATGTTATATTTTAAGACGGGAATAAGCGCCAGCGATACAAGAAAAGTAAAGCATAGATTGGATATTGCACCGGCAACGGTTTTATTTGGGCTTATCTGGGGGGATAAAAGCCTTTTCTTAAATTTCGGTCCAATTCTGGAAGCGCTGAAATCGCCTGCCATTACGGCAAAACAATATATAAGCATAAAAGGTATCCGGTTATAACTATAGAAATAGAACAGTTTTATAATATATAATGTGCAGAATACAAGCATAAAACTCATAATTGTTGAAAATGTAGTCAGAATATATGGCTTTTGTTTTTTAATAACAGTAACCGCAAATGATAGGAATATGCCGGAAACAAGGCAGGGTGTAATATACTGGTGGTGGTTTTTTATACATATATATGTACAGAGTATTGAAATAATTTCGGGCAGATATTTATGAACATAAATACCTTTTGACGAAAACATTTCACGATATTCCTTAAGTGTAAAGATTATAAAAATAACGGAAACTATAAATAAAATTTTTACCGATAATATAGCAGAAGCTAAAATTACTCCCAAAATAACAAAACCAAGTGTATATCTTATAAATTTTTGTTTCATGCTTCAAACCTGAGTATCATTGTAACATAGATAACGGCTATGATACAATAACGAGGGGGGGGAAAAAAAAACAAAGAAAAAAACAAATGCAGAAAAACAAAGTCTGTTATGCGGAGCGGGAGTTGTGTACAGGGCGAGTATTTCTGTTTTTTTCCCTAATTAGAAGCCGTCGTGCTGAGCAGGGATTATATGCAGGCGGGGCAAAGGGCGTGAGATGGGGGGAGAAAAGACAAATTCAGAGGGGATGGGAAAAAAAAGAAAATTAAGCGGATAAATCAATGCTGTTTTATAGCTTAAGAAAAAGCTGCTCCTTAACAAAGTATAATTTTTAACTATATGTTTCCTCCGATAAGATGCTTTTTTGAATTTACATACCGCCCAGGAGAAAATAAGTAAATTTTCTTTACTGAAACAGCAGAAAAGAAAAGCTGTTGTTTATCCGTTTGTAAGCCTTCGGCTCATCACTCTGCGCAATTCCGCTGTCTTGGAATTGCTTTGCGCTCAAGACTGTCGTTCGTACGCCTCCGGCTGTCCTCACTTCGTCTTTCGCTTACCTCGTTTCACGAGTCCGCAATTCCGCTGTCTTGGAATTGCTTTGCGCTCAAGACTGTCGTTCGTACGCCTCCGGCTGTCCTCACTTCGTCTTTCGCTTACCTCGTTTCACGAGTCCGCAATTCCGCTTCTTGAAATTCTTTGCGCTTAAGGAAGTATTTCCGGCGCAAAAAATTAAATTGAAAATCATTGTTACTTACGGCATGCCGGAAATACTCAAGAAATTTAACTTTATCTACAATTCATCAGGTGAAGCTATTCTGCCTAATACAGCGCTTGCTGCCGCAATGTACGGCGATGATAAATAAACTTCACTTTTCGTATGCCCCATTCTGCCTGTAAAATTTCTGTTAGTTGTAGATATAGCACGTTCACCTGACGCCAAAACTCCGGAATGTCCGCCCAGACAAGGTCCGCAGGTCGGTGTCGATACAGCTCCTCCTGATTCAATAATGGTTTCAATATAACCTGATTTTACAGCCTCCAGATATATCTGCTGAGTTGCAGGGAATACTATTAACCTTACGTCTTTATGAATTTTTCTTCCTTTTAAAATTTCGGCAGCCGCCTTAATATCCGAGAGCCTTCCGTTTGTACAGCTTCCTATTACCGATTGATTTATTTTTATATTACCTGCTTTTGAAACAGGCTTTATATTTTCCGGAAGATTAGGAAATGCAACTACCGGCTCAATATCTTCAGTATTATATACAACTGTTTTTTCGTATATTGCATCTTTATCGCTTGTATAAAACTCAGGCTGTCTTATACTCCTGTTTTTAAGATATTCTTTTGTAATTTCATCAGGTTCAATGATGCCGTTTTTAGCGCCTGCTTCAACAGCCATGTTACATATCGTAAAACGCCCGTCCATCGGAAGTGATTTTATTGCTGAACCGCCTATTTCAAGAGTTTTATATAAAGCGCCGTCCACTCCTATATCCCCTATTAAATATAAAATTAAGTCCTTGGCTGTTACCCATTTATTTAGTTTTCCGTTAAATTCAACTTTTATTGCAGGCGGAACTTTCAGCCATATTTCGCCTGAAGCCATTGCGCAGGCTATATCGGTCGACCCCATGCCTGCAGAAAAAGCGCCTAATGCGCCGTAAGTACAGGTATGAGAATCGGCGCCCGTTACTATATCACCTGCCGTTACTATTCCTTTATCAGGCAGCAGGGCATGTTCAATACCCATTCTTCCGACTTCAAAAAAATGCGTAAGATTTTGTTCTTTTGCAAATTCTCTGACTTGTTTTGCCTGCTCTGCCGATTTTATATCTTTGTTAGGAACAAAATGATCCGGAACAAAAACGACTCTATCCTTATCAAAGACTTTTTCCACTCCTGTTTTTTTAAATTCATTTATTGCAACAGGACCTGTGATATCGTTTGCAAGGGTTATATCAACCTTGGCGGTTATCAGCTGTCCGGCTGTAACTTCTTCAAGTCCTGCGTGGTCTTTTAAAATTTTTTCTGTTATATTCATCGGTCTTGCCATAACAAATTCCTTTATCCTGCTTTTGCACAAACTATTTAAATGATATTATAAAATAAAGAAAAAGCCAAAATAAATCCGGAGTAAAAAAATGCCTGTTAAAGAATATAGAACGCCAATAAGCGATAAGCCTGTATATATCGGGAATGAAGCCGAATCTGATAATATAATTTTTGCACTTGAATCCAGCTGTGATGAAACGGCAGCTGCTATTGTAAAAAACGGAAGGGAGGTTTTGTCCAATGTAGTAGCTTCTCAAATAAAAACGCATATAGAGTTCGGCGGTGTTGTGCCGGAGATTGCGGCAAGAGAACATCTTGAAGCTGTTAATCTCGTTATTGCACAGGCTTTTGAGCAATCAGGGCTGGCTTGGGGCGATATTACGGCTTTTGCTTCAACGGTCGGTCCCGGTCTTGTGGGGTCTTTACTTGTGGGCATGAATGCTGCTAAAGCATTGGCTGTTGCTAATGATAAGCCTTTTATAGGCGTAAATCATCTTAACGCCCACGTCTGCGCAAATTATCTTGAATCTGACCTTGTTCCTCCTTTTGTTGCTCTGCTTATAAGCGGAGGGCATACTCAGATTATTCATGTTGAAAGCTGGTATAAACAGTCTGTTATCGGTGAAACTATTGATGATGCGGTAGGAGAGGCTTATGATAAAGTTGCAAGGCTAATCGGACTGCCTTATCCGGGGGGAGTAAACCTTGATAAGCTCGCTCAAACAGGTAATCCCTATGCGTTTAAACTGCCTGAAGCAAAGCTGAAAAATGAATTTGATTTTAGTTTTTCAGGGCTGAAAACTGCTTCGCTTCAATTAATTCAAAAACTCAAAAAGGAATATGCAGAACTGCCGAAAGCAGATATTGCCGCAAGTTTTCAGGAAAATGCCACATCTTCTTTGTTTAGAAAAACAAAAAAAGCGTCTGATAATACAAATACAAGGACCATAGTTTTAGCAGGCGGAGTTGCCGCTAATTCTGAAATAAGAAAAAAATTCTTTGCGCTTCAAAATTCGGGCTATAAAATTTATGCGCCAAAAATGAAATATTGTACGGATAATGCGTCTATGGCAGGCTCTTGCGCATATTTTTCAACAAATAATATTTCTTCGCTCAATGCCGAAGTATTTTCAAGAATGAAAAATTAATATAATTTTTTCCCTGCCTGCATCAGGTTTTCCTATGTATAGTTTCAAAACAGAAAAAATCCATAAGCGCCGGCTGATGTTTATTCGTATCTATCCTGTTATATTTTGGTTATAACAAATATCGAAGATATAATTGAAGCTATTCCCTGCAAAGTGCTGCAAACCGGAGTTATCCAGTCGTTACCCGCAATTTTTCTCGGTACAACAATTGTATCGCCCTGTGCAACTCTGGTCCAGCCGTGAATTTTTTCTGCTCTGCCGTTTACTCCGACTTTGTATATTCTGAATCTCGCCGCATTAGGGGTATATCCGCCTACTTGTCTGATATAGCCTTTTACTTTCATTCCGTCCCTGTACACAAATGACTGCTCATTATATACTTCGCCTATTACGCTTACATGGTCGGATAATCTCGGAACATAGATTTCATCTCCGTCCTGAACTAAAATATTATCAACATCTTTTATTTTTGAAAGATTATTGCTTTTAATATTCAATGCTATCTGGCCGGTATATTTTTCTTTATATGAGCTTTGTTCGCTTTTAAGCATAGTCAGCATACTGGACTTAGCCTGCGTTTGCGCCTGCGACTGCATATAACCGCTTGCTAAACGACCTTCCAAAAGATTTATATCTCTGTCGCTGTTCTTTTTAGCCAAATCTACCTGATTCGACTGCAGATTTTTTCTTATAAAGACAGTCGCCCTGAAATCAGCATCTTTTGTAAGCCCGTCCGCCATAGCTATCATATCGGTCAGATGTTTGCCCTCTATGAACTTGAATACCCCCGGATGTTTTACAAAACCTGATACTTTTACGTTTTTAATTCTCTCGTTATCTCTGAGCGGTCTAAAGAAAACTTTATCCCCGGGCATAAGCGTAATATTTTTTATTGTATTGCCGTTTATCATAATATCATACAGATAATATACCTGTGTCGAATCATCTTTTCCCGTAATTTCAACCGCTACATTTTCTGCCGATATTACATTGCTGCTGTTGCTTGTGCTTCCCGCCAAAACGGTATTGTCCTCGCTTTTATATGCAACTTCTTTCTCTGCATCTTCATTTGGCTTTGCATTTTCATCTATCTTTGAATCCACAAATTGAATATCCGTCAAAACATCGCCTAAATTCATATTATCAACATAAGTAAGATGCTTCGGCATACTTATGCATCCGAATACGTCTACAAATTCCGTATTGGTATTTTTGTAGATATTAATTACATCTCTCGGCTGTAATAAAGGGTCGTTCACCCCTGCAAAAAACTCTTTTAAAAAGATGGGAATTGTTACAATAGTATTATCCTTGCCCGAAACCCTCCTTATTACTGCCTGAGTGATAAATGTTTCTTCCAGCAGTTCTTTTTCATCTTTTAAAATGTCGGATAATCTCATCCCTTCTTTATAGGCATAAGTAGCCGGATGCTTAATGTTACCCTGTATTATAACCGTATTTTCAGCCGAATTATATATTTCTTTAAACTCGATTAAATCGCCGGATTTTAATTTTGTATTTGAAGCCTCCGTCCAGCTTACATTTTTTGCCGACCTTTCCATTGTCGCCGTGTTTAAACTTGTTAAAACAACTTCATTCTGCTGAGTCCCCGGCAATAAACCGCCTGCATAGGAAACAAGTTTCCAGAGCGTATCCCCTTCTTTTACTTCGTAAATTCCGGGCTGTGAAACACCGTTTTTTAAGGCTACAACATCGCCTATGTTTCCTACAAAAATTTTATCATTCGGTTTTAATATTATATTATCGTCCCCCCCAGAGAACAAGGCTTTGTATAAGTCCACTTCTTTTTTCTGTCTGCCTGAAGTATAGGCGATTTTTCTTAATGTACCCGTCTTTTTAACTCCGCCGGCTGCATTTAACGCATCCATAACCGATGAATTATTATTTATAAGCACTTTTCCGGGAGCATTTACCTGCCCGTAGACAAATACAGAAAATTCCTGACCCGATGCAATATTCAATTTTATTTTTAAATTGCTGTATTTTGCCGCCGCAATTTTATTAATCGCAGTTTCCGTTTCTTTAATTGTTCTGTTTTCTGCCGGAACTACGCCGATGCCCATAATAAAAATGTTGCCTTTTGAATCAACCTCTGTTTGAACAACGGGGCTTAATAAATTAGAACCCGACATCGCAGCAACATTAACGGAATCACCATATAAATATGCGCTTATTTTTTCCCCTACGCTCAGCTTGTATGTATCATCAAACTTGCCGGTTGTATTTAATCCGCCTGCGGAAATACCGGCAAAATCATAACCCGCCTGCATTAAAGGCTCTTTTGTATAATCTATTTCCTCGCCGTTAAAAAGTTTTTCAATTTTGCTTAAATTGTAATATTTAACATTATTTGAAAGATTCTGATAATTATTTGAAAAAGCATTTATCCGGGCATTCTCTGTATAATTACTATTATTATAATTACTATTATTATAATTACTATTATTATAATTACTATTATTATAATTACT
>CAZBFV010000023.1:20521-25016 GCA_964491345.1 uncultured Muribaculaceae bacterium
ATTCAGATTATTTTTCTTGTAATTATAGCTGTATGCAAAAACTGCAGTCCCCTGATTAAACAAAAATAAAGCTGATACTGCAATTACAATTATTTTTTTCATTATATTTATTTCCTCTCAACTCACTTCGTAAAACATTTTTATCAGGTAATAGCAATTTCCATTAATGATTTAATTGCCTGCCATTCGAGCTTCCATAAGCCCGAGGCATCAAGCGCATAGTTGCCGACGCAGGCTAATCTGCATTCTTTGCACTTATTGACTGTTTCAATAAATACAGGATCTTTAATAACATCTTTTAAAGCTCTGCCTTTAACCGTCAAATAAGGTTTTCTGTCGTAGCATCGAAGCATATCGCCGTTTGAATAAATAACGGTGGCTATTCTCGGCCAATGGCATTCATAATAATTTTTCTTATTAATAATATAATCCATAAAGTAATATGAATTTCTTACAGGGTATCCGTTCTGCTTTAATTCTTTAATTTTTATAAAAATATCCCTTAACTGTCCGGCTTCAAGCTCGGTATCTTTTACATTCTGCGCTTCAGTTAATTCCTGATTGGATTTATTAACCGTAAAATACAAAAGTATATCGGCATTTCTGCAATATTCGGCAACTTCTTTTATCTGGCTAAAATCAGTCTGGGCGGAAACCGTGCAGCAGACATAAATTCTCATTTTAGGCGAATGAATTTTATGATATTCGACCCCGCTAATAACTCTGTCGCAAATCCCCGGAACATGCCGTATATCGTCATGCGCCTTCCCTATTGCATCGAGCGATACAAACATCAAATCGGTATATTGACCGAAGCCCGGATTTTCTTCCAGATAATAGCCGTTTGTAGCAATTTTGGTATAAAGCCCTGCATCATGAGAAGCCTTGCACAGCTCGGTAAAATCTTTTCTTAAAAGAGGCTCGCCTCCCCACAGGATGGAATCCATATAGCCTATTTCGCCTGCTTCTTTTAACAGTCTTTTTATTTCTTCCGCAGGCAGATCGTCCTGTCCTTTTTTATGCTTCCAAAAACAAAAATCGCAATCACAGTTGCATGCGCTTGTTACCATTAGGGAAAAACATAACGGCTTGGGAGTTTTGGATAATCTGCTTGCAATACATTCCAATGCTCCTGCGCCTAAATGCCTGTAATATTTTATTCTGTCAACCGTCATATTGTTTCGTGATTTTGTAATCATCTATATTTTCCTTTTTTGTTTTTGAACTCTTTTATATATACTATAAACATTATTAAAATTAAATCTAAAAACTATCCGACCCCGTAATATATCATACTTAATTTTTTCTGCAGATATTAATTTTTAAAATTAATATCCTATAAAAACAACATATCATAAAAAAATAAAATTTTAAGAAATTACTTTCCGCATATAATTAATTCTTAATAAAATTTTATAAAAAAGTTTTATTAAGGTATTAAAAAAATACGGCTCATATAAAAATAAATTGCAACAGTTTTTTTATGATATAATTCTTTTACTTTAAGGTGATTATCCGTAAAATATCTCGGTTTTGATAAGGAGGATTAATGTCAGGGTGTGCGGTAATTCTTGCGGGAGGTTTCGGAAGCAGGCTTGCCCATGTTGTAAGCGGTGTGCCTAAGCCGATGGCTCCGGTTGCAGGTAAGCCTTTTTTGGATTATATTATAGAAAATTTAAAGAAACAAAATTTTGACCGTTTTATATTTTTGACCGGATATAAAGCGGAAGTTATTGAAAATCACTTTAAAACGCTTGAAGGCGCCGTATTTATAAGGGAAGATAAACCTTTAGGAACTGGCGGGGCTGTTCTTAATGCGCTTGATAAAATTGACGGCGGTTTTTTTGTAATAAACGGGGATACATTTTTTGATATAGATTTTTCCCTGCCGGAGGAATTTTCAAAAGACAAGCCGTCTTTAACTGCCTTAAGGTATTCATGCGATGTTGAAAGATACGGCTTTGCCGAAATTGATGAAGATTACAAAATAAAAAAATTTACGGAAAAAGGGAATCTGCCCTCAGGCAGGATAGACGGATATATAAACGGCGGTATATATTATTTTAAGAAAGAAACATTAAAGGATTTTGCACGATTGTATAAAGGCGGAAATGTATCTTTGGAAAATGAAATTATCCCCGAGCTGGCTGAACAGGGGAAAATGTACGGGCTTCCCTTAGGAGGCTGTTTTATTGATATAGGCGTTCCGGAAGATTATTACAGGGCGCAGAATTTAATTCCCGATTGGATTAAAAAAGAGGCTAAGCCCGCTTTGTTTATTGATAAAGACGGAACGCTTATCGAAAATACGCAGTATCCGTGCGGTAAAAATTTTAAACTTATTAATTCTGCCGTTGATATGGTAAAATCATACGCAGATAAGAATTATCATATTATAATGGTTACGAATCAGGCGGGAATTGCAAAAAATAAATTTAGTCTTGATGAAATGAAAGAAGGGTTTGAAGAAATAAAAAGAGTTTATAAAGATTTCGGCATAGCCTTTGATGATATTGAATACTGCCCGTACCATAAAGACGGGGTTATAAAAGAGTATGCTTATGATACGATATTAAGGAAGCCGGACCCCGGCATGATATTATCGGCCTGCGGGAAATTAAAAATAGATTTGAAAAATTCCGTCATGGCGGGAGATAACGAGGATATAGACAATATAAAACTGCCTTATTTAAAATGCAGAATCTTAAAAGGAGAAAAAATATGGACATAAGAGAATATATAAAGTCATCAATCGGCGCTAAAACAAAAATTTTAAATGATGAACATCTGATTGATACAATAAACAAAATTGCAGATGTCATTATAGAGGCATACAGGAGCAATAAAAAGGTTTTGACGGCGGGGAACGGCGGTTCTGCCGGAGATGCACAGCATATTGCGGGCGAACTCGTATCAAAATTCTTTTTTGACAGGCCGCCTTTATCCGCATCGGCTTTATCTGTCGATACATCCGTATTAACGGCAATAGGCAACGACTACGGCTATGAAGATACATTTAAAAGGCAGATTGAAGCAAATGCATCAAGCGGTGATGTTTTTATTGCAATATCAACATCAGGCAATTCAAAAAATATAATAAAAGCGCTTGAAACCGCCAGATTAAAAGGGGTTATAACAGTAGGGCTTACGGGAGCAGGGCAGTGCTTAATGGACGGACTCTGCGACTATATAATAAAAGTTCCATCCCTTGTAACGCCTGTAATACAAGAATCACATATTATGGCAGGGCATATAATATGCGCTCTGGTTGAAGAAAGAATATTTAAAAAATAATAAGACGGGGATAAGAGATGATAATTAAATCAAAAGCACCTTTAAGAATAGGTTTAGCGGGCGGAGGAACGGACGTAAGCCCTTATTGCGATGAGTTCGGCGGATGTGTGCTGAATGCCTGCATTAATATGTATGCCTATGCTGTAATTGAGCCGAGGGATGACGGCAAAATTGAATTCAGATGCGAGGATAGATTTGAATATGCAACAATAGATTCTGATGAACATCTTGAAATAAACGGCAGATTTGACTTATTAAAAGGCGTATATAACAGAGTGGTAAAAGATTTTACGAAGCATCCGCTGGGTTTTACATTAACCACTTATGTTGATACTCCGGCTGGAACAGGCTTAGGGTCAAGTTCGACATTGGCGGTTGCGGTTTTAAAAGCATTTCAGGAATGGCAGAATCTGCCTTTAGGCGAATATGATATAGCAAGAATGGCATACTGTATTGAAAGAGAAGATTTAAAAATGGCGGGAGGCAAGCAGGACCAGTATGCGGCATCTTTCGGCGGATTTAATTTTATGGAATTTAAAGGCTCAAGAGTTCTCGTAAATCCTCTGAGAGTGAAAAAAGAGTATGTAAATGAACTTGAATATAACATTCTGTTATATTATATGGGGACAAGCAGGATGTCATCCGAGATTATAGAAGCGCAGAGCAAAAATGTAAAAGAAAAAAATCCGAATGCAATAGAAGGGATGCACATGCTAAAGAAGTATGCCTATGAAATGAAGGAGGCAGTTTTAACCGGCAGGCTGGATAGAATGGGCGAAATTTTGAGCATGGGCTGGGAAAATAAGAAAAAAACATCTTCCGTTATATCAAATCCGAAGATTGATGAAATATATAATACTGCATTAAAGGCGGGGGCAACGGGCGGAAAAATATCGGGCGCAGGCGGAGGAGGCATGTTTATGTTCTACTGCCCGAATACGGCAAGATACAGAGTAATAAACGAATTATCAAAGCTGGGCGGAGAGTTTAGAAGATTTCGCTTTACAAACATCGGAGCAGAAAGCTGGAAGATATAAGTTTCATTAGTTGATTTTATTATTTACTGACGGATTTCAATATCAGCCGAGGTGTCATAGGCAGGCGGGATAAAAAAGGCTCTCTGCTTTTGTATGAAAGAAAAAAAGAAACGGCGGTATAATTTTGAAAATCAAAATATAAAAGACATATTATCCGCATTCAA
>CAZBFV010000023.1:25116-30770 GCA_964491345.1 uncultured Muribaculaceae bacterium
AAAAAAGGCTCTCTGCTTTTGTATGAAAGAAAAAAAGGAACGGCGGTATAATTTTTACCCGTAAAAATCCTGACTGCCGGCTATATAATTTATGTCCATTACTTTTTTTATATTTTTTATATTTTCTTTTTGGAGCTGATATTCCCTGATGTCCGGATGTTTTGCAATTTCAATAATTTTGCGTCCCATATCCTCCGCATTATCAAATAAATATCCGATGTTTCCGAATTTATCAAAATAATACGAAAAAAACTCATTTCTTATTGCCAAAACAGGTTTTTCAAAGTTTACTGCATCGCAGAAAGCACCGCTTGCCGTAAGTTTATAGCCGTCAGTATTATATGTATATAAATTATAATCAGCCGTCTGTTCTAAATTATCTCTGCATTCTTTTGAAATAAATCCGTATTTATTCTCCCCCCCCCCCCGCCGGATGAAGTTTCCATAGAAACAAAATTAAATTTAAGCTCTTCCGACAGGAAGTTTTCCGTTAATTTATCCGCAATATGCCCAATCAGCGTAATTTTAAAACCGCCCGTATTATGCTCATTCAAAAAATTCAGCAATTTTTTCAGATTTATGCCGTTTTTTTTCTTCATTATCAGTCCGATTATTCCGAAATTAAATTCCTGCTTATTTAACGGTATATTTTCGCATGCCGGATTTAATTTATTAATAATGCAGGGATGATTTACTGCAATGACGGAATTTCTGCTGATAAAAGGTATTTTTTTTAATAAATTATTTTTGATTGATTCGCCGTAAACCAAACATTTATAATTTTTCAGATTAACACATAACGGCAGATACAGACTGAAGAAAAGTATGTATAAAAATACAGGCAGTCTTTTTATACCGCTGAAGCCTTTTGCATATTTAAAAATATATAATCTTTCAAGTTCGGAATGAAGGGTTGTTACCGCAGTAATTTCAGGATACATTAACAAAAATATTTTTAAATATATTAAAAATACCGTGGTGGTATATGAAGAATATATTTTGGCTTCATTATGACATTCAGCAAAATCAAAAACTGTTTTGACCATCTTAAAATCAATAAACAATCTTTCATATTCCAATTTTTTGGGATATACAGGCATATTGCAGAATTTAATTCTATCTGTAGAAATATTTGCTTCATCCAGTATTTTTTTAATGACATTGTAATGACCGATACTGCAGAATAAATAGAATGTTTCATTTTCATATTTTTTTAAAAGCATGGCAAGGGAAGCGGAATTACTACCGCTGTGAGATTCTCCCTCGGAAAAATATTCCAAAAATATCATAAATTACTTTCTCCTTATATGTTTTTTGTATGTTTAGAAACGGAAACTAAATTTTCAGCGGGATTCCAAAACAGCGCCGATAATGCCTTGATACATACTTTTCATTTTTTTCAAATCAAACAAATTTTCTGCTCTTTTACGGGCATTTTTTCCGTATTGCAGACGCATATTATCATCATTTATTAATTTATTGATTGCTCCGGCTAATTGGGCGGGATTTCGGGCTTCTACGGTTAAGCCCGTTTCGCCGTCAACCGAAACATAGTTGACTCCCGTATTTAAATTTGTATTAATTACGGGTTTTGAATATTTCATTGCTTCCAGCTGGACAACCGCAAAGGTTTCTGAAGGCATTGACGAGGGAAGAACGAATATATCGCAGGCTTCATAATAATCCTGAAGAACCAAATCATCCACCCTTCCGAGCAGTTTAACTTTTGCATCAAGATTGTTTTTATTTATATAAGTTTTAAAATCTTTTCCCAAAGGGCCCGTGCCTCCGAGCAGTAAAACTGCATTTTCAACATTTTTCACGGCTTCGATTAAATATTCAAATCCTTTATATTTTACGAGTCTGCCGAGTGCAAAAATTATTTTTTTATTATGATATTCTTCTTTTATTTTGTTTACATTTTGAATATTGCATTTAATATTTGTATCGGTTAAATAAGGAATTACAGCTGTTTTATTTTTAAATTCCCCGATAAAGGGAGATTCAAGCATTTGCGGGGACTGCACGTGAATTATATCCGCAGTATCGAGAAAATTTTTATACATTTTCCAAAAAGGCTTCATGATATTATCATAGCCGACTATGTCGCTGTGATAGCAGACAATCATTTTTTTATATTTTGGTTTTGCCGTAAAATGGCAGAGTACGGCAAAAATAAACGGCATGTGATAAATAATAATATCCGTATTTACTTTTGATAGTTTCAATAAAAAATCAAAAGAGAATGTATTTGAAGCAAACTCGAAGAAATAACCGGCTCTGTTAAAAAAGACTCCGTTTTCGTCAAAAGATGATTTATCCGAATTGGAATTGCAGAGAACGGAAATATCATAGATATTTTTATCAATACATTTATTAAACATTTCGATAAAGGCTTCTATACCGCCTTTGCGTGGCTTCGCAAATCTTGCGACGTGAGTAATTTTAATTTTTTTATCCACAAAACATTCTCCTTTTGAATATGCAACAAATTGTTTAAAATGTTGTGCATTGCAAGGAGGTTAAATATGAGTGCAGTAGAGCCTATCAGGGACATAAAAAAAATAAAATTAGTCGAAAAAATTCTTTTAAAAGAAAATTACAGAAACTATCTTCTTTTTATAATCGGAATAAACTGCGGGCTTAGAATTTCAGACATTTTGAATTTAAATGTATCGGATGTCAAAAACAAAGATTTTATAAAATTACGTGAAAAAAAAACAGGCAAATTTAAAAAAA
Source organism: uncultured Muribaculaceae bacterium (assembly GCA_964491345.1). Classification (GTDB taxonomy): domain Bacteria; phylum Cyanobacteriota; class Vampirovibrionia; order Gastranaerophilales; family Gastranaerophilaceae; genus Avigastranaerophilus. The sequence continues at coordinate 27,856 of CAZBFV010000023.1, forward strand.
TACCTATAAATTCAAAACTGAAAATTACAATAAAAAAATATACCGAAAATCTGCCCTCTGATGAACCTTTGTTTAAAAGCAAATATAATAACAGGCTGGAAAGAACCTATGTATATAAAATAATTAATAATGTCTGTAAAAAAGCAGATATTGAAGGATATATAGGAACTCATACTTTAAGAAAAACTTTCGGTTATCATCATTACAGAAAGTTTAAAGATGTAGTATTGCTTCAAAAAATATTTAATCATTCATCTTCCGATATAACGCTGAGATATATAGGAATTGAACAGTCTGAAATTGAAGCAAGCTATCTGAAATTTGTGTTGTAAGTAATAACACTTTGTGTTATCTTTTTTAAAGGTATGACAACATTTTAAACAAATTGTTGCACACTTTAAGGAGAAAATTTTGTGGATAAAAAAACCGAGTTCAGCGTTTTAATGCCCGTATATTATAAAGATAATACGCAGTACTTTAAGGAAGCCGTAGACAGCGTTTTAAACCAGACCGTTCCGGCGGATGAAATACTGATTATTCAGGACGGAAAATTAAGCCCTGATTTAGATGCCCTGATAAACTCCATCAAAGAAAAATATCCTGATTTGATTAATATAATAAAATTTGAAGAAAACCAAGGGATAGGAAAAGTCCGGGCGTTAGGCGTCGAAAAATGCAGGCATGATATAATTGCGTTTATGGATTCGGATGATATTTCAAGGAATGACAGATTTGAAAAGCAGATTAAATTTTTGGACGAAAATCCTGAAATTACAATGGTAGGCTCTTTTGTAACAGAGTTTGACGGCGAGCCTCAAAATATATATTCCAGAAGAATTTTGCCGACAAATCCCGAAGAAGTCCATAAATTTGCAAAATACAGAATGCCCGTAAATAATAATACGGTTATGTTCAGGAGAAACGCCGTTAAGGCGGTCGGAAGCTACAGGATTAATTCCGCATTTGAAGATTACGAGCTGTGCGGAAGACTGCTGTATAACGGATATAAGATTGCAAACATTCCGGATTATCTGGTAAATATGCGTGCGGGCGCTCAAATGATGAACAGAAGAAAGGGGCTGAATTATTTTTTAAAATTTGAATATGCCTGTATGAAGTCTTTTCTGGATATGGGCTTTATTAACAGATGGGAATTTTTAAGGAATATAATGTTAAAATTTATGTTAAGAGTAATTCCCGACCGGTTTAGAAATCTGATATACAAATATTTTTTAAGAAAATAAAGAGAGGTCAAAATGAAAGTATTATTATTAAATCCGCCTTACAAAACAGAAACGGGCAAATTTTCAAGAGCATCACGCTCGCCTGCAATTACAAAGAGCGCAACGGTATATAATCCGCTGTGGCTTGCTTATGCCTGCGCATATTTGGAAAAAAATAATCATGAAACCATGCTTTTGGACAGCTGTGCGGATTTATTAAATATTGATAAAACAATTGAAAAAATAAAAGATTTTGCGCCTCGTCTTGCAGTTATCGACACAAGCACCCCGAGCATAAAAGAGGATATAAGATGTGCGGAAGAAATAAAAAAAGCGTTTCCGGATATTTATATCTGTATGGTGGGTACTCATCCGTCCGTTTTGACCGATGAAGTTTTGGATATGTCCGGTGCGGTTGATTTTATAGCCCGCCATGAATATGATGCGACTGTCTGCGATTTGGCTTGTGCAATTGAAACGGGAAGGGATTTATCAACGGTTGACGGAATTTCTTACAAAAAAAGCGGGGAGCATATTCATAACAAAGACAGACAGTATATAGAAAATTTGGATGAAATTCCGTTTGTGTCAAAAATTTATAAAGAACATCTTAATATAAATAACTACTTTTTCTCTGCTTCAACCATGCCTATGATAATGATTATGACCGGCAGGGGATGCCCTTCAAGGTGTTTTTTCTGCGTATATCCGCAGACTTTTCATGGGCATAAATACAGATTGAGAAGCGCTCAAAACGTTGCTGATGAATTTGAATGGATAGTTAAAAATCTGCCTGAGGTGAAATCCATAGGCATAGAAGATGATACTTTTACCGCAAACCCCGAAAGAGCAAAAGAAATTTGCCGTCTGCTGATTCAAAAAGGAATTGACAAAAAAGTTAAATGGTGGGCAAATACAAGAGTCCATACCGATTTGGAGCTTATGAAGCTCATGAAAAAAGCAGGATGCCGTCTGATTATTCCGGGGTTTGAATCAGGCTCGCAGGAAATATTAAATAACATTCATAAAGGAACAAAAATAGAGCAGGCTGTAGAATATATGAAAAACGCAAGAAAAGCGGGGCTTTTGGTGCATGGCTGTTTTATGGTCGGAAATAAAGGCGAAACTAAAGAAACAATGAAGAAAACACTTGAGTTCGCAATGAAATTAAGTCCTGACAGCGCACAATTTTTTCCTCTTATTCCCTACCCCGGAACGGAAGCATTCAGCTGGGCAAAAGAAAACGGATATATAAAGACATTTGACTATTCAAAATGGCTGAAAGAGGACGGAAACCACGAATGCGTTTTAAATCTGCCCGGAATTACAAGCGAAGAGCTTGTGGAATTTTGTAATTATGCGAGGAAGAAATTTTATTTAAGACCGGGGTATTTGGCATACAAAGCTGTTCAGAGTTTACTAAACTTTGATGAAATGAAAAGAAATTTAAAGGCTTTTTCAAGACTGCTGAAATTTGTCAGATAAATTTTTTGAAAAAAATAACAGACTGCAGGTATAAGGTTTTTAGAATAAATATTTTTTATACGGCAGAAATACTGCCGTAATTTTTTGTGCCTTATATCATGCCGGCATGCGGGGAGCGGGCGGACAATCCGCAGGGAGAAAAAAAGGAAAAAGGCAGTATGTGGGATGGAAAAAAGCAGGTTCAGGGAAAAAAGGCACGGGCGGGCG
>CAZBFV010000024.1:0-30560 GCA_964491345.1 uncultured Muribaculaceae bacterium
AGCAACGGCAAAAACGAGCGAAAAGCAATTCCAAGACAGCGGAATTGCGGACGGATAAAATCCGGTAAGCGAGCAGCGGCGAAACGGCTTGAAGCCGACAGGCTTTTGAAACGGAGTCCCAGCCTGCGAGCGGTTAAGAAATTTTAAGAGGCGGAATTGCTTTTTATATAATCAAACAGCCGGCTAATAGTATCTGCAACATAATACAGAGATTTCATATCCTCTTTTGCAAAATGTTTTTTATATACATTATCAAACATTTTAAACATATCGTCATAATAATTATCAAAATTCATAAAGATTACCGGTTTATTGTGACAGCCCAGCTGTTTTGACGATATTATCTCAAATATCTCTTCAAATGTCCCGAAACCTCCCGGCGCAGCTACAAAAATATCCGATAATCTCTCCATTTCGGCTTTACGCTCCCTTATATCTTTTGTTATTATTATTTGCGCCGATTCCGGATTCTTTAAACCTAATGAAGCAATGCACTCCGGTATTACTCCCGTTACTTCTGCACCGCTTTTTAACGCATTATCTGCAATTGCACCCATAAGACCTATTGTCGTTCCGCCATATACCATGTTATATCCGTTCTTCGCAATCGCACTGCCCAGCTCCTGCCCGAATTTATAATACTTTTCCGCTAAGTCAATGCTCGAAGAACAGTATATACATATTGTTTTTCTATTCCTATTCATTTCTCAGCCGCTGTTTAAAATAATCACATATCAGCTCTTTTTTCGGATTCGCCAGCCTCTTTATTAATTTCGCAAATAATGACTGCTCCTTTTTATATATTCTATCTCTTATTACCGCTTTTTGAATGAGTATTTGATTATATGATTCATTCAAAACAGGCTTCTCGCCTTTTAAATGCGGCCGTATCGCATCCAGCTTCATTTGACAGATTCGTATCGAGCTTTTCAGCTCCCGAGATTGCTTTTTATTCATATATCAATTATTTCTCTTTCATTCATCTTTCCGACAAGTTTATAATAATAAATTTTTTTTTAAATTCATTCATCCAAAAGATTTAAAATAGCATTCCAAATGTAAACTTTTACTGTATTTTTTGTAAAATTATTGTTTAAATCCGTATGATTTTTGATATACTTAGTAAAAATGACTGATATTTCGAAAAATGATGAAATTAAAAAAATCCTGATTATAAGATTAAGCGCTTTAGGCGATACTATTCATACTATTCCTTTAGCTTTTAATTTAAGAAAACTCTGCCCTGATGCCCAATTAGATTGGATTGTTGAAGATAAAGCTCAAAAATTCGTCGCTCATAATCCGCTTTTAAATAATGTCTACATCCTGAACAAAAAAAAATACAACTGCTTTAAATTTTCCGCCGAATTTATTAAAATAATTAAAAAAATCAGGCAGGAGCATTATGATATTGCAATTGACACCCAGCAGCTTTTTAAAAGCGGCATTATATTAGGATTGTCCGGCGCTAAACGCAGAATTACCCCGGATAACGGCCGTGAATTTTCTTTCCTCTTCGCAAATGAAATAATTAATACAAATAAAAAACTCTTTGATATTAATTATCATGTTGTAAACCGCAATCTCGAAGCCGCTAAGTATCTCGGATGCAATAATATTGCCCATGAATTTATTATTCCTGATTTCTCGAACGAATACAGCCAAAATATAAAAAATATTATGAACAGTCTTGATAAATCAAAAAAAAACATCGTTCTTGCACCCGCTACAACTTGGAAAAATAAACACTGGAACGTTCAAGGCTGGGCTAATATTATTAAAGAATTTCAACAGGACTGCCATATTATTTTAACCGCTTCCGAAAAAGAAAAATTTTTAACCGATAAAATACTCTCTTATACGAAAAATCCCGCCAATATAATAAATTTAGCCGGCAAAACTTCTTTAGCCGATTTGGTTTATATCTATAAAAATGCAAATCTCGTGGTAAGCCCCGATTCGGGCAGTGCGCACATCGCCTGGGCATGCGGAAATCCTAAGGTCTTAACTCTGTTTTTTGCAACATCCGCCAAAAGAACAGCTCCGTTCGGTTCAAAATATTACTCAATTTCCGCACGCTCCGAATGCTCCCCCTGCATGAAAAAACATTGCCGCCTGCCGTTTAACAAAAATAAATGTATCGATACAATAAATCCCGCCGATGTTGTAAAAATTATCAAAAAAGTATTATAATTATTTGAAAAATGTTATATAATCTTTATTAAAATTTTAAATTTGGGATATTAACAGTGAACATATTTTCCGGTATAAAAGACATCTTAGGTCAAATAAACAAAATCGACGGGTCAATCTACCTCCGAGGCAGAGATTTTGCCGATGTCTATGCCAAAAATATTGCACTGGAAGAAGAAATTGCCGCAAGAACAAAAGAACTTGAACAGGCTAATCAGACAATTTTAACCCTGAACAGCGTATGGGATATGATGAACTCATCCCAGCCCCTCTCCAGTATGCTGGATAAAATTGTAAACATCCTGCACAAAGATATGAATTATAATTTCGCCGCAATATTAAAACTCGAAAAAGATGAAAATAATAACAAATATCTGGCCGTAAAATCTTCCTCGGCTGAACCTTCCATAATAAAACTGTTTTCTTATATGAATGAATCTGAAGAAACTTATAAACTACCGTTTGTTGAAAATTCAATAATACTAAAATCACTCTCCGAAAAAAAAATATACTCGACTCCCGATATAAAAGGCGTAATAAAAATGTTCTTCCCCCGCTTAACCGATGAACAAATAAATGATACTCTCTCAAATATTCACTCAAAAATATTCGCCGTTGTCCCTATCCATAACGGAAAAGAAAATTTCGGCTGCGCAGTTGTTACCTCCGGCAGAGATAATATGACGGATACGGAAATAAATTTTTTATCTCTGTTCGCTAATCAGATAGAACTTGCAATTACTGTCGCCGACTTATTTCAGGAAGTAAAAAAACAGGCAATCACCGACCCGCTCACCGGTATATTTAACAGACGCTATTTTGAAGATAACATCGTTAAAGAAGCAGAAAGAGCCTTAAGGCTTAAACAGCCCTTCTCTATTATAGCTATGGATTTGGATTTCTTAAAAAAAATTAATGACACATACGGTCATCAGTACGGCGATACAGCTATCAAAACCATCGCCGGCGTACTAAAAAAAGAAGCCCGCTCTATAGATATTCCAGCCAGAATCGGCGGCGAAGAATTCGACTTGCTGCTCGCCGGCGTCGATTCTAAAGGCGCTCTTACCGCTGCCGAAAGAATACGCAAAGCTATCGAAAGCCAGGTTATTGAAACTATCGGAGGAGTAACCGCCAGTATCGGCGTCGCTACTTTCTTAGAACATTCGGACAGAATAGACGAACTTATCGAACTCGCCGATCAGGCTATGTATAAAGCTAAACTTAACGGCAGAAACCGAGTTGAAATCGCCCGAAAACACAACGAAAATGACTGGCAGAAAATCGCCGCCGATACCTTCCTTGATATTATCGCCAAAAAGCGCATCCCTATCTCTGATAACTTTTCAAAAGAACTTTTCCAAAAATTGAACAATATTCAATCAAAAGAACACAATTCAAACGAGCTTTTATTCTCGATTGCGGATATGATTTCCCAGTCATACAATCAAATGTACAAAACCGGCACTACTAAATCCAAAATTGCTCTCGCCGTCCTCATCGCTGAAAAACTCGAGCTTGACGAAAAAGATATTGATAAATTAAAACTCGCTATCCTGCTCTACGACATCGGAAATATAATGCTTCCCGAAAAAATTCTTAACAAAAAAGAACCGCTCACTAATGATGAAAAAAATATAATCCGCCAGCACCCCGTTATAGCCGCCAGAGAAATACTAAAACCTATATCTAATATTCAGGATATTATCCCTATTATAGAATCACATCACGAAAATTGGGACGGACAAGGCTATCCTGCTAAAAAATCAGGCATAGAAATCCCCGTAATATCCCAAATAGTCCTGCTTGTCGACTCTTTCTATGCAATGGCTCAGGACAGACCCTACAGACAAGCATACTCTATTGATGAAATATTAGAAATTATTAAAAATGAAGCGGGTAAACGCTGGAATCAAAAACTCGTCGACGACTTCATCTATGTTATTAAACATGAAAAAATATAACTCTTGTAAAATTTAAAGTTAATTATTGATTTTAAAATGATTTCAAGCTAATATCAAATTATATATTCATTTTACAAGATAGTTACCGGAAGTTTATTATAATTTTTTTCTTATATAAAGGATATGATTATAATGCCGATAAATCGGAGGGAAAAATGTCAAAAAGACGTGTTGTCGTAACCGGCATGGGCTGTGTAACTCCTTATGGCATCGGAGTCGGCAGGCTGTGGAATAACATTAAACAGGGTATCAGCGGTATAAAAGAACATAATCTGGATAAAAATAAACATTTAGTTAAAGTCGCAGGTCAAGTTCCCCCTGATATTGATGTAGAATCCTATATAGACCCTAAAGAAGCTAAAAGACTCGATAAAAGCATAATCTACGCTCTGATTGCAGCCGAAGAAGCATATAAAGATTCCGGCTTAATCCTTGATGACGAGGACCGAACAAGAATAGGCACAATTGTTTCAACCGCTGCCGGCGGGCTTGTTATCGTTACTACCGGCTACAAAGATATGATGGCTAAAGGCTTCCATAAATGTTCGCCTTTTACCGTCCCTATGATGATAGCCAGCATGGTTTCCGGCAAAATATCCATTAAATACGGATTAAAAGGTCCAAGCAAAGCCGTTTTATCCGCCTGCGCCACGGGTGCGCATTCTATCGGCGATTCATTCAGAACTATACAGTACGGCGATGCGGATTTGATGTTTGCGGGCGGTGCAGAATCAAGCGTCTGCGATTTTGGAATAGGTGCGTTTACCAGCGCCAGAACTCTGTCAAAAAGTACAAGACCTGCTGATGAAGTTTCAAGACCTTATGATAAAGAACGGGACGGCTTCGTTTTAAGCGAAGGAGGCGCTGTTCTCATTCTTGAAGAAAAAGAACATGCCGTAAACAGAGGTGCAAAAATTTATGCAGAAATAACCGCATACGGTCAAAGTTCGGATGCTTATGATATGGTTGCTCCAGACCCTGAAGGCATAGGCGCTGAACTTGCAATAAAAAACTGCTTAAAAGAAGCCGGCAGAAAACCCGAAGATATTGATTATATAAATATGCATGGAACAAGCACGCATTTGGGCGATATGGCTGAATCTAACACCGTTGCAAGAATTTTCGGCGATATAACATCAAATAAAAATCTCTGCGTGAGTTCGACAAAATCAATGACCGGACACATGCTCGGCGCCGCCGGCAGTGCAGAAGCCATAATATCAATTAAATCAATGAATGACAGCATTGCACCTCCTACAATCAATCTGATTAACAGAGATGAAGAATGTGCAAATCTCGATTATACCCCAAATAAAGCTAAACAAAAAAATATAAATACCGTCATTTCCAATTCATTCGGCTTCGGCGGGCATAATGCCGTCTTGATGTTCGAAAAATTTCAGGCATCGTCAAAAATTTGACAGATAAGGTATTATACATGTTTAATTACTCTGTTTCATTCGGACATAAAATTCCCATTGCAGCCTGCCAGGTGCAGGAAAAACTAACCGGCAGATTTGTTAAAGCTACCGTCTACGAATATGATTGTCAAAATAAAACCGATATTGATGAAGTTAAATCAATTAAAGATTTGAATACATTTAGAACGTTAATTGCCGGTCATATGTATAATAAATACACTTTCAGCAAGTTTGGACATGATATAGACAAAAGATTCTTTGCAATTCAAGAAAATGACGGGGATATAATAGGTCTATCCCAGACTAATAATGTCGGGGAAGATATGAATATATCTTATATTGAAACATTAAGAAATAAAAAGTACAGGTTTGCAGGACAAACCCTCATTGCTGCTATCGGCGGCGAATTACTGTCATCAGGAGGCAGAAAACTTCTTATTAGATGCCCCGTAGACAGTGCTTTGCATTTTTACTTTGATGACTGCCGTTTTGATGTCAGCGAGAACGGCGAGTTATATATGGACAAAAAAAATCTTAAAAAATTTATTGAAAGAACCGAAGAAAGAACTCATGCACCCGTTATAAATATTAATGCTTAAATATAAACTTTAGAAATCAAATGTTTTTGAACAGCATTATAAACACTGCTTTTTATGCGGTAAAAATTTTTTAATCTTTCAAAATCAGTTAAATATTAAGCTCCCAATTTAAAATCGGCACAGTTCATTTTCGGGTAATTTTATATCACCGCACGGTCATCTAAAAGACATAGCAGCAGACAGAGTATATGCGGTACAAGTAAAGTATCTTAAGACATAAACGGCATTTTGCTTGTTATTCGCAAAACCCCGTTATCTTTCCATAAGGCTTTTATATGTCCTTTTTCTATATATTCCTCTTTTTCTTCGGGGCGGGGGGGGGCGGTCATGCCCGATTGGTTTATAAATGAAACGCTTCAAACTTTCTCTATCCCCTTTTTTTCTTTCTCCCCCTGTTTTCTCTCTCCTTTTTTCCCCCCCCCCTTTTTTTTTTCTCTCTCTCTTTCCTCTCTCCCTCCCTCTCTCCCCCCTCCCCTTGGGGCATGATTCATTGCAAAATAATAAAAACAAACCGTAACATTTTATAAAATTTTTTCTGATTTTTTGTAAGTATTCATAAATCCGGTATCAAAAACCCCGCTTATGAATACATCATCTTCTATAAGCTCCTGATAAAAAGGCAGCGTCGTCTTTACCCCCGTTATAACATATTCCTTTAATGCCCTGTACATCCTTCTTCTTGCTTCCTCCCTTGTCGGCGCCCAGCATATTAATTTACTTATCAAAGAATCATAATAAGGCGGAATTTTATAACCGGAATATACATGAGAATCAACCCTTACGCCAAACCCTCCCGGCGGAATATACCCGTTTATCTCCCCGGGAGCCGGCAAAAAATCTTTATCCGGATCTTCCGCATTAATACGGCATTCTATTGCATGACCGTTAATCTTAATATCCTCCTGCCTTACAGATAAAGGCATGCCCGCTGCAATATTGATTTGCTCCCTTACTATATCAATATTAGTAACCATTTCCGTTATGCCATGCTCAACCTGCAGTCTTGTATTCATTTCCATAAAATAGAATTTTTTATCTTTATCAAGCAAAAATTCTATTGTACCTACTCCCTCATAATCAGCGGCTTTCGCTGCACGAACCGCTGCCTCGCCCAGATTTTTTCTCGTATATTCGTCTATTGCCGGCGACGGAGCTTCTTCTACAAGTTTTTGATGCCTTCTTTGGATTGAACAATCCCTTTCGCCTAAATATACAACATTCCCCAGACTGTCTGCCATAATCTGAACCTCGATATGACGGGGATTTACAAGATATTTTTCTATATAAACATCAGGATTTCCAAAAAATTTCTCCGCCTCCTGCCTGCATAATACTATATTCTGCTCCAGCTCGTGTTCGTTATTCGCTATTCGCATACCCTTTCCGCCCCCGCCTGCCGTCGCTTTTATAATAACCGGATATCCGAATCTTTCTGCCGCTTCTTCTGCTTCGTTAATGTCAGCTACTATGCCCGTCCCCGGCGTAACTGGAACATCTTTTAAAATCATTATCTTTCTTGCACTGGCTTTATCACCCATTAATTGCATAGATTCCGGCGAAGGACCTATGAATTTAATATTATGCTCTCTGCATATTTCCGCAAAATCAGCACGTTCAGACATAAATCCGTACCCCGGATGAATTGCATCCGCACCCGAAATTAATGCAGCCGATATTATTGCCGGAATATTTAAGTAGCTTTTTGAACATTCGTTTGCACCTATACAATATGCTTCCGTCGCAAGACTTACATGAAGCGAATCCGCATCCGCCTGAGAATACACCGCAACCGTCGGTATTCCTATCTCTCTGCACGCCCTTATAATCCTTACTGCAATCTCGCCTCTGTTCGCTATTAAAACTTTTTTAAACATATCTAATCTACCGTTAATTCTTTTCTATATACATTATAACCTGCCCGTATTCTACCGGCTTGCCGTCCTCTAAGCATATTTCGGCAACTCTGCCCGCAACATCGGATGTTACTTTATTTACCAGCTTAATCGTTTCTATAATACATATATCCTGACCTTCCGCCACTTCATCCCCAACCTTTACAAAAGGTTCTGCGTCCGGTTTTGGCCTTGAATAATAAAGTCCAATCATATTGGATATAACCGGTACAAGCTCTTTTTTCTCCTCCCGTTCAACCGCAGATTCCGCTCTTTCTGTTTCTTCCTTTTGTATTTCCTGACTTTTTTGAGTTTCTTTTATAACCGGCTTGAAGCCGTTTGTTTTTATTACCAGCGATTTGTTATCATCCTCAAGCGTTACTTCCGTAAGCTCATTCCTTTTCATTATATCAATCAGTTTTTCGATATAATCTGCTTCAAATTCTTTCATACAATCCCTTTTAAATTTAAAATCTACTTTATTGTAGTTCCTACAATGTTTATAGTCAAGAAACTTAAAGATTTCCAAAATTTTCGGTTTATTATATGATGAAACATGCTGAATTTTTATTTATAATTTTACTTAAATTAACAAGGACTACAAATATGCTTCCAACAGTTACACAAGAACAATCAACTTTATGCTTTGCGGAAATCTTTCAGAACGTTCATTCATGGCGGAAAAAAATGATTCATTATATAAAAGACGAAAATCCTGAAATTAACTCCGCTATTATAGAAGCTGCCCAAAATACCGACTTAGACCCTAAAGCTATTGCTCTCGGCGCTTATATGACTTATATTCTGCTCGAAACTGCAATGAAAGAAGAAACAGGGCAGGACGTCTTTTCTATTGACGAATAATTATTTCCCTATGCAGAAACCGTCAAATATATTGTTTAATATCTCATCCGTTATTACTTCGCCTGAAACCTCCGATATATACATTAATGCCGATTTTATATCAATTGAGATTAAGTCTTGAATTTCATTATTCTGCACCCCTGTTTTTGCGTTTATTAATGCTTTTTTTGTTTCTTCAAGACATTTTTGCTGCCTTTTATTTGTAACAAATTCAACCTCCGTCAAATTCCGGCTTTGAATTACTCTTCTTATTTCAGACTTTAAATTGCCAATATTTTCTCCTGTCTTAAGCGAAATGCATATTGAATCTGCATCTCTTTTATCGGTTAAGTCCGATTTAGTCGCCACTTTTATACAGTTTTTATCTTTTATTAAATCAAAAATTTCTTTATCTTCGTTATTAAATCCTGATTCTAAGTCGTACAAAAATAATATAATATCGGCTTCCTGCATATATTTTTTAGAAAAATCAATGCCTATTGATTCGGCTTGATTAATATTTTCATTATTTCTAATCCCCGCCGTATCCGTTATTGTCGCTGCAATCCCGTCTATATCAATGGTTTCCTGTATTATATCCCGTGTTGTACCTGCTATATCCGTTACAATTGCTCTTTCATTATTCAAAAGCTCGTTAAAAAGAGATGATTTGCCTACATTCGGACGTCCGGCAAGAACTATTTTTATTCCCTGCCTATAAATGTTTGAACAAACGGAAAAACTTAATATATAACTGATTTTTTCAATTATACTATCCAGAGTCTGCTCTATATATAAATATTCCGGTTCTTCAACATCTTCAGGAAAATCAATGCCTGCAGTTATTCGAGCTAATAAATCAGTTATTTCCTGTCTGATTTTCTTTATCTCTCCGGCTAACTTTCCCGCCAGATTTTTTGCGCCTTCAAGTGCAAATTTCTCGCTGCGTGCCTGAATTAAATCAAGCACCGATTCTGCCTGTGATAAATCCATTTTACCGTTTAAGAATGCTCTTTTTGTAAATTCTCCTCTTTCCGCAAGCCTTGCACCGTGTTTGACGGCTAAATCCAATATTTTATTTGTAATATAAACTCCGCCATGACACTGTATTTCTATAATGTCTTCCCCCGTATAGCTGTTCGGCTCTTTAAACGGAAGTACTATTACTTCATCTATTTTTTTACCAGCTTCAACTATCCAGCCATGATATATTTTACCTGCCGTCAAGTTCTTATGGGAAAACATTTTATCAGATATTTCAAATGATTCCGGACCTGAAATCCTTACTATACTTACACCTCCGTTTCCTATCGGAGTTGCTATTGCACTGATTGTATCCTCAATAAATCCTTTAATCATCTTCTTCCTCAGCGCAACTATCAGTTTGGTCTTTTATCCAGTTTAAATAATCCGGGCTTCCTTCTATAACCGGAATACAGATGATTTCCGGAACTTCATAAGGATGCAGTTTTTGTATTTGAGCTTCCGCCTGCTTGTACAGGCTCTTTTTTGTTTTCATCACCATTAGAACTTCATTATCACAATTGAGTTTATTATTCCATCTATATACAGAAGTAACGTTTTCTATTATGCTGCAGCAGGCTATTAGTCTTTGCGCTATAAGCTCTTTTGCAATGCCTGCCGCCTCTTGTTTTGTTGATATCGTACAATTTATAATGCAATATTCCATAATTAATCCTTAAAAATTTTTCCGGGGTTCAATATATTTTCAGGGTCGAGTATAGATTTAAATTTTTTCATCAACGCTAATTTTACGGGTTCAACCGCTCTTGCCATAAAATATGACTTTTCGCAGCCTATGCCATGTTCGCCGGATAATGTGCCGTTTAGAGAAAGCGCCAGTTCAAACAGCTTTGTTTTTACCATATTAAAATTATTTACTTCATTAGGATTTCTTAAATCTAATGCCATATTCGGATGAATATTTCCGTCGCCTATATGCCCCATTATGCAGGTTTTTATGTTATATTTATCACAAATTTTTCTAACCCCTTTTACTAAAGGCACTATATTTTCACGAGGCACTACAATATCTTCCGTCAAAACATTAGGAGCAAGTTTTGCCGCAGCACCAAAAGAAGCTCGTCTTGATATCCAGATTCTTTCTTCTTCATCCTTTGTATTCGCCGTTTGAATATATGACGAATTATTCTTTTTACATATTTCAATTATTTTTTTATATTGACTGTCTATATTCGATTTAAATCCGTCTATTTCAATTAAAAGAGCCGCGGTTTTATCTGTTCTTAAACCGGAAGGATAAAAACTTTCAACAGTTTTTAATGTGTTATTATCCATTAAATCTATAACAGAAGGAGTTATTAAGTTTGAAATTATATCGTTTGCCGTTTTTGACGTGTCCTCAAGAATGTCAAAATATGCAAGCATAACTCTTTTTGCTTCTGGTTTCGGAATAAGCCTTATAACCGCCTGTGTTATAATTCCTAATGTGCCTTCCGACCCTACAAATAACTGTGTTAAATTGTACCCCGTTACATCTTTAGAGCAGGATGAGCCTGTGTGCATTACCGTTCCGTCAGATAAAACAATCTCTAAATCAATTATATAATCTTTTGTAGAACCGTACTTGAATGTATGAGGTCCGCCCGATGACAATCCTATGCTCCCTCCTAACATTGAAACTTTAAGATTAGAAGGATCGGGAGGATAGAATAAATCATATTTTTCAACGGCGCTTTGAAGTTCATCTATTACAACTCCGGGTTCGGCTCTGCATATAAGATTATCTTTGCTTATTTCGATAATCCTGTTCATCTTTGCAAAATTTAATATTATTCCGCCTTTTTTAGGCAGACACGCACCGCATAAGTTAGTTCCCGCACTTCTTGCAACTACAGGAACAGCATTATCATAAGCGTATTTCATAATTCTGCTTACTTGTTCTGTTGTCTGCGGGAACACTACCGCATCTGCAAGTTCATTTGGATTTGTTATATTGGTAGAATCCGTTGAATATACAAATATTTCATCATAGGACGAAAAAGTATTTTCTTTTCCGGCAATTTCCTGCATAAATCTTATAAGATTTTTGTTTTTATTATTAACGGTTTTTATCATATTTCCTCTAAAAAAATTATAGGATAAAACAAATTTTTATAACAATATTTTATACTTAATTTGAAGTTATAATAACTTATTTAATCAGTAAAATCATACACTTTTATGTCAATGCGGAAAATTAAAAAGAAATGTTTAATGTATTTGAATGGTATGAAAGATTAGGATAATTTTATGTTTAGGCGGATGAAAATATTAATTGCAACAACATTAATAATAGTTTCTACCGTATTATGTTCATCTTTTTATGATTATGTGTATTCTAAAGACAATGATTATACAGGCGATGAATTTATTAATGTCACAGTTTACGAGCGGATAAATCCTGCAATAGTTCTTGTAGAAGCCCAGCTGCCGGACGGGGTTTCAAGCGGAACGGGCTGTGTTATCAATAAGGGCGGAATTATTTTAACAAGCTCGCACGTTGTAGATAATTCTTCTTTTATAGAAGTTACTACTTCCAAAGGCGAAACATATAAAGCAGAAATAGTAAAATCCGAAAATACCGGCAGTGATTTAACTCTGCTTAAAATTAAACCTGCTAAACCGCTTCCGACAATCAGGCTCGGTGATTCTTCAATGGTTAAAGTCGGGCAAAAAGTTCTTGCCATCGGAAATCCGTTTGGATTTAACGGCACTTTAACTACCGGTATCGTTTCAAGAATAGACTACGAAAGAAATAAAATTCAAACGGATGCCGCTATTAATCCCGGCTCATCGGGCGGTCCTATATTAAATGCCAACGGCGAAGTCATCGGTATCAGCCAGTCAATATTTAACCCTGATAACAACAAATCAAATATAGGCATCGGCTTCGCCGTTCCCGCTAATGAGGTTAAAAAACTCATTAAATCATATATTTAGTTTCTTATTTTTCTGATAAAAGCAGTATCCTAAAATTAATATGCCGCTTTATTTCATTGAAACACAATACAGATTTAAGAAAAATTCAAATTTAACTCTTCAAATGTAGACCGGAATTGTATCACACCTAAAGGATTTAGTCCGCTGTATCTATAGACAGCTATCCGCAAAAAAAGACAGTCAAAATAATTTTGACTGTCTTTTTATTTGAATGTAATCAGTTAAGCAATAATTTTATCTACAACACCTGCTCCAACAGTACGGCCGCCTTCTCTGATAGCAAATTTCATACCTTGCTCAATAGCAACAGGATTGATTAATTCAACATCCATAACTACATTATCGCCCGGCATGACCATTTCGCCGTCAAATTTGATTGCACCCGTTACATCAGTCGTCCTGATATAGAACTGAGGTCTGTAACCAGGGAAAAACGGAGTATGACGACCGCCTTCGTCCTTTGTTAAAACATAAACATTGGCTGTAAACTTTGTATGCGGCGTGATTGAACCGGGAGCAGCCAATACCTGTCCTCTTTGCACTTCCGATTTATCAATGCCCCTTAATAAAGCGCCTATATTATCACCTGCTATGCCTTCATCAAGAAGTTTTCTGAACATTTCAACACCCGTTACCGTTGTTTTCTTTGTTTCGCCAAATCCGACAACTTCAACTTCCTGTCCGACTTTTACTTTACCTCTTTCAACTCTGCCCGTGGCAACAGTTCCGCGACCTGTGATAGAGAAGATATCTTCAATCGGCATTAAGAACGGTTTATCAACATCACGATCCGGAGTCGGAATCCATGAATCAACTGCATCCATAAGCTCCCAGATTTTATCAACCCATTTATCCTGACCTCGAGCAATTTTCGGGCTTGCCTGAACTGCCTCTAATGCCTTTAATGCCGAACCTCTGATGAACGGGGTATTATCGCCGTCAAATTCATATTTTGTCAACAGCTCTCTAGCTTCCATTTCAACCAGTTCAAGCAATTCTTCATCATCAACCATATCGCATTTATTTAAAAATACGACCAATTTAGGAACACCAACCTGTCTTGCAAGCAGGATATGCTCTCTTGTCTGGGGCATAGGACCGTCTGTTGCGGCAATAACCAATATTGCACCGTCCATTTGTGCTGCACCGGTAATCATATTTTTTACATAATCGGCATGTCCCGGGCAGTCAACGTGTGCATAATGCCTTGCATCCGTTTCATATTCAACGTGCGCCGTCGAAATTGTAATACCTCTAGCCTTTTCTTCCGGAGCTGCATCGATTTCATCAAACTTCTTAGCCTGAGCTTTACCTACAGCTGCCATACATGATGTGATTGCCGCAGTTAATGTTGTCTTACCGTGGTCTACATGTCCGACAGTACCAATATTTACATGCGGTTTGGTTCTTTCAAACTTTTCACGTGCCATGAGTTTAAACTCCTTTTTCTTTAATATTCTACTTATCCGTTATTTTATACATTAATCAGCCCTTGACGGGACTTGAACCCGTGACCTTTCCCTTACCAAGGGAATGCGCTACCACTGCGCCACAAAGGCTCAATAAATCTGGGCAGAGGTGGATTCGAACCACCGTAGACTCACGCCAACAGATTTACAGTCTGTCGCCTTTAGCCGCTCGGCCATCTACCCTTGTCTTTATATTTTTAATGTACAAAATCCGAAACAGCCGGTGATAGGAATCGAACCTACAACCTACGGTTTACAAAACCGTTGCTCTACCGTTGAGCTACACCGGCATATCTCGTACGCTTTTTGTATAGTATATAGAATATAACTTTTTGTCAAGTAATTTTTTATTCTGGACTTTTCCTTTCCATTGCGTTAATATTGCTTTAAAGATTTATCTGGTTTTTTTTGACTAGATAGTTCAGGCAATTTACTTTGCAGCAGTATTCCTTAATAATTATCTTAGTTGTTATTTATTATGCCGGGGGTGGGTTTATGTCCAAAATTACAGAAATTACCGATGAAAATTTTGATGAATTTGTTTTAAAATCCGATAAAGTTACTCTTGTAGACTTTTGGGCAGAATGGTGCGGTCCATGCAGAAAACTTTCGCCTGTTATTGATGAATTAGCAGATAAGTTGTCATCCGAGGTAAATTTTGTTAAAATTAAAGCTGATGAAAATGTTACAACCGCTCAAAAATATTCGATTATCGGCGTACCCTGCCTTTTGATATTTAAGAAAGGAAAGCCTGTTGAAAGAATTGTTAATGTTGTTCCTGCTTCAGTGATTGAAAATAGTATAAGAAAACATTTATAGAGGATTTATGACATACTTTGAAACTAATAATGATTTTTTCGGCTATAACGGGGTTATTAACCGGAAAAATTATGCCATTAATATGGCTATTATGTTCTTTGTTTTTTTAGGGCTTTATTTCATTAACTTTTCCGCTTTTTTACAATATACATCTTTAAAATTTTTATTTTATATCCTCGATTTTATGGTTTCCCTTACCGAGTTTGCTGCTATTTTTGCTATGTTATCTCTTGTTTATCGGCGTCTTGCGGACATTTCAAAATCAAAATCCATGCGCTTCAGTGAAAATATTAAGAAAATTTATGTTATGCTGTTTGTTATTCCCGTCATATACTTTTTATGTATAAGGCTTTTTTTCTCTAATATTCCATTGCTTACAAATATACTTGACTGTATTGCATTTTTTGTTTTAGCACCTCTTGCGGTTATTGCCGCCGTTATAATTTCTTTTGTTAAATAGATTCTGTTGATATTTTCTATTTTCTATTTTATACTTTTTACAGCGGAGAGGTTTTTATGAGTGATGACGGACTTTTTGCTTCATATAATGCTGTAGAATGTATATGTATTCTTTTTAATGATTTTTTATCTTCTGCAATCGGAAGATTTTGCGGCATTTTGGAAAATACGGACGGAACTGCCTGTAAAACAGCCTCCGCTTTTGTGTTTGCCGTTATATTATTTGATATTTTGATTCCGGCCGGCACTTTCATCAAAGGACGAATTTATGCTTCTTTATTTTACCGGCATAAAAAAAGAATCCGGTGCAGATAATGAAAGAAATAAAAAATGTTCTTTTATGCGGATTAGGAGCAATTGGAGCTATTATTGCAGTTTCGGTATCTAATTCAAGAAATGCGTGTCTGAAAGTTCTTTTGGATGAAAAACGTTATCAAAAATATAAAAACAGTCCTGCAATTTTTAATAATGTATCTTATAATTTTGATTATATTTTGCCCGACTGCCGGAATTTTAAAGCCGATATGGTTATTATTGCGGTTAAAAGTATTGATTTAGACGATGTATTAATTAATCTCAAAAATTTTGTTTATGAAGATACTGTTTTTGTTTCTTTATTAAACGGAATTAACAGTGAAAATATTATTGCACGGAAGTATTCGGATAAAAATATTATTACTTCTTTTTATATCGGGCATTCAAGTATCCGCAGAGGCAGAAACATAAATCATGACGGTGTATATGAAATAACAGCCGGCATTCGTTTCCCTTATCAGGAAAATGCTCTGGCTTTATTTTCCGGATTTTGTGATAAAACCGACATTCATTACAGAATTTCAAAAAATATAATGAGCGAGTATTGGAAAAAATTTATAATCAATGTAGGTATTAATCAGCTTAGTGCCGTAACGGGTTTAACTCTTAAACAAATCAAACGGGACGAAAAAATGTCATCTGTCTTAAAATCGCTTATGTATGAAGCTGCAATTATTGCAAAATATGAAAAAATATCCGACTATGAATTGATATATAAGTCTGCGGTAAGTTTTTTATTTGATGAAATTGATGATGCATTTCCGTCTATGCTTCAGGATGTTAAGGCAAAAAGACCGATTGAAACGGAAATTTTTGCGGGTGAAGTATTAAAATCAGCTAAAAAATACAGCGTATCTGTCCCTCAAAATGAAAAAATATATGAAAAATTAAAACAGATGGAAAAAAGTTATGTTTGATAAATTTGAAAAATTTTACAGACGCATATTTAAACTGCCTGAAATGGCAAGAATTGAGCTTTGCAGTTTATGCAATCTTGACTGCGCCGATTGTTATATGCGTAAAAAATCAAGCGGGCAGATAATAGGAAACGGTTATTTAAAGTTTGATGATTTTAAAAAATTTTTAGACAAAAATCCCTATATAAAAATGATAGAAGTTTCATTAAGCGGTGAGATTTTTCTTAATCCCGATTTTATTAGAATAATTGAGTATGCATATAAAAAAAATGTTCAATTAACCGCTTTTAACGGGGTAAATTTTAACAGAGTATCGGATGAAATACTGGAAGCGCTTGTAAAATATAAATTTGCCGGAATAACTTTTTCTATCGACGGAACTTCTGATGAAACATATTCCATTTACAGAAGAAACGGTAATTATGATAATGTAATTGCAAATATCCAAAAATTAAACGAATACAAAAATAAATATAACAGTAAATTTCCCGTATTTGTATGGCAGTTTATAATATTCGGCCATAACCGCTGCGAAATTGATACAGCTTATGAAACGGCTTGTAAATTGGGTTTTTCCGGTATTTATTACAAACTTCCCTGGTCGAATGAAGAATATTCTAAATATGATTTAAAACTTTTATATATTTCAAATTTAAAAAAAATTCCGGTATATGATGAAGAAATTTTATCCGTATTAAGAAAAAATAATAATCCTTTATGCCGCCAGCCTTTTATATCTCCTCAAATCAACTGGGACGGCAGGTTATTAGGGTGCTGCTGCTCCACTAATAATGATTTAAACGTAAATGTTTTTAAAAAAGGTTTAAAAAATGCTTTAAATTCCCCAAAAATGCAGAAGATGAGAGATGTATTATCGGGAAAAACCGATGCCGATGATACAATTGCCTGCTATAACTGTTGCTTTTATAAAAATATGAAGATGAATAATCATTTTATAAACTCTAAAAAATTTGAATATTAAGTATAATGGGTTACTATGAATATTAAAATTATTCCGGTCGGAAAAATTAAAGAACAATACCTAAAAGACGCCATAAATGAATATATAAAAAGACTTTCTCCGTTTTGCAGCATCATTGTTGCGGAAATCAATCCGGAACAAATTCTTGATGAAGCATTAAATGATAAATATAAAAAATCGGAAGCCCGGAAAATCCTGCACAGCCTGAAAGAAAATTCATTCATTATAACACTTGAAATTACGGGAAAAAGTCTTTCGTCCGAAGATTTTGCACAAAAAATAAAATCGATTTCCAATCAGGGCTACAGCGAAATCACTTTTATTATAGGAGGCGCCAACGGACTCGACAGGCAAATTTCCGATATTGCAGATTTAAAACTGAGTTTTTCCAAAATGACATTTACCCATCAAATGATTAGATTACTTCTACTTGAACAAATATACAGGGCATTTAAAATTATTAACAATGAAAAATATCACCGCTAAAATATCTTTCGTTTAGAATTAAATATTAAGAATTGTAAATATAATTCTAAAAGATATATCGAAAAGAATATAAATGTGTTATTATAATAATAAGATTTGGTTCAAGACTTGAGTAACTGATAAAAAAGCAATGTGAAAAGGTGACTGGAATCGTTAAGTCGGGGGAATGCTGCGGGTGATTTATTGCTGCGGAGGCTATCATACGCCTCATCAAACAGTTTATCTTCTGCCTGAAAATGAATTTAAGGCAAGAAAACTGGAAATAATTGTGTGTCCGGTTTGCGGCAGTTTAGCTGCCGAACTGACACAATATAATACTAATACCGGTGAATATGAAACATTACGTCCAAAAAGAAAGCAGGCTGCAAAGTTTATCAAGAAACTTCAAGAGGGCAAGTGGAAAGAACAAAAAGTCTGCTGCGGAACGAAATATAATGCCGGATTTGTTTACGGGGTTAATGTAGAGGCAAAAAACGGAAAAATATACCAATATGCGGTTGATTTTAACGGTGAAAGGAAACTGGTGAAAGTGATTTGATATGGCGGGGAAGAAAAAACAAATCGGGCAGGATGTTAATATATATTCAAAAAATGAATCGTTTCAGGAATTAAAAGCTGTCCAGCAAATGGCTTTAAATAAAAAAGGGAAAGATGATGAAATTAATCCTGATATTTCATTATATTTAAAAGCTGAAGAATTAAAAGGAAAATTATGCGGATTATATTCGGATAAGGATATTATCCGTAATACCGTCAATGTTATGGGCAGTGTAAAAATCAACGGTGAGGAATTACAAGTCGGCATTGGTGAAAAGTTGGAAAGCAAAGATGATTGAATTACCTGAAATTTTGGATATTCCTGAAAAACTGATACCTGTAATTACAAATATAAATAAATACGGTTATTTTTTAATAGACGGAGGGCGAGGTGGTGGCAAATCGCAGAGTATAGCCAGAATTATTTTATGGCTCGGCGAAAAAAGAAAAGTAAGAGTCTGCTGCGGCAGAGAAACGCAGTCTGCTATTTCAGATAGTGTGTATAAAATTTTTTCTGATTTAATTGAGGAATATAATCTGAACTATACGATAAAATCAAATAAAATTATTCATAATATCAGTACATCCGATATTATTTTTAAAGGATTTAGAGAGCAGGGCCGTGTTAATATAAAAGGGCTTGAAGGTGTTGATATTCTATGGATAGATGAAGCTCAGGCGATTACAAAATCGACTTTGGATATTATAATTCCTACAATAAGAAAGAAAAATTCTGTTGTAATATTTACAATGAACAGATTAACAAGAAAGGATGCCGTTTATTCGGAGTTTATTTCGAGGGATGATTGTCTGCATATAAAAATTAATTATTATGATAATAAATATTGTCCAAAAAAACTAATAAACGAAGCGGAACGATGCAAAGAAAAAAACTTAGCGGACTATCAGCATATATGGGAAGGAAATCCTTTGGATGTTACAAATGATTTCCTTTTCTCCTCGATAAAACTTGATAAAGCGGCAAATCTTTCGACTTATAAAGATAATTCAAGGAAAATTCGATGCCTTTCCATTGACCTTGCAGGTAACGGCGGGGACTTATGCGTTGCAAGTTTTATAGAATCAAAAAATGCCGTGCAGTGGTCATTGGAAAAGCAGGAATTTTGGAATGAACCCGATACGGATATTACAAAAGGCAAAATAATTAATTTATATAACAGCTGGAAACCTAATCTTATGGTTTTGGATGCCGACGGCTTAGGTTATCCGATTTATGTAAGCATAAAACATGTAATACCTTCCGCAATAAAATTCAACGGAGCAGCTTCAAGCAACAGACCTAATGCATTGAACAGACGTGCAGACGGCTATTTAACATTAAAAGAATTTATTGATAACGAATGGCTTAAAATTTCATCCGGCTTAACAATTAATCAGCTGGAATATATAAAAAAATCATATAAACCTAACGGGCAAATTTTCATTCAATCAAAAAAAGATATAAAAGCCGAACATGGCGAAAGCCCTGATTTCGCAGACAGTTTAATGATGGGTATATTTGCCGTAAATTATTATTCATATCTTATTGATGAAACCGATGAAACCGTTTTTATCGACGGTAATTTTGACCCTTATGATTAAAGGCGGGGAGGGAGGGGAAAAAAGAAAAAAATATAGAAAATTTAAGTTTTAACCCTGCTTTAAAATACATTCTTTCTGCTCAAAGCGGGCAAAAACGATTTTGTTATACAGACTTATCACAAAAAATAGAGCAGAAAAATTTTATTAAAGTCAATATTAGTGTTTATTATGCACAGATAAAGCGCCTTATATAAATCATAAACAGAAAGTTTTTTATAAAGTCCGGCTTGTTGAGCCTATTAGAAAACTTCATAAAAAGTATTTAAAAAAATCAGCAGTTATTTTTACAGATTAGAAAGGAATAAATAATGTGTATTTCGTCAAAACCTTCGGCGGCTGTTCAACAGGAGGTTATTAAACAAGCTGTTCAGGCTGATGCTTCCGTCCAGAAACCTACTGCCGAAAATAGAAATGCAAGAGCCGCAGTTGCTTCTCAAAATATTAAAACTTCAGGCAGCGGGCTTGATGATGATGTGGTTACTTCTAAAAAAAGATTATTGGGTGAGTAAAATGCAGGAAAAAAAGTATACCGTCAGATATTTTAATTCCCGTTTGAAAGAAATGGAAAATGCCTTTAATGCCGTTAAGTACGATTGGCAGGAATTATCCGAATACTTTCTGCCCCGCTCCGTAAGATTTCTGGTGCGTAATGTCAATAAACCGCCTGCAAAAAATAAAAAAATAAAAGATTCAACTCCTCTTTTGGCGCTTAGAAATTTTTCATCAGGCATGATGTCAGGGGCTACAAATCCCGCTACAAACTGGTTCAGGGTCAAGGTTCATAATTATAAACAGGAAGAAAGCTATGAAGTAAAAACATGGTGCAGTTCAGTAGAAAATTTGTTCAGAGATATATTTAATTCTTCAAACTTATACAGGGTATTGCCTTCTGTATATAAACAGGTGGGAGTATTCGGCATTTCGGTTCTTGCGCTTCAAAATGATGAAAATTTAATTTTAAACTGCAGGCTGCTGCCGATAGGCTCATACAGAATAGCAAAAAACTATAGAGGGGATGTTGATACCATCTGCCGGATTTATATGGATACCGCAAAAAATATTTATGACAGATTTGGGGAAGAAAATGTTTCAGAGGATATATTAAGAGCCATAGAAACAAACAAATATGAAGAAATGTTTGAAATTGTTCATTTCGTGGAGCCGAACAAGGAATTTATGCCTTTATCCCCATGGGCAAAGGATAAAGCGTTTGTATCGGTATATTATGAAGCAGCTTCAAAAGAGGATAAATTCTTATCCAAAACGGGATTTGATAAATTCCCCTATGCAGTATTCGAATCGGAAGTGAACGGAGAAGATGTCTACCCCTGCGAGTGTCCGGGGGTTAATGCTCTGCCTGATGTTAAACAATTAATGAGTATGGTGGTTGATGAGGGTAAAGCACTTAAAAAAATGATAAGTCCTACTTATAAAGGTCCTGCTGCATTAAAAAACAAAAAAATGATTGATGCACCCGCTGCCTTTATAGAGGAAGACGAAAACGGCAGAGGGTTATCTCCCGTTTATGAGGTAAATCCGAGAGTGCTTGAGGTCGATGCAATAATTGAAAAGCTAAAGGAATCAATAAAAGAAATATTCTATAATGATTTGTTTTCAATGATTTTAAATACGGCAGAACGCACAAGAACTGCTACTGAAGTCAATGAGCTGAAAGAAGAAAAAATGGTTTTGTTATCGCCCCTGCTCCAGCAAATTCACAGCGGATTAAACTGTATTATGGACTGGGTTTTTGCAGAATGTATTGCACTTGATATTCTGCCCGAGCCGCCTGAAGAAATAATGGGCGAAAATTTGGATATAGAATTTGTGTCGACACTTGCTCAAGCTCAAAAAGCCGTTAAGATTTCAGCTATGGAAAGATTTACTACATTTACCGTAAATTTGGCGCAGACTCTTGACCCTGCTTTAAAAAATAAACTTAATGTAAACAAAATTATTGATGATTATGCCGATTATGCGAACATTTCTCCGGAGCAGATTGTTCCTACACCGGCTGTTGAAAAGAAAAAACAGGCTGAAGAAGAAGCTCAAAATCGGGAAAATCAGGTTAAACAACTAAAAGAAGGTTCTGAAATCATCAAAAATATTGCGGGTTCTGATTCTTACGGAAGTGATTTAATTGCCCGCTTAGGATTATCTTAATAATTTTATTTTTACGAAAGGAGAAAAAATGGAAAACGATATTGAAGAAAATTTATTATTAGGTTCGGATGTTCACGGCATTCAGGAACAGGAACAGCAAAATATCTCAGAGAATACAGAAGATACCGGTGTTCAAGATGAAGGATTGTTTGGAAAACCTGAAACTTATGATTATTCGGAAGTGGAGCTTCCCGACAATTATTATTACAATAATGATTTACTTAAAGAATTTAATGAATTGGCTGCAAAATATAATCTTTCTCAAAAAAGTGCAAATGAACTTATGTCAATGGCTGTAAAAATGACAAAACTTGCAGGACAAAATTTGGACAGTGAAATTGAAAACCGCAGGAAACAGCAGATATATGACTATAAAAAAGCACTTTTAAACGATAGTCAAATAGGCGGAATATATTTTGATAAAGCAATACAGACTGCAAATATGGCTTATAAATGTTTTGCCGATGAAGATGTGCAGGCTCTGCTTCAAGAAACAGGATTAAACTGTCATCCTAAAATAGTAAAAATGTTTTATCAAATCGGAAAGCTTATGAGAAATGATGATTTTTCGGATACTTCTTCTCCTTATGTTAAAAAAGAAAGCAGAGAAGATATTTTATTCCCTACTATGTAGCTGATGCATGGCTAAATGCACTCATTCATTATCGGTTAAATCCGTTAAAGTAAATTCAGCGGATTAATTTTATGCAAAAAAGAAAGGAAAAAACAAATGGCAACACTTGGTGCGAATTATTTAACCCTTGCCGACAGGTTAAAGCGTACGGAAAACGGCAAAATAGCCGCAGAAATTATTGAAATGATGTCTGAAACAAACGAATTGTTACAAGATGCCAATGCGCTTCAATGCAACGACGGTTCTAATCATATTACTACAATAAGAACAGGACTTCCATCAGCCGTATTCAGAAATTTATACGGTTTTGTTCCGAGTTCCAAATCTACAACCGAACAGGTCAAAGATGTTACGGGCATGTTAGAAACATATTCCATAGTCGATGTTGATTTAGTCGATAAATCAGAAAATCCTAAACTGTTCAGATTGTCGGAATCATCTGCTTTTATTGAAGCAATGAATCAAAAATTACAGGAAACCGTTTTCTACGGAAGCATAAAAGAAAATGCAGCCGCATTTGACGGTTTAGCAGTAAGATATTCGAAAATCTCTAATGATGCAAAAAAAATAGGCTCTAATATTATTAACGCCGGCGGAGCAGGTGCTGATAACACTTCTGTCTGGTTTGTTACGTGGGGCGATTTACATACTTCATTATTATATCCGCAAGGTTCTCAAGCGGGCGTTCAGCATAAAGATGACGGTATTTTAACAGAAACAAGCCCCGCAGGCGGAAAACGCAAAGTATATCAGGACCATTTTAAAATGGATGTCGGTTTATCCGTTCGGGACTGGCGTTCAACCTGCAGAATTGCGAATATCAGCATTGCCAATCTGGCTAAATCTTCAACGGATATAGAACAGCTTCTTAATCAGGCTTATTACAAAATCAGAAGATTTGCAAAAACAGGCAGAACTTATATTTATTGTAATTCAACCGTATTAATGTATTTTGAAGCACAATTAAAAGAAAAAACAAATGTTAATTTCACTTTCAAAGAATATTTAGATGAGAATATTCTTCATTATAAAAATATTCCGATAAGAGAATGTGAACAAATTGTGTGTAATGAAAGTTTAGTTCAATAGTTTAGGAGATATATTATGATTTTAGATGAACAGGGTTTATTTTCCAATAATCAAAAAATTACGGCAACTTGTGTTTCTGAAAATATTCTTGATTTAGGCAAAAGAGAAGTATCTTTCGGTACTCCGATCGATATTTTTATACAGGTCGGCGAAGATTTTAATTCGTTGACAAGTTTGACTATTAAAGTTCAAACTTCACAAACCGAGAATTTTGCCTCTGCCGTAGATTTAATTTCTCAAACAATGACGCTTGATGAGTTAAAAAAAGGTGCTGTTTCAACTATTAAATTTCTGCCGAAAGGAAATTTAGGCTATATGCGCTTAAGCTACACGGTGGACGGAACAGAACCTACGCAAGGCAAAATTCTTGCCTGCATTGCAGATGGTGTTGAAGAAAGTTTTCATAACGTTTAATTTTTATCGTGATATCCGGCGGGAACGCCGGATATCTTTCCTTATAATACATGAAAAGAGGATTGAATGAATTATACTAAGGCAAAAATATTTAATATTACATTAAAAAATCTGCGTGTAAGCGTCGGATTGCAGCATACAAATCAAACAGATAAAAATACCATAATCCTGAATGAATTTTATGAAAGTGCTAAAGAACAGGTATTAAAAGATTTTGACTGGAATTTTGCAAATTCATATCGAGAGCTGACGCTGACGGGAAATATACCTCAAAATCCAAAATTTTTGTATGAATATGATTATCCGAATGATTGTATTTTTGCAAGAGAAATCATACCTTATTCAGATAAGGAAATAGTAGAATTTGAAGTGGCTGCAAATACAAGCGGTCAAAAAGTTATTAATACGAATTTAACTCCTGCCGTATTAAGATATACAAAGTCCGTAGATAACGAAACATTTTTTACGACGGAATTTGTTATGGCATTATGCTGGTTTATGGCATTTCTTGCAGCGCCGGCAATTACGGGAAACAGGACACAGCAGAATGATTGTCTGGGTATTTATACAAGCATACTTGCAAAAGCAAAGGCAATTAATGCTTCGGAGGGGTATATAAAAAATGATGCCGGCTGCTGCTGGATGGATGTAAGGTGAAATTATGTCAAGATATACTCAAAAATCTTTTACGGGCGGAGAATTAAGTCCTGCTTTATATGCCAGAAATGATTTAGCAAAATATGAAGTGGGTTTAAAAACCTTAAAAAACGGATTTGTAAGAGCCGAAGGCAGTATAAGCAACAGAAGCGGGCTTGAATTTATCTGCGAGGTAAAAAATTCGGAAGAAAAAGTCCGGATTATACCTTTTTCATTTAATACGGAACAAACATATATCATAGAAATGGGTAATTCTTATGCAAGATTTATTAAAGAAGCAGGTCAAATTATAGACGTTGAAAAGAATAATCAGCCTGTTGAAATAGAAACTCCATATACATGCGATGAACTGTTTAATATAAAATATGCACAAAATGCCGATGTACTCACTTTATGCAATATAAATCATCCGCCGCAGGAACTTTCAAGACTGTCGCATTATAATTGGGATTTAAAAAGTATTGATTTTGCTCCCCAAATTATGCCTCCGACTGACTTAAATGCAAAATGGACGGGTGCAGCCGAACACAAACAGGTTTATAAATATGTTGTTACATCCGTAAAAAAAGACACTTATGAAGAAAGCAACCGCTCGGAAGAAATTTCCGTAACAGGTGAACTTGAAGGATATTGGGCGGTAACGGAATATATCACTATTTCTTTTTCGCAGGTTGAAGGTGCTTCCGAGTACAATATTTATAAAAGCGTAAACGGAGTATTCGGATATATCGGCACAACATCTGAAACTACATTTAAAGATAACAAAATAGAACCGGATTTAACTTCAACGGCGCCTATTTATACAAATCCTTTTGAAAACGGAAATAACCCCGCCTGCGTCAATTATTTTCAGCAAAGGAAAGTATACGGCTGTCTGAAAGATAATCCCCAGCAGCTTTTAGCTTCTCAAACTTCAACAAATAATAATTTTAATATATCAAGACCCTTAAACGCATCTGATTCCGTCAATATTACCTTATCCGAACGTGAAGTTAATGAAATAAGGCATATTATAGCTATGAATGATTTAATTTTGCTTACATCTGCTGGAGAATGGAAATTAAACGGCTCAGACGGTGCATTTACGGCATCTTCTTCTCTTGTTGCTTCTCCGCAGAGCTTCTACGGATGTTCTCACGTTGCTCCTATTGTGTCGGGGAATATGATTTTATTCGTGCAAAGCGGAGGCTCTGTAATACGAGATTTAGGCTACACCTATGTTTCAGACAGCTATGACGGTGAAGAACTGTCTATTTTTGCTAATCATTTATTTGAAAATAAAACAGTCGTAGATATGGCATACTCAAGAGAGCCATACAGAATTTTATGGTGCGTAATGTCAGACGGAACTGTTAATGCCTTAACTTATAATAAAAAACAGGAAGTTACAGGCTGGCACAGGCATGAAACAAAAGGAAAATTTGAATCGGTCGCTGTTGTGAGGGAAGATGATGAAGATGTTGTATATTTTGTGGTCAACCGTCAGATAAACGGCCAAACAAAACGTTATATTGAGCGTATGGCATCACGATATGTCGAAAGAACTCAAGACGGTATATTTTTAGATTCCGCTTTAACATATAAAGGAGCCCCCATAAAAAAAATCAGCGGACTGGAACATTTAGAAGGCGAAACGGTTAATATTCTGGCAGAAGGAGCAGCAATTATCAATAAAAAAGTTGAAAACGGTTCTGTTCAATTAGATTACCCGGTTTCTGAAATTGTTATCGGTCTGCCTTATGAATTTGAACTGGAAACTCTTAATCTTGAAGGCGAAAGCACTCAAGGACTTTTAAAAATAGTTAATTCGATAAGTATCAGTGTTGATAAATCAAGAGAAGATATTTTTGTTATAGGCACGGACGGTGATATTGTTCAAAATTCAAGAAGCATCAAAAGTGTAGATGATGCTAATTATTTGTATTCCGGAAATATAAATTTATTTTCGTTCTCAAATTATTCCGAGGAAGCAAATGTGCATTTAAAACAAATATATCCGTTTCCGATAACTATTAATTCTATCTCTTTAGATGTAACGGTGGCAGAATAAGATGCTGAAAGATTGCGACAGCAAAAAAGAGTATATATTTGTGCTTGATAATATTCGAAAAGAAGATAAATCCGAATTGACTGCATTGTTTGGTTCAAAATGGTATCAAAAAACTGTTGATATATTGAAAGATAAGAAATTTTTGGTTTTATACGGCATGGATTTTGATAATTCAACAGTCCCTGTTGCAATAGGCGGATTTTATCCGGTCAGGGAAGAATATCCGTCAATCGCAAATGTATGGTTATTGACAACAAAATATATCCATAAAAATAAAATAACACTGTTAAAAGAATTAAAACAACAGTTTAAGGAAAATGATAAAAAATATCAAATAATGTACAACTTTATCTGTAAATATAATTACGGCGCTAAATTTTGGCTCAAAAAATTCGGATTTAAATTTGACAATCCGTCGCCTCAAAATATGTTGCTGCCGAAAGAATATGAATTCTTTTATAAAGTAAATAGTATATAAACGGAAAGGATATTTTATGTGTGTAATTGAAGCAATAGATATTGCAAGTTCTGTTTTGTCAACTGCTGTAAATATAAAAAAGGCAAAAGACCAAACCGGCGCTATGGTTCAGCAGGCGCAGGTATTAAGAGATAATGCAGCGATTGAGCGTCAAACGGGATTGGAAGAAGCAAGAAAAATAAAACTGAAATCAATACTAAAAATGGGAGAAGTTAAAGCTCAAAGTGCTGCAGGCAATATTGCTACATCTTCCGGAACTACCTTGAATGCCATTGATACTGAAAAACTAAACGGGGATATGGAGGCGCTTTCTACCGTTAAACGTTCGGAAAGAAATGCAAAAAAATACATTTCCCAATCAGATTTGCTTTTGAAAAAAGCAAGAATGAACAATGAAAATATGTATCTGAATGCTGCTACCGGTATGTTATCCCTCACCGGTAAACTGATAGGCACTATATAAGGAAATATAAAATGAAAAATATAACCGGCAACATAAATACAAATAACTATTCTTTACGTCAAATTCCCGAGCATTATTCAAATCAAAAAACTGAAAATGATGAAGTATTTTTTTTCGATAAAACAAAAATTCTTGAATTCTCAAATTCTTTAGACGAATGGGAAATAAATATTTTATTCGGAGAAAACGGATTTTATTCCGTTAAAGGAAAGGATGTTGAAAAAAAACAGAAAGAATATTTGTCAGAACTTGAAAATTTTGTTTCAAAAAAATATTCGGAATTAAATCTGTCATCTCCCGATACTAAAGAAATTTTTTCGCAAATAAAGCAGGAAAAACTTAATGCAATAAAAGAACAAATGCAATTGCATACAGATAAAGAACTTCAGGATTGGCAGCTTAATGTATTTGAAAATGCTCTTGAATTGAACAAACAAAAGGCTGTTTTATATAAAAATAATCAAAACATTGTTGATATTTCATTAAAAAACGGTTTGACCATATTAAAATTAATGTCGGAACAAGAAAAATGGAAAGATGAAATACTCAGGTTTAATTATAAAAAGTATAAATCAGAATTCTATTCGGGCATAATATCCGCCTTTATTCTTGATAAAGATATCAAAGCCTGTATTTATTATGAAAAGTATAAAGAATTTCTGGATAAAACAGTACAAACCGATTTAGAAAATGCCGTTAAGGATTTGAAAGTCAATATTATTGGCTATAACTGGGCAAAAGAGTTATTTTCTTACAACCTGCCGGAAGATGAGCAGGAAAAAGAATTCACTAAAATTAAAGATGAATTGATAAGAAAATCGGCAAGAGCTTATATTAAAATTTTTAATGATATAAAAAAACAGCAGGAAGAAAATGATTATAAATTAAAAAACAGTGATAACTGGCAAAAAATTGTATCAAATATTAAAAATAATACATCCTGTTACTTCCTTGATATAGATTTCAGCTTAAAAGAGAAAGATATTAAGAGAAAAAAAGAATATATAAAAAAAATAATTGCCGGCAGTTATATAACATCCGACGAAGATGAATATTTAAAACTGTTTGATGAATTGACAAAAGATATTCAAAAATTTAAAAAATCGGATATATCCGATTATATTTGCTGTCTTTCTGAAGAAGATTTTAATTTCTTTTTTGAGCTGCAGCAAGATAAAAATAATACGATTATGCTTGCTGCAGCCGATTATTTTTATATATTAAATTTATTAAAAAAATATAAGGTTACTTCAAAAGAAGATAAATATAAATTATTTAAACTGTATTTTACCGCAATAAAAGATTATGAAACAACTAATAAGAAAATTGCTGATTTATCAACCAGAAACAATATTTTAAATGATATAAAAGACAGATATGTATAAGGAGGCAAAATGACTGTATCATCAATTATTCCCGTAAATAATTATGCGGGTAATTCTTCTTCAAAAAAATTTGATTTTGATTTTTTAATCGAAAAAGAATCCGAATTAAAAGTTTATCATATAAATGAATATGGAATACAGACCCTTTTAACTGACGGAATTGATTATTCCATAAACGAAATAGGCAACCCCGACGGAAGTTATATAACTTTTCCCTTGGACAGTTCAAACTATAAAGTGTTAGGCAATAATCAAAAATTATCTTTGGTATTGGATTTGGTAATAAAACAGGAAAACGAGTTTAAAAATTCGCTTTATTATAACATTGATGTAATAGAATGGACTTTTGATTATATTGTAAGAATTTTACAGATTTTTTCGCAAAAATTTGAAAGAACCGTTATGGTTATGGAAGGCTCGGATATAAAACCCGATGAACTTATAAATGATTTAAAAATAAGCGAGCATAATGCACTGTTATATTCACAGGAAGCACTAAATAATGCCGAAAGGGCAAAAGAATGGGCTGTAAAGACAAACGGTAAAGTTGAAAATACGGATTATTCTTCAAAATACTATGCACAGGAAACAAAAAACGCTATAGCAAATGCAACAAGCGCAATTCAAAAATTGATTCAAGAAGCAAACGAAGCAGCACAAAGGGCAGAAAATGAAGCATATAAAGTATTATATCCCACAGATACCCTTAACCAGTCAAAAGCCTTAGAAACAGGGAGTGTGAGTACAAATCCCGAAGTGTATGAAG
>CAZBFV010000025.1:0-30160 GCA_964491345.1 uncultured Muribaculaceae bacterium
TCTTTTTCTCAAAATCAACAGGTCTTTGTCTTCAGCTATTCTATTGTCAATGTCCAAAATAAGCCTTCTGTTCTGCGGAGAACATCATTTAAATTTTATCTCCGCTTTATTCCATTCCTTATTTTCTATTACCCGAACGGGCAACTATTTTATGCTATCACCTCAAATTTTTTTGTCAATATATTTATTTAAAATTTTTGAGGATTTACTTTTTTTTTCTGACTATTGTCCGAATTTTTTGATTTATTTCCGGTTTAGCTCCGTTTCTTAATGTATTTCAAAAAAAAATTAATTTCAACTGTTATTTTTTAATTTATTAATTTTTATTAACTGTTTTTATTCTTTTTAATATTTTCACTATTCTTTCTGAAGCATGCCCGTCGCCGTATGGATTTACGGCTTCCGACATTTTTTTATATTCATTTTCGTTTCTTAGCAACAGTTCGGTTGTACTTACTATTTTTTCTATGTCCGTTCCAACCAGTTTTACTGTGCCGTATTCAACCGCTTCGGGGCGTTCTGTCGTATTTCTAAGCACTAGTACTGGTTTGCCCAGCGACGGCGCTTCTTCCTGAACTCCGCCCGAATCCGTTAAAATTATATGTGATTTTTTCATTAATGAACAAAATTGTGCATATTCAAGCGGTTTTATCAGGTGAATTCTATCATTACCGCCCAGCAGTTCATATACAGGTTTCTGCACGTTCGGATTCGGATGAACCGGATATACAACTTCAATATCTCTGTTATTTTCCGTTAATTTTAAAACAGCTTTACAAATATTTCTTATGGGTACGCCAAAGTTTTCCCGTCTGTGCGAGGTTAAAAGTATTGTTTTTAAGTTTTGGTTTAGCTTTAATTCTTTAATTTCCCCGCTATAATTTTTAACGGTATACAATAATGCATCTATTACCGTATTGCCGGTTTTATATATATTGCCGGAATTTATTAGCGTCTTTTTTAAATTTTCGCAGGATTTATCCGTCGGTGCAAAATAATATGTACTGATGTAGTCTGTAAATACTCTGTTCATTTCTTCGGGGAACGGATAATATTTATCGAAAGTTCTTAGTCCTGCTTCAACGTGTCCGACCGGTATTTTCGAATAAAATGCCGAAAGCGCAGTTCCCATTGATGTTGTAGTATCTCCATGAACAAGAACTATATCGGGCTTTACTTTTTCAATAACATCTTTGGTTTTTATCAAAACATCACTTGTCAATGACCATAGATTTTGGTCAGTTTTCATTATATTAAGGTCATAATCAGGTTTTATATTAAATAAATAAAGAACCTGATCCAGCATTTGCCTGTGTTGTGCCGTAACACATACAATGCTTTCAAGCTCGGCAGAATTTTTTTCAATCTCTTTTATTAATGGAGCCATTTTTACAGCTTCCGGTCTTGTGCCGAATATTGTTAAAATTTTAGTTCTATCCATATTTATATCCTTATATATTTACGGCTTCACGAACTTTTGACAGCATTTTTTCCGCTTCGGCGCCGGCTTTTTTACTGCCTTCATTTATAATGTCGTACACTTTTGAAATATCTTTTTGATATTCCTGTCTTTTTTCTCTTATAAGAGAAAATTTTTCGTTAATTATATTACCCAAACGGCGCTTGCAATCAGTGCATCCTATTCTGCCTGCGATGCACTCGCATCCTGCCTGCTCAATTTCGTCCGGTGAAGAAAATGCCTGATAATATTTAAATGCAACTTCGCATTTATCGGGATGACCGGGGTCATCTTTCCTTAATCTGCTTCTATCCGTAATACACTGCATAACTTTTTTTGAAGTTGTATCTTCGTCATCCGAAATCTTTATATCATTATGAAACGATTTTCCCATTTTTTGACCGTCAATACCCAATAACAACGGTACTTCCGTTAATTTCGGCTTAGGTTCGTTAAATATTCCGGCATTATATATATTATTAAACCGTCTTGCAATATCTCTTGTTATTTCCAAATGAGCCAATTGATCGGCGCCGACAGGAACAACTGCCCCGTTTACAGCCATGATATCCGCCGACATTAATACAGGATAACCCAGCAGACCGTAACTCATCCTGGGCATATTTTCGCTTTCATCTCCGTTTTTACTCTTTAAAATTTTTACCATATCTTTTAAGGTAGGATCACGTTCCGCCCAGTTATTCGGGGTTATCATACTCAGCAGAATATGTAATTCCGCTATCTGCAATACTTTTGACTGAAAATATATAACAGATTTATCGGGATTTATTCCGCATGCCAGCCAGTCTAACACTACATCCAGCCTATCTTGTTTTAAACTTTGGGTTTTGTCATATTTTGTTGTTAAAGCATGCCAGTCCGCAACAAAATAGAAGCAGTTATATTCATCCTGAAGCCTCACCCAGTTGGTTAATACCCCCGTATAATGACCTAAATGGAGTTTACCTGTTGAACGCATGCCTGAAACTAAGTTTATTTTTTCCATTTTCTGCCTTTCTCTAGCACTTTAACAAGAATATTATACACAAAATCAGCTTAATATTGTTCTTAATTTTATTTTATGCGGAAAAGTACGGACGGACCAGAAATACAGCATATTTGAATATTGTTTTAATGCCCCTGTTGCGGCCGGCTGTGTTTATCAGATAAAAAAACGGTCAAAAACATAAAACGGAGCCGGGAATTAAAGATATCCGGACATAAGGGCGCATATCAAGCCCGCACTGCCTTTTCTGCATAGGCAGTGTTTCTCGGTTTCATTATTATTTCTGCAAAACAAACAGTGCCGATTTGTCCAATTCAATCTGAAGTTTCAGGAAAAAAGCCGAAGCAGGCAAAACAGCCTGCTTTTTTGAAACGGATTAATTTATTTTTTTCCTGCGTAGTAGTTTTCGCGTATTATTCTATAGCGTGCATCTTCGCTAAATAAACTTTGAATTTTATCTTTTATCTTTCTATACCAGGGTTTTTCTCCCGCATCGATAATATGGTGCATTTCTAAATCGGGCGACGGCGTCATGTCTGAAAAAAAGCGGTTTTTAATATCATAGTACCCTACTTTTCCCGTTTTAACATCCGTTAATTTGTACCCTCTTCTTTCGGTAGATTCTATGACTTTTGAAAGTTTGCCGTTTTCGTCGAATATATTCTGTTTAGTCAACATCAGATATTTCGGACCGAAATATTTGGATTGTGTCAGTATAGAACCATCCTGCCTGTAATTAACGGCATCTGCCGTGCCTTTTTTATAATCTGCTTTGAATATTCTTTCTAAAACCCCGTCAGGTGTTTTATTTATACGGCATTCTTTTAAAAGTTTATCATTATTATATGTCTTGATTGACTTTAAAACAGATCCGCCCTTAGTTTCATTATTAAATGAAGTCTGCAATCCTTTGTAAACTGTTGTTTCATATGTCTTATACAATTTATCGTTTTTTAATGATGAAACCATAGCGCCGTTTTTATAGTTTATGGTATATTTATCTCCTTTTTTATTTACTATATCCATCGCACCTGTGAACAGAGAACCGTCTTTTTTAACTGCAGTCCCTCCTTTAAGCCGGACTCCGTCAGCTATATTTTGAGCTTCGTCTTTGAATTTTTTAACACCGGTTTCTAAAGTTCCGCCGGCTGATTTAATGTTTTGTTTAACAAAAGTCTGTTCTGCAATATCTTTTGTATTTTGAACGGAATTTAATTCCGCAGTGTTTTTAATATTTGATACATTGTGTTTTCTTACACAATGTATCAATGCGCCTGTTCCGGCAATTACCGTTAATCCAAGCAGTACGGCTTGTTTTGAAATACAGGATTTACTTGTCTGCTCAGCTTCTTGTTTTTTTTGTATTTTTTGTGTTTCTTTTGCTGTCTTTTGCCGTCTTTTGCCGTCTGCTTTTTTTGATTTAAAAGATTGATTAAATTGCGGAAAATTTACTTGCATTTTATTACCCTGACATTTTATATACTACATATATGATAAAACATGTAAAAAATTAATTTGCCGGTATTGAATCAGTAATTTTTATGCGGCCGCAATTGCTCTTTATTGCAGACAGAAGCTGTTATAAGTCTGTCAATATAATTTATTCCGGTATTATTTTATTAAAAGCTCCTTTTCTTTTTCCTCTTTCTCTTGCATATCCCCGTTTATTGATGTATTTGCATTTTCAGCATTTTCTGTATTCTCTGTGTTTCCGGAGTTTTCAGACCCGATTTTTGTTTTTTTATCTGCTTTATTCAGTATTGAAGTATTTAAATCATTCGTTTCTTTATCTGTAAGATTTACATCTTCATTAGCACCGTTTAACTGCTCTTTGTATTCTTCGTTTATTTCGGTATATGTATTAAAGAAATTAACATGCGGTTGTAATTCTTCCGAATAATCTTCCGGATTAAGAAGATTGCCGTTGTTTTCGGAGCCTGAATTTTGATAATCCGCAAACGGATTGCCTGCATTGCCTGATTGTATTCCATAGTTAGATTCCAGCCAGTCGCTGTCATCAAGAGTATTGTATCCGTTTAAAGTTTGACCGCCGGCATTTACATTAAAAGTGCCAAGCATCTGCTGGTTTTTTACTCCGTCGCCGTCATCATCAGAAGATGTATCCACTGCATTATGCGAACCGCCCTGTTTATACGATGACAAATCTATTGAAAAATCACCGCCGAATTCTTTAATTAAGTCAACTATGCTCTGGTTTCCGTTTGAATCGGTTTTTACGGCCTTTATGTTTCCGGCTTCAAGCTCTGATGAAGAAACAATGCTGTCCCCGTCCGTATCTAAAGCCTGCATTGCATTCCATTGACCGTCTGCGCCGAGAAAATCACCGGCCGAATCAAAACTGCCGTCATCTACTATAAAATCATATTTAGCGGTATTTTCACCTTCGCCTGCAGTAAAGCCTATCGGATCACAGCATTTCTTTTCTTCCGCTTCTTCAATTTGTTTACATTCTTCTTCTGCTTTGCCAATTTCACCGTCAAGCATATTCGCTTCTTGAATTTTACTGTTTAAATCACCTAACAGCGAGTCTATTTCATTTATTGAATCGCTTGCATTTGTAAGAACTGCCATTGTTTCGGCAAGTTCAGGATTATTAGGGAGAGAATCTTTTATATTCTGCTGTAATTCTTCTCTTGTCATTCCTTCTCCGCCTTCTTTATTGGCTTCGGTGTATGCTTTTATGTTATCGCTTAATGCCTGCTGTGCATCTTCATCATATTCCTGCGTTTTCTGCTCTTTATCTGCCAATGCGTTTTTAATATCTGTTTCAATCTGCTGGGCTAAATCTTCAATATCGCTTTCAATTGCTTCCATTTCTTCTTCAATTTTTTCACGTTTTTCTTTTAATTCTTCCAATTCTTCCTGAATTTCCTCTTTCGAGCGATTATCCGTATCCGTTGCATCGGTGCCGGACGGTGCATTCAGCGCCGATAAAGCCTCGGAATATTCGGTTTCCAAATTACCGCCTGTTTCAGGAGTATAATAATCAGATAAAGTATTCATAATCGTTTCATCGTTATTATTGCTGTTTGGCGAAATACCGCCGTTTTTTGCACCGTTATACTCCTGCAGACGCCATAATTCCCTTACAGAATTATCCATTCCTACTGATTGTGCCATTTAATTTTCTCCTATCCCCGTTTTAAAAATTTTCTCTATATAAACATGTAAAGTATTTTTAATTTTAAAAATTGCGTAAAAAACCAGAATGAATTTTTATAAATAAAAAAATGTTAAGTTTATTATACTGTGATAGTTTACATTTCTTATTAAAATAAGGTATTTTATTTTTATATATTTTGAAATTATATTATAAAGACTGTTTTTGTATCCTTGCAACATTATTCGCTATGCCTAAACATATTTATATTATTAACTTATGCGGAATAAATTTTAAAATATAATATTGACAAAAAATATTGTTTGAGTTTTTATAACACTATGGACAATCCGATGAAAAAAATTTTTATAAACATTAATAACTTTTTAAATCAAAAAAATTGCTGTTGTACTTTCAGGTCTGCAGGAGCTTAGAAGTATTTTACGGCGGAAATTTAATAATATATAAAAATAAGTTCCTGTTAAGCATCAAGCGGGAGCTTATCTGCTGTCAAAAAAGGGATATATAAATGGAAATAACAAATTTACAAAATACTTATAAAAAAGAAAATTTAAAAAGTTTCGGCTCTATGAATTTATCTCCGTTATCAAAGGCTTTATATGCTCTGAATAACAATGATATGCTGAATGCTTCATTTGTAGATATTTTTGCAATGGATACACCCAGAACCATAGTTGAAACAAGGCACAGAGGAAAACAAGCCGGTATTGAAATGGGATTTAGGGAATATACCGGAACTTTTATTGCGGAATTTTCCGCAACCGTCTTTGCTCTTTTGGGAACAAAATTGTTTAATAAACTTTACAAGCCTTCTGTAGCAACCAACAATTCAAGCTGGATTACAAATAAAGGGCTTGAAACTTTTAAAGAAATCTATTCTAAATCGGATAAAACTCCAACCGGATTTGTTGAAGGCGTTTTAAACTCAATGACAGGGCTTGCCGGCAGTAAATATAAATCATTTTCCCTTATTGATAAGGAAAAAACGAAAGGCATAAAAGAGTCGTTGGTTAATTTAATAACAGAAAACTGTGATAAGAAAACTGCCAAAAATGTACTGCATAATGTTCAGGATGATATTGCAGGTTTATTAGGCGCTGATAATAACATTATTTTGAACTCGGGAGAAAAAGAATTCAGTGCGAATTTAACCCATGTTTTAAGAGATACGGTTGATGCAGGCAGAAATATTTTCTTTAAAGACGGCGTAAATAAACAGGAAGTTATTAATAAATTGAAATTTATTAATAACGCCAAAATCGCTTTCGCAATACCTGCTTCCATGCTTTTAGCTATTACAAATCAATACATAAACAGGCAATTAACAAAAAAAAGAACGGGAATAGACAATTTCGTCGGCGAAAACGGTTATGAAAAAAATGTAAAGGATAAAAAAAATAAAGGGAAAGAAAAGGGGCTTTTAGCAAAAAAAATGCTGTCGGCAGGAGTATTTCTTTTAATGCTTTCAAAGGTTATGGGGGTAAGAAAGCCTTCTGATTTAGTTAGCAAACTTGAATTTAACGGGCCTGCAACAGGAGGAAATGCTATAAAAACCATATATGGAACGTTAATTTTAGGCAGAATATTTGCATCGAAAGATTCAACGGAACTGAGGGAAACCAATGTAAGAGATTATCTTGGATTTTTAAACTGGCTTGTTTTAGGCGGTTTCGTATCTAAAGGCACAGCACAGCTGTTAGACCCCAGGCAAAAAAATTTATTTAATATATCGAAAGAGGGAAAAGGCTTCGGACATTGGTTAAAAGATGTTTCATTAAAATCCCAGAAAGAAATAATTGCTCAGGGCGGAAATATTAAGAAAAATCTCAGAAATCTGAATATTGCGCAGATTTCAGGCATTGCATACAGCGCAATAATGCTCGGCGTTCTGCTTCCAAAACTTAATATCTGGATGACAAGGCATAATAAAAATTTTAATCTGCTTAAAAAACGGAATAACAGTGAAAAATTAAATATAAAACAGGAAATCAATAAAAATTTCCCCGAAATATTTTCAAATTTTAAAACAGAATAATGAACCTTGATTGCAGTTATTAAATAGGCGTGCATTATTTAAATTAAAAATTTGCCGTTTTCATAGAACAATTCATCATCAGCATATATTTTTCCGCCGTTTTTCATATTCTTTATTAAATCCCAATGAAGCCCGGATACATTTTTACCGCCTGTATCAGGATAGGAAGCTCCTATTGCCAGATGGATAGAGCCTCCGATTTTTTCATCGAATAAAATATTACCCGTAACATTTTTAATCATATCATTTGTACCGATTGCGATTTCACCGGCAAATCTTGAACCTTCGTCCATATCAAGCATGCTTATTAAAAATTCTCCGCCTTTTTCGGCTTCTGCGTCTATAACTCTGCCCTGTTTAAAAGTTAATAATACCTTCCGGGCTTCATTTCCCCTGTATATTTGAGGAAAATCAAAATATATCTGCCCGCTTGCGCTGTCTTCAACGGGAGATGTATAAACCTCTCCGTCGGGGAAATTACACTCGCCCGCACAGCTTTTCCATATTCTGCCTGATGTATTAAATGTAATATCGGTCTTATCACCGGTCAATCTTATTTTAGATTTGCCGTTTAAATAATCCGCAATTTTCTGCTGTTTTAATCCGATTTCTTTCCATTTATCTATGGGGCTGTCTGTATGAAGATAACAGGCATTAATTAAAAATTTCGTATAATCTTCAAGCGACATATTTGCCTCCTGAGCAAGCGCATTAGTCGGAAAATCCGCTATTACCCATTTTAAACCGCCTGCCGAAGCCCGTTTCAGCATTTTTTCCGATAAATACCGGACTGCGCTTGAACGTTTTGCCATTTTTTTTGAATCCGCTCCCGCCATGTTTTTCACATTTAAAGGCGCAGATATCGATATAAAATTCTTTGCTTTTTCATACTCAATTTCAGTCATAGGGTCGACATATTCAAGCTGTTCATCCGAAGCATTTTTTATATATATTTCGTTTAATCCTTCCATGCCCGTTCTTACAACAGGAAAAGCGCCCCTTTCAAGCACTCTTTTATATATTGCTTTAATTAATGGCTGGGATATATATGAATCTGTTCTTATAACCGTTAATTCCCCTTTTTGGACATTAACCGAATAATCGACGAGAACCTCTGCGTATTTTTCCCATAAGCTGTCCATAATTATACCTCTGTATCCTCTAAATCATTACATCTTGAAAGATATATCCCTCTTTTTGATGTCCTGATAAAATCTGCAAGCCTCATAACATTTTTATCCGAAGAATATTTTTCTTCCAGTTCTTTTAATACTTCTGTCATTGTATGCGTGCGGGACTGTATAATCTTAAATGCTTCTCTTATATTTTTACGCTCTTCAGGCTTAAATCCCCGTCTTTTTAAGCCTATAACATTCGGACCATGCAGTATTGCAGGGCGTCCGTCCGCTTTTGCAAAAGGAGGTATATCCATCCTTGAGGCGGAAAACCCAGATATAATAGAATATTCACCAATTCTGACATACTGATGATATACGCTCATACCCCCTAAAAATGCTCCTTTATATACATGGCAATGTCCGCCTATTGTGGCTAAATTCGCAAAAATCGCTTCATCTTCCACTATACAGTTATGAGCTACATGAGATGATGCCATAAATAAACACCTGTTTCCGACTTTCGTAACTGCGCCGTCTTCTTCCGCCGCCCTGTTTATTGTAACATATTCTTTAATTATGCAGTTTCTGCCTATTTCAACTCTTGTTTTCTGCCCTTTGTAGCTTAAATCCTGCGGCGCCGTTCCTAAACTTGCAAACGGATATATTATTGTATCATCGCCTATTTCGCAGTATTCTATATATGCATTTGCAATAATTTTTACATTTTCACCTAATTTTACATCTCTGCCGATTACAACATTAGGACCTATTTCACAGCTCGCCGGAATTATAGCATCGGATGATATTATTGCTGTCTGATGAATTGTCATATATTTTTCTCCTGACCTATTTATTACCTGCCATTGAAAACATTAAATCAGCTTCAACCGCAAGCTGTCCGTCAACAAAACCTCTTGCATGAGCTTTTGCCAAAGGTCCTTTTAATTTAACCAACTCTGCCTCCATATCAAATCTATCCCCCGGTCTTACCTGTTTTCTGAACCTTACATTATCTATTCCGGCATATAAAAATAATTTATCTTTATATTGAGGAAGGGGCATTAGCACACTTGCGGACATCTGCGCCATTGCTTCCAGCTGTAATACCCCTGGCATTACGGGATTCCCCGGAAAATGCCCCGCAAAAAACGCTTCATTTGCCGTTAAATTTTTATACCCCCTGCAGTATTTTCCGGGTACACATTCCGTCACCCTGTCTACAAGCAGAAAAGGATATCTGTGGGGAAGCATTTCCATCATACCCGTTACATCAAATTGCAATATTTCCTGTTCTTCCGTCATTATTCCTCCATAATTAATTTATCTTTTAACTGTCCGGCAGTTTTTATGTGAACGGTATGCCCCGCTTCCTTTACAATTATATCAGCTTTTAAATTTAATATATTACAGCCTGCAAGATAGAAATCTCCGATTAAATCAAGTATTTTATGCTTTATCGGCTCAAATTCGGACTTCAGCTCCGATGTATATCCGCCGTCTTTAAGACCCAGCGTATTTTCAATATCGGCTCCTCTGCCGTATCCTGCTTTCTGAAGCATTTCAAGCTCATCAAGATATCCGAACGTCCTTGCTTCTATGTATTCATCAAGTTTATTCATATCTAAACTTATCCAGCGGTTTTTTAAATCCTTATGATTATAATTTACGCTGTATGTAACGTTTAAGTTATCGGACGGAAGCATAATCAAATGTGTTTTGCCGTTTTGATATATCAAAGGTTCTCGGAGTCTGTATCTTTTGTTGTTTCCGCCGGCCGCCCCCGCATTTTTAAACGCTTCAACCCATATTTTTGAACTGCCGTCCAATATGGGAAGCTCATAATGCGATAAATAAATATCAGCTCCGCTTATCCCGCATACGGCGCAGGCTGCCATAAAATGTTCAATTAACATTATTTTTACGCCGTTGTTTCCTATAACGACACAATGTTCTGTCGATAAGACATTTTCTATTCCGGCTTCAACCGTTTTTCCGTTATAATGAAACCTTATTCCTCCGGTTTCAGACAAGCGGACTCTTGCTTCCGATTCAAGCCCCGTCATTAACGCAGACGATTTTAAAACAATTTCCTTCTCCGTAGCATTCATTATTTTAAATCCTTTAACAAATGTTCATAATCTTTGAATTTATTAACTAAATCTTCTGCTTTTTTCATTGTTTTCAGATGTTTTAAAAAATCTTTTCTCGGCATTGCAGGTGCGCCCATTAATATTGTTTTTTCAGGAAAACTTCTTGTAATGCCGGACTTTGCCATGATAATCGAGTCGCTTCCGATTTCTATATGGTCAGCCATTCCAGTCTGACCTGCAATTACAACCCTGTCCCCTATTTTACAGCTTCCTGCAATACCGACCTGAGAAACAATCATACACCCTCTGCCTATTTTACAATTATGACCGATTTGAACCAGATTATCTATTTTGGTCTGCTCCCCGATAACCGTATTTTCTATAGTCCCCTTGTCTATACAGGTATTAGCCCCTATCTCAACGTCATCTTCAATAACAACAGAGCCTATTGAAGGTATTTTATATATTTTTTGGCCGGAATTATCTTCTTTTGCCCTGCCTTCCCGGCGTGCATTTTCAACATT
Source organism: uncultured Muribaculaceae bacterium (assembly GCA_964491345.1). Classification (GTDB taxonomy): domain Bacteria; phylum Cyanobacteriota; class Vampirovibrionia; order Gastranaerophilales; family Gastranaerophilaceae; genus Avigastranaerophilus. Next base: position 11,375 of record CAZBFV010000025.1, read on the forward strand.
ATTAGGACTTTCGGTAACAAAACTGAACCCGTCTGCACCGATACTCACTCCGTGCTGAAGAATAACCCTGCTTCCTATAATTGCATTGTCCCCTATATTGCACCCCGGATGAATAAGACAGTTTTCTCCGATTTGGACAGAGCGTCCTATGTATGTATTTGCAAGTATTTTGGAATTTCTGCCTACCGATGCATTTCTCGATATTACTACATTAGGACCTATAGAAACATTTTCGCCTAATTTTGCGGCAGGATGAACCACTGCGCTCGGATGAATGCCTGCCGTATATTCGGGAGGTATATAGAATAAATGCAGAAGTTTCATCATCGCTAAACGGGGGCGTTCTGTTTCTATTGTCGAAATATTATCCGATGTAACACCTATGGGAACAAGTGCGGCTTTAGCTTTTGTTTTGGATAAATTTTCTATTTCATCTTCATTCATAGCTAAAGCAAGCGTTTTTTCATCAGCCAGCAAAGGCGGGCCTAATCTTGAAATTTTAATATCATCAATCTTTGTTAAAATACCGCCTACTATCTCTGATATTTCTTCTAATGAGTATTCTGCCATTTTATTTATATCCCTGTAACCTGCATTAAAACATTCTGCCGAATTTATTATTGTTCGGTCTGTTTATATTCTAATACGATGTATTAAAAAATACAAACTTATCAATTAATACTTAAACCCTTGTATAAATCTGCGGTATTTCGGCGAGAAAAAGTATTTTTTACAGCCGTTGCCTTCAAATACTATTTTAATTGCATTGTTATAGTCTGTTCTGTAATATTCTCTGTCTTTTAGAGCTTCTATAGTCTGCGGTGCAGGATGCCCGTATATATTTTGGCCTGTAGAAATTATAAATAATTCTGCATCATCTGCCATCTTGTCATTTATTGTATTATATGCCCCGTGGTGTCCTATTTTTATTACGGATAAATTTTGTTTATAAGCGTCATCAATGCCGTTATATGCTTCAGCATCCCCGTCCGCCATAAATAATGCGCTGTTATTTTTATATTTTAAATGTGTTATTATGGATTTTTGATTCTCATTGTTTGTATTTTTTGTACCGGCTTTTAAAAGGGTAATTTTTGTATCCCCGTATTCATAAATTTTTTTATTATGCGCTATAACATCAGCGTTAATGTGATTTTGTCTTAAATAATTTTTAATATCGTTGTATAATTTTGTATCTTCGCTGCAATCGGTTATATATACATGTTTAACATTTAAGTTATCAAGAATATCAATAGTTCCGCCTGCGTGATCCGCATCAAAATGAGTAACCGTTAAAGATTCTATATCTTTTATGCCTTTATCCTTTAAGTATTTGATAATAATATTTTTAGCCTGAGAAGAAACAGACATATACGGAAGTTTGCCTGTATCTATCAAAAAATATTTGTTTGTATCGGTTTTTATCATTATTGCATCGGCATTTCCGACCGAAAAAAATATTATTTCCGTTTTATCCCTGCCGAAAGGAATAAAACTCAGACAAAATAATATTATCAGACTTGAAATCAAAATACGGAATTTTCTTTGAAATAATTTATTTTTAAGAATAACGGTAGCGGAAATTACAATCGAAAAATACAAAATAACCTGCAGAACAGAAGGTTTTTTAAGATATATTATCGAATCAGGCAAAGATGAAAAAAAATCCGCCGTTTTCACAATATAAATCAAGAACGGTTTTAATATCCAATCCGCTGTTTCGCAGACTTTCAGCGACAATACGGGTATGAGCGCAATTATTGAACTTATAAATCCGATAAAAGAAACTATGCTTAAAACAGGAATAATGGCAATATTTGCAAAGACGGAATACATTGCAAATGTATTAAAATAAAACATTTGAAGCGGCACTGCATAAATCTGCGCAATTACCGGTATTATGCAGGCGCCTGCTATATTATTGAATAACCTGTATTTTGTATTTAATGATATTAAAGGAGCGGTTAATATCAGTGCGAACGTTACCGTAAAAGACAGTTGAAAACCTATATCAAACAGCATTAAAGGGTTAAAAAGCAGCATAATAAAACCGGCCAGAAATAATAAAGCAACGGTGGATGCCTTTTTGTCAAAAAGTTTACCGGCTAATATCAGCGTAAGCATTAAAGAAGCTCTTATAATCGGAGGTCCAAATCCTGTCATGCAGGTATAAAAAAGAATTAACAGCATCCCCGTTATTATTGAAAATTTATAATTAAGTTTAAGTTTTACGGCAAAGAAAAACCAGATGCCGAAAATTAAAGTAACGTTCATGCCCGATGCGGCAAGTATATGAAAAATTCCTGAATTTATGAATTTATTTTTTGTTTCATCATCGGGATTAACGGCATCATCGCCGAAAATTATTCCGCCTAAAACCTCAAGCATCGGCGATTTAATATTTTGAGCATGAATGTTAATTATATCGGTTCTTATATCGTTCAGCTTACGGATAAATCTGCCTGATATATCATTTGAACGGGATATTATTTGCCAGTCGTTATTAACATACATAACGGTAAAAACTTTTTTCAGCTGAAGATACTTTGCGTAATCAAACTGGGAAGGATTTTGTGCATTTTCAACAGCTTTGATTTTCCCTTTCAATTTCAGTGTATCGCCTATTTTTATATTCTTCAGCTTTGATTCTTTATCACTCACGGCGACTAAAGTTTTGGCTTTTACTTGTGCTGTTTTTTTATTTTCTGTTTTGTATGATGATACTTCCGCATAAAATTTTGTTTTATCAATAAGATTATTGGAAGGTATGGAGCAGACTTTTGCCGTTATATCAACATATTTATCGGATAAAGAAACTAAGTCGTCATAGAAATTCAAATGAAAAGCCGTATTAATAAATCCCGTTAAAAATATTAAAATAAGCAAAAGTGCATATTTAAACGAAACCGACTTTTGTATAAAATATAAAAAAACAATAATCAGGAAACAAAACAGCCCTGCAGGTATTATATAGCCGAAGTAAAATGCAAGTATTGAAATAATGTAAATAAAAGAAAAAAGTATTATTTTAGTCTGCTTATCCATTTTATTTAATAATACTATAAGACTCCTGCTATTGTAAGAGTCTTAATATTTTATATCATTGTTTTTCTTATATTGCTTTTTGAACGTTCAATATTATTGATTTTTTTCTCTGTATCCTTTATTTTATCGGCAAGGTTTTTGCGCTGTTCCCTAATCAATTGGTACTGGGTGTCAATTTCCTGATATTTGGCTTTATAGTCCAGTAATTCATTTCTTATATTAACCTGTGCGCTGTCTAATTCGAATAAAGCATTATTAAAGTTGGAGGAATTTTCTACCGTTCTTGCCGAAGTGCTGTTCAGCTCCGTATTATTTCTCGGCGGAGCAGTCCTTATGTTATCCGTTATTTCCGATTCGGGAATTTCTGGGATTTCGCCGTACTCTTCCGGATCATAAACCATTCCGTCCGCAAATGCTCCTGATGCAAATATGAGCAATGCCAAAGCTGTAAGTATGTATTTCATTTCTATATTCTCCGCTGTTCATTAATATTAAAACATTTTTTACTTTACTATAAATCGTATATATAATTGATAATTTAGCGTTATGGTTTTAAAATTATCATTGAATGAAAAATTATATAAAAAAAATCAAATGTGATTACAGCGAAAAAATTACTGCGCTGATAAATAAAAAAACTTCTTTTTTTGCAGGCGGTATTACGAATTGTGCTAAATTAATCATTCTTGCGCAACTGATTATAAAAAATTCCAGAAAGATTGTTTTTATTACGGAAACAGAGCAGACTGCGCTGAAATTCAAAAATGACCTTAAAAATTTGTTTGGCATAAATGCGGTTATTTTTCCCTATCAGGACGGTTCTGTTTATGATGCCAATTCAAAAAACCTTTATAAATACTCAAGGCAGATTCAAATTATAAACGGAAGTTTAGGGAATGATATTATAATAATGCCTCAAAAAGCACTGTTTGAGAAATTTCCCTCAAAAGAATTTTTTGATAAAAATAATATCAGTTTTAAAATTAATGATGATATTGATGCCGAAAAACTTTCAAGCGGGCTGATAAAGCTAGGCTATACAAGAAGAACGCTTGTCGCCGATACGGGGGAGTTTAGTATAAGAGGAAACATCATAGATATTTTTCCGCTTTCCGAAACTCCGTTTAGAATTGAATTATGGGGCGAAACAATTACCGATATAAGAAAATTCGACAGCTCCAGCCAAAGAAGCATTGAAAAAGCAGAAAACATTACAATTCAGCCGGTTTATAAATTTATACTCGAAGAAAACTCATACAAAGAGCTTGAAAATCTTATAAATAAGGAAGACGATTTTCAGCAGGAATTATTCGGGCAGATTAAACTGAAAAATTATTTTGAAGGCATTGAATACTATGCTCCATATTTCAATACCGGCTTAAAAACCGTTGCTGAGCTTTTGGATAAAAATTTTATTTTTGTATTTGATGATTACACCCGTTTTAAATCAAAATATGAACAAGACGATGAAAATTTAACAAAACAGTATTACGGAAATATCAAAAACAATCTTGCCCTCCCGTTAAAAAATATAAATCATAACAATATAAAGGAATTTTTAACAACATTAAGCTCATATCAAAAAATTTATTTTGATAATTTTATTCCGGATGAAACGGAAATAAATATAGAACTTACAACCGGATTAATTCCGTATTTTTCAAACAGTATGCCGGATATGGCAAAATTTATATCCGATAAAATAAAAAATCGTTATAAAATAGTTATCGCAACCGATTATAAAAACAGGATTGAAGAAATTTTAAACGAATATGAAATTCCGTTTTCTTACAGCATTTCAGCCGAAAATTCTGTTTATATTACGGATAATATCGTGCTTTCAGGCAGTATAATCGAAGATTGCAGGCTTATAATAATTACCGATAAAGAATTTTTTAATAAGCGTTCAAAAGATATAACAGGCATAAGATATAACCGCAGAAGGGAAAATATTGATTTTATAGAATCTCTCAATGATATAAAAGAGGGAGATTATATAGTTCACATGGTTCACGGCATAGGGATATTCAAGGGATTGTCCAAACAGACGATAGACGGGGAAGAAAAAGATTATCTCACGCTTGAATACGCAAGAGGGGATAAACTTCATATTCCTGCAGAACAAATAAATATGCTGTGCAGATACAGAGGCTCCGGAAATGTTCTTCCCCCCCTGTCCAAAATGGGCGGTAATGACTGGAATAATACAAAAAATAAAGTCAAAAAAGCGGTGGAAGATGTTGCTAAAGACCTCATAAATCTTTATGCTTTAAGAAAACTCTCGAAAGGCTTTGCGTTTGAGCCTGATACCGTCTGGCAGTATGAAATGGAAGAAGCATTCGGCTATACGGAAACTCCCGACCAGATGAAAGCAATTTCTCAGACAAAAGAAGATATGGAATCTGATAAACCCATGGACAGGCTTATATGCGGTGATGTCGGTTTCGGAAAAACGGAAGTAGCGGTGCGGGCAGTATTCAAAGCGGTTATGTCATCCAAGCAGACGGCGGTTGTTGCCCCTACAACCATACTTGCAATACAGCATTATCAGACTATTTCAGAAAGGTTTAAGCCTTACCCCATAGAAGTCGGGCTGTTATCAAGATTTAAATCAAAAAAAGAGCAGAAAGAAATAATAAAGAAACTTATTTCAGGTGAAATTGATGTTATTATAGGCACGCACAGACTTCTGCAGGATGACGTCCAATTTAAAGACTTAGGGCTTCTTGTAATAGATGAAGAACATAAATTCGGAGTTAAACATAAGGAAAAACTTAAACGCCTTAAGACAAACATAGATATACTTTCCATGTCGGCGACTCCTATTCCGAGGACTTTATATATGTCGCTGTCGGGCATAAAAGATATGAGCATAATAAATACGGCTCCCGCAAACAGACTTCCCGTCAAAACGTATGTATGCGCTTATAAAGACTCCGTTATAAAAAATGCAATTAATTACGAAATAGAACGTGAAGGGCAGGTGTTTTATCTTTATAACAGAGTAGAGAGCATATATGAATTTTCCCGCCGGCTGAAAGAGCTTATGCCTGATATAAGGCTTGCGGTTGCACATGGGCGAACTGATAAAAATGAGCTTGAACAGGTTATGACAGGCTTTTTAAACAGAGAATACGATGTTTTGTTATGTACCGCCATTATTGAGTCGGGGCTGGATATTCCGAACGCAAATACAATGATTATCCATGATGCGGATAAATTCGGGCTTGCACAGCTTTATCAGATAAGAGGCCGTGTCGGCAGGACGGACAGGCAGGCATTTTGCTACTGCCTTTATAAAAATGCCGGAAATCTTACGGGCGATGCAGTTAAAAGACTTCAGTACATAAAGGAATTTACCGCTTTAGGAAGCGGATATCAAATTGCTATGCGTGATATTGAAATAAGAGGGGTGGGAAATGTTTTAGGCACTAAACAGCATGGCCAGATGATAAATGTGGGCTTTGATACATACTGCAGGATATTGGAAGATGCCGTAGCGGAAATCAGGGAAGGAAAAACGGCTGAGCATAAAAATACAACGGTAGACATAAATGTAACAGCTTTTATTCCGGATGAATGGGCGGGGTCGAAAGAGCAAAAAATGATTGAATATAAACGTTTAGCGGATGTTAAATCTATAAATGAGCTTGAAATTATAGCTGGCGAGTGGAAAGACAGATTTTCGAGAATGTCTGAACCCGTAGAAAACTTAATTAAACTTGTTCATTTAAGACTGCTTGCATCGCAGGCGGACATATCTTTAATTCGTGAAGCGGGCGGAGAGGTAAGAGTTTATACAAATTTTTCGAAAGGAGAATGGAATATTATATGTTCTAAAACGGATAAGAATATTACGAAATATATTAAATATATAACTGCTTCCGGCTCTTGTTCCGAAGGAAACGGCATTCTTATAGTAAATAAAAAATTTTTAAATTTTGAAGAATTGTTTAACATTCTGTCAGGTTTATTTTATCATATATTAAAGATAGGATGTGATTACAACACCAAATAATAACGATTAGCTGATTCAAGGAGAATATAAATATGAATAACAAAATAAAATTTGCAGTCTTTACATTAATTGCAGCGGTTATTTGCAGCGGATGTTCATTAAAAAAGAACAGCGATGATATCATGAAAATAGACGGCACGCCTGTTAATAAAACGGAATTTGATAAAGCATATAATGAATCATTAGCGGAGAATATGTTTCCCTCTGCAGGCGCTGACCTGAAACAGGATTCTGATAATATTTTTGCGCTTATGATGAGAGAAAAAGTTATTTCCGAACTTATCGTAAAAACTATTTTGTATAATGAAATGAAAAGAAATAAGATAACGGCTTCAAAAGATGATATCCGGAATGCGGAAAAAGAAATCATAAGCAGATTCGGTTCAAAAGAACAGTTAATGGAGGTTTTAAAACTCAGCGGAATTGAGTATAATGAATTTAAAAAGGATTTGGAAAATGAGATAAAATTAAAAAAATATGTTGATTCTATTGCAATGGTTTCTATCGGCGAAGCGGAAGCAAAAAAATATTATAATGAAAATTCCAATAAATTTGAATATCCCCAGAGAGTCCGAGCATCACATATTTTGATAAGTTCTAATCCGGAGCAGATTAAAATTCAAATAAAAAGAGCAGACCCTGATATATCGGATCAGAAATTAAATGAAAAAGTTAATCAGATTATGAATAATAACCGGAAAAAAGCGGAATCAATCCTGTCAAGAGTAAAAAGATCTCCCGAAAATTTTGCTAAAATAGCCAAAGAAAATTCCCAAGATACCGCAAGCGCACTAAAAGGCGGAGATTTAGGGTATTTCAGCAAGGATGAAATAGTTAAAGAATTTGCGAATAAAGCATTTGACATGGCGCCGAATACAATAAGCGGAATTGTCCAGACCCCCTTCGGCTATCATATTATAAAAGTTACGGATAGAACCGAAGCCGGCGCTTATTCTTTTGAGCAGAGCAAAAAAGATATTATTAATTATCTGGAAAGCCAGAAAAAAGTTAATATACTCAAAGATAAAGTCGAAACCTTGCGGAGAACCGCTAAAATCGAGTATTTAAACGAAGAGTATAATCCTAAAATTATTCAGAGAAAAATTAGAGCTTCTGCTGATTTTAAAACAGCCGGCAAGCCGGATATAAAAAAAGATATTAAACTGGATAAACCAAAAAAGAAGTAGATTAGTATTGACAGGGAAGCATGCCTTCCCTGTTCTTTGGCTGAAGAGGTATTTATGTTAGTAGAACAAAGTGAATTAGATGCTTTATTGAAAAAATTAAGATGTGAAAAGAAAACAATTGTTGCAACAAACGGATGTTTTGATATTTTGCATGCCGGTCATGTAAAATATTTGGAAAAAGCAAAAAGTTTCGGCGATGTTCTTATTGTTGCTCTAAATTCGGATAAATCAGTAAGAAAGATTAAAGGGGAAAACCGCCCCGTTAATAACGAAAATGACAGGGCGGAAATATTGAGCGCTTTAAGGAGTGTTGATTATGTGGTTTTATTTGATGAAAATTCACCCATAAATCTTCTGTTAAAAATAAAACCCGATGTTTATGCAAAAGGAGCGGACTATAATCTTGATACTCTCCCTGAAGCAAAAGAAATAACGGCTTCAGGCGGAAGAATAGAGTTTATCTCTTTTGTGGAAGGCAAATCAACAACATCAATAATAGAAAAGATGAAAAATAAATAATTTATTCCGGCAGAGTTAATTTTGAGCCGGAGCCTGTTCTTTGCCCGCACTCTGCCCGCCTGTTATTTCGGGCATGCTGTTTTGTCCTGTCCGGCTATCTGTACTGTCCTGCCGTAATTTTTGGACATTACCGCAGGATGTTTTATCAGAAAAGGTTTGAGTATTAACCTTTTTTAATCCGGCAGTCTCCCTTGCTTCTCTTATAACATCAGATAATTCTAAATCCTGCGCATAACATATACCGCTTAAAAATAAACCGGTTATAATCAGTTTAATAATAAATCTGCTCATAAGTCCTCCGTTTTTTATATGATAAAAACATGCCGGGCTTATTACTATAATCTATCGGGCAATTCCATACAGGCATTTTATTTTATATATTTTTTCAACGGCATTATTAATCTTTTCCTCGTCAATAATACCCTTCTTAACGGAGTTTTCAATATCATTGATAAGTTTAACAATATCTGCAGTGCTGCTGCGGAAAATAAACATTGTAATACCAGCATTAATTCCTGAAATGCAGGCTTCAAGGCTTGAATATCCTTTTATCCCGTTCATTTCCATATCATCTGTCATTATAATGCCGTTAAACTTTAATTTATTAATAAGCAGTCCGGTTATAATCGTTTTTGATATTGAAGACGGGATATTTCCGCATTCTAAAGCAGGATATAATACATGTGCAGTCATAATGGAAGGAATACCTTTTTCGACTGCATATTTAAAAGGCGCAATATGAATCTGCTCAAGTTCCTGACGGGGAATATCGATTACGGGGAGCGTTTTATGAGAGTCTGCATTTGAAGCGCCATGCCCCGGAAAATGTTTTCCGACCGTTATGATATTTTTGGATTTATAAGCATTTAAAACAATTTCTGATGCCTCAATAACTTCGCATGTTTTGTCCGAAAATGCCCGTTCGCCTATGATGGGATTATTTTTATTTGTATTGACATCTAAAACGGGGGCAAAATTCATATTTATTCCATAAGTTTTTAACTCATCGGCAATATTTTCGGTTTGCCTTTTTAGAAAATCCGGCCCGTTTTGATAAGCATATTTTGCACTCAGGTATTTTTTGCCATGATAAATATTTTCGGTTCTTTCAACCCGCCCGCCCTCTTGATCGATGCTTAAAAATAACGGAATGCCGGCTTGTGATTTCAGTTTTTCAATAAGCGATTTAAATTGTCCGGCATCTAAAATATTATCGGAAAAAAAAATTACTCCGCCTAAGTTATTTTTTAAAAGCATTTTAAAATAATCATTACGGTTATAATCAGCCCCTCTAAAGCCTGTTATAAACATCTGGGCAATTTTTTGGCTTAAAGTTAAATTTTTAATATCCATAATTATCTTTTAATCTTGTATATTCTAAATTCGCAGGGGTTTAGTCTGTTAATCCGGATTGTTTTAATATCAGGCTTAAAATAATGCTCGATAAAATCTTTTTTATCTTGTTCATAGATATATTCGCAATTAAGTACAAAATCCCCCGGAATTTCTATTTTTTTATTTTCAACGGGATTATTGCGCCGGACTGCATAATCAGGCACAGAATCCGCATTATGGGTTAATATTTTCTCATTTTCGCTTTTATAGTTGGCGGCAATTATCAAACACTCTTTAACTGTTTCCTTTGAAATCATCCAGCTTATAAACCCGTCTTTATGCTGTGTTATTATCTGCGCTTCACCATCCAGAGTCAATTCATTATTAAGCCCGAAGCGCCTTATGGCATCAAATCGGTTATAAAAATCTTCATCATCTGCTCTTATCAGCGAAACTTCATTTTCAATTGTAGCTTCAATACCGTCTTTAGAAAATGATTCATCCCCGTCAACATACATACAAGGCCTTTGTGCAAGTTTTCCTCCGGGTAAAAATTTAATTTTAAACCATTTAAACAATGCTTCTTCCTTATCCGCCAGACCTATAAACCTGTTGGCAGTCCTAAAATACCCGTCCTGATTATTATAAGTTTTGATAACCGACAGCAAAGGGCTTTTAAGCATACTGTTATTATAATTCTGAAGCTCGCGGTTATCATTTATGATATCAACCGGCGTTTTTTCATAGCTGGTTTTTGTATCATTCCCCCATAATAAATCAAAATTCATATCCTGATGATATTCTTTAAAAAAAGCTCCGCTTAATCTGTACTCTGATATGGAGGCAAAATAAGGCACGGTTTCTTTTAAAGCCTCATTTGCCTTTTTCAGCAAAAGTCTGGGCGCTCTGTAGCTTATGGGTCTTAAATCTTTTTCGCTCATTTCATCAACGACAAAGTCGGTATGCGAAATTCTAAACCCGTCAAAATTATAGTCTTTCTGCAATTCCAGCAGATAATTAATATAAAAATTAATAACGGGTATATTATATTCTCCATTTTCAAGATATACAAAATAAAACGGTGTCTGGCAGTCAGATTCCGCAAATTCGGTTACATCATCCCCTCTTGAGTTATAGTGTCTGAAAACAGGGTATGAACCGCATTCAAACATTTTATCAAATACCGGTATTGAACTTGAACACCATGCGCCGTCCGGAAGCGTCCAAAGCCCTTCGTTAATCAGTCTGCGGATAATTTCGCCCCGTTTTGTAATATCTTTATCGTGTTTAATTTTATATGCCGGAACATTTTCTATGTCTGAAACAACTGCTTTTACTCTTTTTTGAAGTTTTTCCTGCTCTCTTTTTCCTGAAGCAAAACCGGCAAGCTCTTTTTTTCCGGCTTCAAGCTCCTGATTAAAACGCTCATATATAATTTTGTATTTATTTGTGAGGTTATCATCGGAACTGCCTTTTAATGCGGATTTATAAATATTTTTAACAATGGTTACATCATCTTCGTCAAACTCCTGCGAAAGTTTTATTGCAGTGCTGTTAAGCAACTTTGTTATTTCATCGATTAAAATATTTACATCAATCCATCTTGCAATTTCGGGGTGTGCAAGAACGGTTTTGGAAAATCTGCCTGTCTGGGGGAATACGTCGTATATAACGGGATGTCCTGCAAGCTGTGCAAGAAAGATAAATAACTGAACCTGCTCTTTAGCGTTTATGCCTGCATTTTTTAAATCCTCATCGGAAATTTTTCCGCTTACTTCCTCCGTGCTTGCAGTAAGATAAGCATTGCCGAAATCACGGGGGTGAAAAGGCACAAGATAAATGGTGGTTGACAAAATACCTTTTTCAATATTGCCTGACGGCAGTATTATTAATTGTCTTAACCAATCAATAAACTTTGCCGTGCCGGAATCGGCAGTTCCATCTCCTAAAGCAGACGGATTTATAAGTTTTATATCGTGCTGTTCTTTTGTAATCCAGCTTGAATCATTATATCCCGAACGCTTTACGGCGCTGATTCCATCATTTTGCACTCTTAATCTGCTGTCTTTAAATGAGCCGTTTAGTTCAAGTTTCTTTTCCAGACAGAATATAACTTCACAGGGGGTCAGACTCTCAATCGCCTTTGCCTGCGAATAAGGAAGATATCCGAATCTTTCGACCAAATCTGATAATTCTCTTTTTCTTGTTTCTGAAACCGGTTCTTTAACATAAAGTTCTTTAATCTTTTCGTATTGATTAATCAGTAAATCCGCCTTAAAATTATCCTGCTTTTTAAAAAGAAAATCAAACATTACATTTACCTCAAACGAACACAATAAACCTGTTTTATTGTATTATTGTATTATTATTTTAAGTTTAAAGCAAGATTATATATTCTGTTTTTGCTAATGCCGAAAAGTTTTGCAATAATTTTTGTGGTATCTTTACGGGAAAATCCTTCCTGACTTAGGATTTCTATTTTTTTTAACAGTTCGCCGTCATTTAAATCCTGTTTTTCTTGCGCAAAAACCATAACAGAAATTTCACCTTTTAAAGGATTTTTTTTGTAATATTCAATAATATCCCTGACGGGGGCAATTTTTACCTCCTCATAAATTTTTGTGAGTTCTCTTGCCAATGCAATTTTAGTATATTCTCCAAAGGCTTCCGAAATATTATTAAGCGTTTCAATTAATCTGTTAGGCGACTCATAAAATACTGTGTTTACGAATTTATATCTGCTCAAAATCTCAATCTGATGATTTTTTGTTCTTGGAATAAACCCTATAAATGCGTATTCTTCGGTACTTCTCGGCACTATGCTTAAAAAAGCCGTTACGGCGCACGCTCCCGGAATTGATGTTACTTTGATATCCGATTTTAAAAGCTCGTCTATTAATATGCATCCGGGGTCTGAAATGCATGGCGTGCCTGCATCGGTTACAAATGCAATATTTTTGCCTGATTTCAAAAGTTTAATGATTTTAATGCTTCTTTCCTTTTCGTTAAATTTATGGCAGTCAAACAGCTTAGTGCTGATATTGTACTTGTCTGCAAGAATTTTAGTTATGCGGGTATCCTCGCAGGTTATATAATCAGCCGATTTTAGAACCTCTACCGCCCTTAATGTAATATCGCCGAGATTTCCTATAGGGGTTGCAACAATATAGAATTGTCCGGTCATTATTTTTTGTTTCCTTTTATAACAGGATTATCCGTCAGATTTGCAAATGTTTTATTAAACCCTGTTAAATCAAGCATTTCTTTAACTTTCGGCTTTACATTACATAGCGATAATGTCTTATTATTTAATAATGCAACTTTTTGAATGTCTAATAATACTTTTATCGCTTTTAAATCAATAGCTTCAATATTTGAAAAATCAAGATTAATGCTCTCGGACTGCTCAAATTCATTATTATTAATGTTATTTATATTGTTAAATAAATCAATAGCTTTTAAAATCTGCATTATATTTTACTCTTGTATTTGTTGCATAAAAATATATTAAACTTTTCTCTTTTATTTTGCAAGAGTTTTAATCAGCCGGCTTTTCTTATTTGCTGTTCTTTCATATTATCATTAATAATAAAATCTGCGGGAATGCTCATGCTTGAAGCCTTAAAACTCCCGTTGCGCATATAATTTATTGACGGAATGTTATAAGACTGCGTCATGTTTTTTCTTCTTAGAGTCATTGATTTATTATTTGATTTGACAAAAACATTCGGATTAGCTGAAATACCGGATTTTTTTTGCTCCGGCTCCGGACCGAATGCGCTTACTGCCCGGAATAACAATATCAAAACAAATACAGCCGAAATCTTTTTACAGGGAATGAATGATAAACTATCTAAAATACTGTTTGAATTTGTAATTTTTTTAGTTAAGCCCGTTGAAATATCTTTGATAAACAGCCGGCAGTTTTGAATATTATCTCCCTGCATAACAATTGTTGTATTATCAAAATTCTTTTTTTGAACGGTAATATTTTGCAAATCCACTGCATTATCATAAATAATTTCCATTGTATCGGAAGGAAGAGCCTTAGGTATGGTTAAAATAAGGCTTTTGCCGTCATAGACCTTTTTAACGGATGAAATATTCTCCAATTTTAAAAGTATATTATATTTTCCCGTATCATCCTGACTGACGCTGATTCCGCAGACTATATTTCCGGCGCTTACAGCGCTTAGCGCAGAACAGATAAACATAAAGCATAATAATAAAACTTTGCTTATTGAATTAATTGTCTTGATAAAATCCATTAAATCTCCGGAGGTTATACTTAATATCCTTGTTTAGTAAGTGTATAAAATTTTTGGGCGGGATACATCAATCAAACGGTTTATAATTTTATCTAAATCTTTGGATTTATTTTTTTATAACTATATGAATAATGATTTTAGCAATCCTTTAAAAAAATTCAAGTCAAACGAAAAAAATATTCTTTTATAAATCAGAATTAAATTTGTTCTGTTAAATTTTTCTTTGAAATATTCCCTGTTATCATATATAAATCTGAACATCTGGCTTCTTATTTTTTTATTATTCCTGAAATAACTGTTTTGAGTCTTTTCTTTAAGATATTTTTTATTTCCCATAACAGGGCTGGCCATGGAATAATTTGAGCAATGGCGCCTGTATGCATATAAAGATTTATTAATAACGGCGCTTGAACCTATTAAATGACAAAAAGAAAAAAGAAATTTATCGGCAGTAATTTTTAATTTTCTTGTTTTATCTATTAAAAGAAGCATATCGCAGACCGATTTGCGCATCATTGCCGATGTGGACGGCCCCCAATGCCATGTTGCAAAAGAATACTTCTCATTATCCAATACTTTTATACTGCATCCTTCTATATTAATCCCTTCTGCTTTTCTGTAATTATTAAATTCCTGATAGGATTTATTTTCTATTTCAAATTTTGTTTTCTTTTTTCCGGGGGAATCAATAGAATTAAGCGTATGAATAACATTACTGCCGTCTATTTCAACATGAGTGCATGTTGTTAAGGCAACGCTTGTCCGCATGTGCGCTTCTATATGCATAGCGCAATATTCTGGGAATAATATATCATCCCCGTCAATAGAACATACAAATTCGCCTCCGGCAATCCTCAGCCCCTCGAGAAAACAGGCTAACTGCCCTCTGTTTATTTCATTTTTTATCAGTTTAACGGATAAAGCCGGATTAGATTTAATAAAATTTTCAATTTTATTAATCGTATCATCTTTAGATAAATCGTCGACAATAATAATCTCAAAATTTTTATAAGTCTGATTTTTGATACTGTCTAAAGCATCGCGCACAAAACCGGAAAAATTGTGCGTAATAACAATAAATGATACCTTCGGCAAGTTGAAAATATTTTCCATTTTACTAAACAATAGCTTTTTCTATACGATATTTTACTTTTTCCCTGCCTAAAACTTCAAGAATAACCCCCATATCCGCCCCGTGAGTTCTTCCTGTTAAGGCCGCCCTGACAGTCCACATGGTAACTTTAGGCTTAATTCCGAAGTTTTCTTTAAAATAAGTCCTGAAACCGGCTAATTGTTCATGCAGTTTTTCTTCATTATCAAAATCATAGCCGTCCAGCCTGGAATTAAAATATTTAAGAATTGTTTGAGCCTGCACTGTATCAATATTAGCTTCTTTTACGCCTTCTTCATATACAATATCCCTGCCGAAGAAATATGAAACATCATTTGTTAAATCTGACAGAACGGCTATAGGTTCACGGGTTGATGCAATAACCTTTTCAAGCTGTCCTTCCTTAAGCTCTGATAAATCATAGCCGGCAAGATACGGCTCTGCCCTTTTTGTTAATTCTTTTATATCCATCTTCTTGATATACTGCCCGTTCATCCAGTTTAATTTATCGTATTCAAAAATAGAGTTGGATGAAGAAACTTCATTAATTCTAAAATCGGCAGTTATTTCTTCAAGTGTTTTTATTTCCCTGCCGTCAGACGGCGACCAGCCTAATAAAGCCACAAAGTTTAATAATGCTTCGGTTAAATAGCCTTTTTCAACAAATTCCGAAACTGCAGTTGCGCCATGCCTTTTTGACAATTTGCTTCTGTCGGGAGCCAAAATCATTCCCAAATGACCGAACTTAGGAACTTCAGCGCCTAATGCTTCATATATCAAAATCTGTTTAAAAGTATTTGAAATATGGTCTTCTCCTCTTATAATATGCGAAATTTTCATTAACATATCATCAACGACAACCGCAAAATTATATGTAGGCGTCCCGTTGGATTTCATTATTACAAAATCGCCGATTAGGCTTGTATCTTGGTGTAAATCGCCTTTAACCATATCTTCAAAATGAATTACGGGGGAATTATGAAAAGCTTTCTGCGCTTTTTCAACCGAAAAACGAACTGCCGGTTTCCTGCCCGCCGATTTTAATTCTGCTTTTTCTTCCTCTGTAAGATTTAAACATTTTTTGGAATATACATAAGCCTGTTTATTTTTCGAAGCTTCTTCTTTTTCTGCTTCAAGTTCTTCCGGCGTGCAGTAGCATTCATAAGCAAAACCTTTATCCAAAAGCATCCGGGCGTATTCAGGATATATATCAAATCTTTGGGATTGGGTATAAGGCCCGTACTTTCCGCCCACATCGGGACCTTCATCCCAGTTTAAGCCTAATGCCTTTAAACTGTCAAAAATATTATCAATATACGCCCGGCTTGTACGCTCCGCATCCGTATCTTCAATCCTTAAAATATATTTTCCGTTATTTTTTCTGGCAAACAAATAATTGAATAATGCCGTTCTTGCCGTGCCGATATGAAGATTTCCGCTCGGCGACGGTGCTATTCTGACTCTTAATTCTTCCATTTTTTTCTCCGGTTGATTTTAATTCCTACGCACTCCTGACAAACTCTTTGATTTTTTCGCATTTTTTAATTTTATACGTATAACATAAACCGCATTTATCTAACAGCCTGCTTCTGCAATTTTCGCACTCGTTTTTTTCATACGCCACATTTGCATATACATCGATTTTATTGTAAAAGTATTTCCTTAAACTTTCTATATTTTTAAAATTTTCAATAGATGTCTTTAAATGATTTGACAATCCAAAACACCTTACCGCCTGCAAATCAGGCATAATATCAATTACCGGACTGCATGTATGGACTGTGGAAATTGTCCCTGTGCTGTCTTTCTCTACAGCTTTATTTTTTTCCGCCAAAATCTCAAACTGCAGAAGCAGTCTTTTATCATCGGCAGACAAAAGACAATTCGGGATTCCATTACAGTCGCTCTTCGGTACTATTTCATTTTTTAAACATCCGCTGAAAAACTTAAATAAAAACGGTTTAAAAATTTTAAAACTTTCCAGCGGGTCGTCCGTGTTTTCTTTTGCAGTATTGGGAAGCGCAGTTGAAAACCTGACATGATGATGACCTATGCTTTTTAACAGTTCAAATATATACGAAAAATCCATTTTATCGGAATACAGATTTATTCCTAAGGAAAAATTTTTCTCCGCTGTTTTCAATAATTTTATATTTTCTTTTAATTTGCTATAGCGCAGTCCGCCTATATCATCCGGAGAATTGCAGTTAATAAGCATATTTGTTTTCTTATCAAAATAATCAATATATTTATCTATTTCAAGCCCGTTTGTGAAGATTACATAAAATTTAATACTTTCATCAGAATTTAAAATATTTAAAATGGTTTTAAATTCACTATGCAGGGCAGGCTCTCCGCCAATCAGGCCAATTCTTGCGTCTGCGGACGTTTTAATAAAACCGAGTGCTTTATTAAAGTTTTCAATAGTAATTTCTTCATTTGCTTTATTAACAAATTCATCAGCAAAACAATACGGACATTTTAAATTGCATTTTCCTGTTAAAAATATATTGGCCATTTATAACCTCTTAAATTATAATCTTCGAATATTATATAAAAAAAATTGATAAATGTATATATCAGTAAATCAGGGAATTATTTATATGATATTTTCCTTTAAACTGCAAATCATTGAAAGGAGAATATATGCTGTATAAAGTATTAGAACCCGGGCATTTTCTCAGCTCAAAAGAAGCCGGGCGTGAAATTATTGATATTATGGAGAACAATAATGCTCATTTAAAATTGGTTTCGCTTAAAAAACATGCCGGCATAGAATCTCACATGTCCCATACGGATGCCTGCGTATATGTAACGGACGGCGAAATAGAAATAACCTTTCTGCATGATGATAAATGTACATGTCAGGCATGCACCTGCACGTTTTCTGACGAAGCTTCAAAAAACAGCAGTAAATACAGAATTAAAAAAGGCGAAATGCTTCTTTTTGAAAAAAATATTACTCACAGCGTAAAAGCATTGAAAGATTCATTGTTCCTGCTGATAAAAATATAAAAAACATTTTTTGCTTCGCCCTGAAACCGGACAAAATGTAAATTATCCGGCTGTTTCAGGACTTTCAGGGACAAAAAAGAAAAAAAATACAAGTTATTGAAGCAGTAAGGGCAGAATTTTTATGATATATTACGGCAGAAAACAGTTAGAATATCTGCTGTAATTGTATTTTGCCGTTTTTTGCACAGACGGGAAAAAAGCTGAAATTTTTTTTTTCCCCCCCCCCCGCAAAATCCGCTTATCGGGGTTATGTGCAGATAAAAATAAAAAATCAGAAAACATATACGA
>CAZBFV010000026.1:0-29964 GCA_964491345.1 uncultured Muribaculaceae bacterium
TTACTTCGAGTTTGAGCCAGCGGCTCATCACTCTGCGCAAAATCCGCTTCTTGGAATTTGCTTCACGCCTTCAAGTCATTCGCTTTATTTTGCTGAACGCAAAATTGCCGCTCATTATTTCGGCGTTACTTCGAGTTTGAGCCTGCGGCTCATCACTCTGCGCAAAATCCGCTTCTCTCAATAACGAAAAAGCCTTTGTAATGCCAAGGCGGGGGGGGGAGGGGGAAAAAAAATAACATGAAAATCGGCTGAGATTTAAAAAAAATGACCCTTGCTTTTTGCAAGAGCCATTTTTTTTATTGCTTTTATAACCTCTTTTTTAACTTTTATTCTTCCTCTTCGTCGTCTTCTATTTCTATTTGGCTTGCTGCCGCAAATACATCAACTAATGAAGTTCTGTTATTTTTAATATTTGTCTTATCATTGTATATTTGAGGCTGACGGGGGATTTTATTTAACATTTCCGATTGGTCATCGTTAATTGAAATTCGAGGTTCTTCAGGTTCAACAGGGTCGACTTGCGGCGGTGTATAAGGTCTGTCATTGATTAATAAGATTTTTTCACTGCCGTCGCCGTATTGAATATGGTGTCTTTCTTTGTGCAAACCGTCCGGTGTAATTCTGTCCGAAGCTGTTACCGTATAGCTATCATTCTCTGTATTGGAAGTGAATGTGCCGTTTTTTACATATATGTAAGAACGTTCGCTTGCATCGCCCGGAATTTTTTCTTCGGTTGTATAAGGAAGCCCTGCAATTATTTTATCTGCATTGAGTGTCATATTGCCTTGTTTAGCAACCAATCTTGATACTGATAATGTCCCGTCTGTAGTTATTGTAACATTTTGACCTGCTTCAGCAACCAAACCGTTTTGTCTGTTGCCGACGTTTGCCAATGTTATATCAATATCATTGCCTGCATATAAGTTTGTCTGGCTTTCTTTGACATCAATTTTACCTTTTACATTTTGAGCTGCATCTAAGGTAATTTTATCAGCTTCTAAGGTTGATGCTTCTGCTAATACATCGGTTTTGTCTGCTTTTGCATTAATTTGTTTTGCTTTGACATTTGAAGAACTAAACCAAGCCATATCACCAGTTAATTCAACATTTCCGCTTGCATTAACATTTGAGGATTCAATCTGGACTCTTTGATTGCCTGCGAGTTTTACATTATCAGCAGTTATATCAGAAGCCTGCTGAACTGAAGCCTTACCGCCCGCATTTATAATAACATCTTTAGGAGTTTTAACCGTTGTTTTATCAACAATTGCATCGCCGTTTTGAGAAGTAATTTTCACATCCCCTGCCGCATTTATTCTGCTGTTGAATATTGAAGCCTTATTTCCGGCTAAGATAACAACATTTCCGCCGTCTATATTTTCTGCACCCTGTGCATTTTCAGTAATAAAGTCCGTATCTTCAACTACAACTTTATTTGAAGCCGTCAGCCAAATATTGCCGTCGTTGCCTGATACAGCTTTTGTTGCCTTTAAAGTTGCACCTTTCAGGTTTATTTCGCTTCCTGCATTTGCAGAATAATTTCTGATGTCGATGTTGCCTGATGTAATTTCGCCGTTTAATGATACCATCATTTTGTCAGCCGAAGTTTTAAGATCAGAAACTTTTTCTACAGCGCCGTTATTGTAATATTGGAAATTTACACCGTCCGCAGTAACAAGTTTTACTTTTCCGTAAGAATCACTGCCTACATTAGGATTTATATTTGTTGAAATCTTAGACCCTTCATAAGTGCTGATATTATTTGATGCAAAAGTTACGTTCTTATCGCCATGTACTTGAGCGCCGCCTAATACCTTGATGCCGAACTCACTCTGATCTTGACCTTTATTAAGCTGAAGCTGTCTTTTACTCTGGTCATAAGTTCCGTCCATTGTTGAAACGGTAAATGAATTAACATCAACATTAGCACCGTCGCCGAATAATACGCCGTTCGGGTTAATTAAAATAATTTTGCCCGTGCCTTCATATCCGCAGTCAAAACATCCGGAATCCGTTATTTTACCATATATCTGCGACATTCCGCCCGATTTTTCAACTTTGTTTAATGCTGTCTGGTTGTGTGCCGTAAATTCAAAATTAACCGTTGAATCTTTACCGATATTGAATTCGTTCCAGTTTAATTCCCCGACACTTCCTTTGCCGCCATTTACCTGAACGTTCATATTAAAATCATCAGGAGTTGTTACCGTAGCATTATGCGCACTTCCTAATTTTGGCAGTGCATCCGGCGCTACATCTGCATATACAGGGACTATTGACATTGAAGCGAAAATACCGACTGCGATTGTTGTGCTTAATAGTTTTTTCATGCTCTTCTTTCCTTTATCGTTAAATTACCGTTGTTTTTTATTTATATACATCTATTAAATACACTGAAAATAAAAATTGCTAAATTTTTAATTTATCTTTACAATAGCCGGCTTATTACCTACAATTTTAGAATTTCTAATTTCAATGCCTGGCATTCGTTTATTACTTGAATTAAAATCTCTCTTATTTCGTAACCTGTTATATTAGTATATACTATAAAAAAACTTTAAATCTTAAAATATTTACTTTTTTATTCAAAATGTTACAAATTATTTACAATAAAAAAAGAAAGAAGATTTTTATCTTCTTTCTTTTTTATTTACGGATTATTTTTTCGAAGTCAAACTTACTGCGTAATCGAGAGTTCTGCTGATATCCGATATTGATGTAAGAGAGGGATCGTTTTCACCCGATACATTATCTCCTGCGGCAGGATCACCTTCGCAGCTTTCCCCGCCTGTGCTGCCTCCGCCGTTACCGCCGTTGCCGCTGTTATTGCCGCCGTCGCCCGGGGTATCACCGGCATTCGGTTTAGACGGATCTTGAGGAGTTACTGACGGATCGGTAGATGGAAGCCCGCTTCCCGGTTCGACTACATCTTTATCGTTACCATTGTTATTACCCGGAAGATTAGGATCTGTTACATTATTATCTACAGGTCTTTTGTTTACCAATAAGATTTTTTGATCTCCGTACTGAATATGATGTCTTTGATTGAATTTGCCGTCATCAGTTATATCGCCGGAGGAGGTTATATTATAATTATCTTGTTTTACATTCGAAGTAAAAGTACCGCCTACTTCAATATATGATCTATCGCTGGCATCATCAGGTAATTTCTGTTCTTTTGTATAAGGCAGACCTGCAATTACTTTATCTGCTGTAATTGTCATGTTATTATCGGAAATTAAACTTGATACGGATAATGTTCCTTCTGCAGTAACATTCATATCTTTGCCTGCTTTAGCAACTAAACCGTTATTCTTATTGCCGACATTTTTCAATGTTACATTAACATTATTGCCTGCGGTGATGTTCGTCTGCAGGTTGTTCATATCAACCGTGCCGGTGGTTTTAACATCAGTTCCGCCTTGAATATATACTTTTTTCGCTTTCAGGAATTTTGTTGTGCTATCAACCGTAACAGCACCTTTATTTGAAGCTAAAATGACATTTTCACCGGCAGAGAATGTTACTTTTTGAGCTGTTAAATCACCGTCTTTTGCAAGCTGTGCATTTCTTGCAGCCACAATATTTAATAACCCGGTAGGTTTGAATTGAGCCGTATCGGTTAATATTACATCTTCGCCCGTTGAATTAAGATTAACATCTTTTGAAGCTGTAAAAGTCGAACTTGATAATTTTGATGATGAAATTGTACCTTTTGATGTCAAATTGATATCGTTTTTAGCATTTAATGTCGACCCGCTCATTAATAATGAATTGTTTTTTGATGTTACATTAATATCTTTAGCTGCCGTAATATTTGCTTTATCAGTCCATGCTATATCATTTCCGGAAGTTATATTGACATCTCCTCCTGTTGCGGCAACTGTAGAAGCATTGACCTGAGCTCTTGTCGTCCCTTCTACCGTAACATTGTTGCCTTTTACATTAGAAGAATTTTGTATTGAAGCTTTATCTGCAGCTTTTAAAATAACATCTTTAGGAGTTGTAATTGTTGTTTTATCAACGACTACGCTATTACCGTTAGATGTAATTTTTACATCACCTACCGCAGTTATATTGCTTGAACCTATTGAAGCCTTTTTACCGGCTAAAATTACGACATTGCCTCCAGCTACCTTATCGGCGTCTTGTGCATTGGCGGTAGTAAATGTCGTATCTTCAACCACAACATTATTCTGAGCCGTCAGCCAAATATTGCCGTCATTGCCTGATACAGCTTTTGTAGCTTTTAATGTTGCACCTTTCAGGTTTATTTCGCTTCCTGCATTTGTAGAGTAATTTCTGATGTCGATGTTGCCTGATGTAATTTCGCCGTTTAATGATACCATCATTTTGTCAGCCGAAGTTTTAAGATCAGAAACTTTTTCTACAGCGCCGTTATTGTAATATTGGAAATTTACACCGTCCGCAGTAACAAGTTTTACTTTTCCGTAAGAGTCTTTATTATTTACATTCTTATCTATACTTGTTGAAATCTTAGACCCTGTATAAGTATCAATGTTATTTGATGCAAAAGTTACGTTCTTATCGCCATGTATCTTAGCGCCGCCTAATACCTTGATACCGAAACTGCTCTGGTTTTGATCTTTATTAAGCTGAAGCTGTCTTTTATTCTGGTCATAAGTTCCGTCCATTGTTGAAACGGTAAATGAATTAACATTAACATTAGCACCGTCTCCGAATAATACGCCGTTCGGGTTAATTAAAATAATTTTGCCCGTGCCTTCGTATCCGCAGTTATAACATCCGGAATCCGTTATTTTACCATATATCTGCGACATTCCGCCCGATTTTTCAACTTTGTTTAATGCTGTCTGGTTGTGCGCCGTAAATTCAAAATTAACCGTTGAATTTCTGCCGACATTAAACTCTTTCCAGTTTAATGTACCAACGCCGCCCTGACCGCCTTGAATCTCAACATTCATATTATTATCATGAGGCGTTGTTACTTTGGCATTCGTTGCACTGTTTAACTGGGGCAGAGCATTTGCCGCTACATCAGCATAAGCTGCCGGAGTTAATGTCGACGAAACAACAATTCCCACTGCCACAGCCGTACTCAAAAGTTTTCTCATTTTTATTTCCCTTCTCTAATATGGATTATTTTGTATTACTTGTTATACTATATTAATTCTAAATGCTCCTGAAACTAAAATTTGCCAGAATTTTTTAAAATATTAAGAAACCTTACAACTAATTTTCTATACAAAAAATCTTATTGTCAATAAAAGTTTAATTTTTATGCCGTATTTGTAATTTATTTTTACAACATAACTTTTTTCTGCCCGCTGAGCGTGGTTTATAATTCTGTATTTATTTCCGTTTTTAACAAAATGTTAAGATATGTTATAAATAATATTTTAAAACGGCAATTTCCGGTTTGTTTGTTTTTAAACCATTTAAGTTATTTCTGTTATTTAATATTTGTATTACAATACTTAATATAATTGTGGAAAATAATATATATTGTGGAAAAATATAATATATCATGAAATAATGTTCAATGTACTATTATAAATTTATATAGAGAGTGGAACAATGAAAAAATCGCTATTTAAAACATCATTAGTCTGTATCGCAGTATTGGCAGGCTGCAGTGCATTCGCTGCCGGTTCAGATGATTTTGTTAATCCGGCAAATGCCGGCTATGACCCCGGGCAATTGGATAATACAAATTTTCTTCAGGGCGCTAAATACAGAGAAAGAGAACATTACAGGCAGACAAAAGACCCTGCCGTTATCGAAGAAGAAGTAAGGCAAAAGATGGATTTGCTTAATACGGAGCAGGTTTCGTTTACCTTAAAGAAAATTAACATTTCCGGCAATACCGTATTTCCTTCTTATGTTCTTATGAGATTAGTTGACTTCAAAATAGGCCAGAAAGTTACTATTAATGATTTAATTATGTCGGCTAACGATATTACCGATTATTATCAGCATAAGGGCTATGTTTCAACCATTGCGTACCTGCCTCCCCAAAAGGTTAAGGACGGCGTGGTCGACATACAGGTTCTTGAAGGCAAATACGGCAATATTGAAATCAATCCCGGCAAATGGGAGAGGTCTTCTTACTTAAATAAAAAATATCTGGACGATAACAATATTGCCCCCGGAAAAGTGCTGAATGTAAAAGATATCCGCAATGCACTGACCGATATGAATGCGGAAGAATATATGAAAGGTGCTGTTTCTTTCACCGATAATGAAGAATCGGAAGAATACTCCGATGTTACGCTTGATGTTAAAGACAGATTCCCCGTAAATATCGATGTCCGTTATGATAATCAGGGCAGAGATGCCATCGGTACACAAAGAGGCGTTTTATATGCCGGTCTGCATGATGTAACAGGGCATGGCGATACTTTGATGGGTACGGTCGCTTTATCCCACCGTTCATTGGGCGTAGGCGGTTTATATTCCATCCCTATAGCTAAAAATGATACAAGATTGAATTTAGGCTATTCATACTCTAAAGTAAGACTGGGCAATGCGCTTAAATGGATGAATATAAAAGGTGATTCACACGATGTATTTGTAGGCGTTTCAAGACGTTTAGCCAAAGGAGAGGATTACAGATTATACGGCGATATTACTTTAGACATGCGTAATACAGAAACTACCGCTTTCGGCGATTACTACCAGAGCAAATATCGTTCAAGAGTAATCAGAGGCAGTTTAACGGATGTTAAAGACGATTCGTACGGCAGATGGTTATTTAACGGCACAGTGGCAGGCGGAATACCTATTGATGCCAGCGATTACAATAAGGAAAGAGATTTCCAGAGCAATAACTTCTTAAAATTAAATGCAAGTGCAGCTCGTCTGCAGGTGCTTCCCAAAAATAACATGGCTATTCTGCAAGTCAACGGGCAGTACGCAAACAGGCATCTGTTCTCGTCCGAAGCTATGCAAATCGGCGGTATTTCTTCCGTCAGAGGCTATGACGAAGGTTTCTTCCTCGGCGATTACGGCATGAATGCCAGCTTTGAATACAGAATGCCTATTCCGGGCTTAAGAGCAGTTCTTCCCGAAAAATATAAATTTATCAGCGACAGTATCCAGCTTGCAGGGTTCTATGATATAGGCTGGGTCGGAAACAGATTTCAAACGGATCAGTTCGGCGATAAGACTCAATACTTAATGAGCGTAGGTCCGGGTGTTGTTGTTAAATTAACAAAATATATCTCCGCTAATATGTATTGGGGCTTTCCAATCGGTAAAAGTTTCTATGACTATGCCAACGGACCTGCCACATATAACAGAAGAAACTGCAGATTCCACTTTATGGTTACTTCAAATATTTTGTAGTTTTTATAATCAATACACTAAAAGAAGCGGTTTTATCAATCCGCTTCTTTTTTTATATAAAAAAATTACAGGATTTAAGCATGCCGACCTCCCGCATTTAGTTATTTTTTCCTTTTTTTTCTCTCCCTCCCCCCCCCCGCTATGACTGAAATTTTATAATACGGTCATTACCATTTTTTAAATATAAAAAATACGGCAAAAATTATAAACAAAAAACCGACCAGATAGTTCCATCTGAACTCCTCTTTTAAATATGTTACGGAAAATATACTGAATACTATTAAGGTAATAACTTCCTGCATGGTTTTTAACTGCGCTGCCGAAAAGTAGTCATGACCGATTCTGTTTGCAGGCACCTGAAAACAGTATTCAAGAAATGCTATGCCCCAGCTTGCAAGAACTACAGCCCAAAGCGCAGTACTTTTATATTTTAAATGTCCGTACCATGCAAAGGTCATAAATATGTTTGATATTATCAAAAGTATTACCGGCAGATATTGTCTGTACATACCGATATTATATTACAAAAAATATCTTTTAAACGGATTTTAAATAGATTGAATTTTATTTATATGATATAAATTATTATATGGTTTGCGAGGATATACAAGTGAAAAACTGGTTTTATATTATTGTTTTGATATTATGTTTATTTTCCGTTGATTTATCTGTTAATGCAGAAGTTATAAGGCTTGATGCCGGCGAGAAAAACGAGCTTAAGCTGACGGATAAAGTTGATATGCAGAATAAAAACCTCGTAATTCAGGACAGAGATGTTGTCGAGGACTTAATAAAAATACAAAAGGAAGAAGAAGTTAAGGATATTGAGCTTCTCTGGCAGGCTGCCGTCAATAACAATTCACTGATAAAATTTACAATGAATAAATTAAACACCCCCGAATCTCAAAGAAGGCTTCATTCTTCTTTAATGGCAAAAAGTCTGTCATCTCTTATCTACGGTGCAAGTTTTATTCCCATGTTTACCGGTTCGAATGCGATGATGCAGACGGCTGCATTTTCAGCGGGCAGGCTTGCGAATAATTTTATAAATAAAGAAGCCTCGGCAGCAAACGGACAGCAAGCGCCAATTACCGATACCGAATTAATCCAGCTTGCAGGCACGATTGAAGATTTGCAGGAAAAAATAATATCTTCATATTATGAATACAAAGGGGCTTTAAACAAATTAAAAGATACCCGCTCAAGGATAATTCTTTACAATAAAAATTATTCCAACGCTTTGAAAAACAATTCCTTAACCGAGCTTGTCGTATCATCCGCATTATATGAAGATATGCAGCTTCAGGAATATAAACAGGAGCAGGAAGCTAAAAAATACTACTTATCGCTTGAGCGTTTAGCCGGCAAAGAAGCGGTAGACAGTTTGATACTATCCCGCTATGCGTTAAAAAACCAATTAATTAATACGGAAAAGATAAAAAAACAATGAAAAAATACGTTTATATAATTCTATTTTTATTTTTATTTTCCCATGAAAGTTTCGCTTTTCAGGAAAAATTGACAGAACCGCAGAAACCTGCGTACAGGCTCGGGCTTACTTACGATATTGAAAAAGAATATAAGGTTACTGATATAACGGAAAAACAGTCTGAAAAAATTGCATCGTATCAAAAATCGTATATAAAAAATTCAACTTATGCAGACAGTACATTAAAGGATATTTCAAACGAAATATCAAAACTTTTGACTATTGAAAAAGAAGATATGCTTGAGCATATTCAAATATTGTGGGCCGGCGCAGCATTAAGAAGCGAAACCATTAAATTTGCACTGTATAAATTGTCAAACCCCGATGCGGATAAACCGGATGAAACAATTATAAAAAAAATAATAAGACCTTTATCAACCGTATCTTCTATTGCCGGAGCCGGTATCGGCGACCCTTTTACGGCAACGGCGGCGCTTTTCGGCGGTCATCTTTTAAACTCGTTATCTTTTAATGATAAAGATTTAAACTATAAATATACAAAAGTTACCGATGCGGATATGATTGTGCTTATTACAAAAGTCGATAATATGCAGAAAAAAGTTATTGACCTTTATTATGATTATATGACGAGTTATAATCTGCTTTTTATGGTTGAAGAAAACCTGAAAAAACGTCAGGAACGCTATAATTCGGGACTTTATCAAACGGAGGAGCAGCTGCTTGTCGCCGATGCGTATTACCGCTCCGCAATGGACAACAAAGCAAGGCTGGAGCTGGAATTTCTTGAAAACAGGGCTGCACTTGAACAGTTAGTCGGTATTGAAGCATTAACGGAATTTGAGAAAGTGCTCGCTTTAAATAATCAGGGAAATTAAAGCTGTAAGATATTCTGCCGATATAACTTTTGTAGGGTTACAGGCAGATTTTTTATGAAAATAAACAATAATTTTTATGATAATAAAAATACGGAAATTAAACTCCAAAATGAAGCCGGTTTTGAAGATAAGCCTTTATTTGAGCTATCCGGAAGCTCATCGGAAAATAATATTGAATATATAAATAATGATGACGGCACGCTTACCGCACAGCTTAAAGATGAAAACGGAAATGTTGCTTATGATGTAACTGTTACTCCGGAAGGCAGAACAGTATCGGAAACAACATATTTAAGCGACGGAAATATAGATACCTATACGGAATATGACGGAAGTGCCGATAAAAATGTTACGCTGAAAAGTATTTTTTCTTATACATATAATCAGGACGGCATAACCGTTCAATGCAACAGCGATTTGAATCAGGATAATCAATCCGATACAACCGATGTATGGATGTTTTCAAAAGACGGTGTTTTAACTGATTACAAAAACACTAATGATTCTGATTTAGACGGTGTAAAAGATGAAGAATTTGAAATTGAATATGATAATGACGGCAATATAACCGGTATATCAAGTAATTTTGAAATTGACGGTTTAACAAAAAACTCTAAGCAGGGCGCTTTTGGAGACTGCTATATTCTCTCGGGGCTTAATAATTTGAGTTATAGCGGAAAAGGACGCAGTCTGACGGAAAAATCCGTTGCAAAAAATCAAGATGGAAGCTACAATGTTGAGTTTCAAGGCACGGGCGATATATATACGATTACGGAAGATGAACTCGCTCTCGCAAGAGAGGACGGCAGTTATTCCTCCGGAGATAATACCGTGCTTTTATTTGAACTCGCCTTTGAAAAGGCGCTTACAAATGTCAAAGAAAATCCGGATAATTATCCGAAAGAAATAACTGATGTTGTAAATGCCGACACGGATAATCTCAGGCAATATTCGGGAAGCATAACGGATTACGGCAATTTGAATTTGTTTACATATTTTATGACGGGCGAAAATGCTCAAATCGTATATAAAGATGAAAACCCCCGATATGTAGCAGATGCCGTAAAAAACTTTAATGCGGAAAATGAAATAATCAACATTAATTTTGCAGGCAGAAACGGCAATGATTACAAACTTAACGATATAAACGGCAATCCGGTCAGGTTATTATCGGCTCACTCGTGGAGTCTGAAAAATTCGGATGATGATACGGCAACTGTTGTAAATCCCTGGAATTCATCCGTAGAAATAACATTTAACAAATCAGAACTCGAACAATATATAAAATTTATAGAACAGTCAAAAATACCTGAAATGTAACACAGCCGAAAATTTTTAATAAAAATTAAAGATATGCTCCTGCGTCTTTACAGAACATTCTTGATTTTTTCAAAAACCCGTTCTTATGCTCAAATATGGAATACGCCGGACAATAACGGCAATAATCATATTTAAAGCGTTCTTTTAAATTTTTGATTATAAATTTCTGCCTGAAATCCGGCAATATATTATTCCATACTTATAATATCGCCGGATTTATATACTCTTTCCTCTCGCTCTTAACAGCAAATTGAGTTTTTCCAATTTTTTAGAAGTCAGCCCGGTTTCAGCATTGTTGTTATCCGCATTGTTTATAAACCGCCCTCCTGCTGCATAATCAGCTCCTGTTTCCGCAGTAAACTTCCGGACGCTTTCAAGCCATTTATAATTAATTTTAATGCCGGAGTATTAGTTGTTACATTTATATTATTTTCTCTCAGCTTTTTGATAATATATTGTCTTTGCCTGAGAGCCTTCTATTCCCGTTATTAAGTCATAAATGCCGGACTTAATGCTGTATAAACTGATTTTAATCTCATGCGGACATAAATTTAGTTTAAATATTCAGGATACTGTTTTTCGGAAAGAGATTTTTGAAATAAATAATTGTCAATAAGACCTAAAAAAAGCTCATTAGAAGAATATAATCTGCATTTCTTCTTTTTTTTCCCCCCCCCCCGCAGAGGCAAGAATCTCAAACAGATGCTCTGTCTTAAACATAAACAGCAATGGTAATATTGCATTAAGTTTTTAAATTGATTATAATAATAAACATAGTATATGAGGAGAGAATTGTTGATAAATAAATTAACAGCCCTTGCTGATTTCATCATGAGGGGGGGGGTAAGAACTAAAAGACTTTTATATATTTTAGCATGTTTATTTATATATTTAGGTTTGGCTGCTTTATTAAAATATGATATTTTATATTTTAATAAAGTTTTTCTTATTTATTTACTGCCGTTTTTTGCTGTATTTAGTATATTATTTGCGGAATATCATAAAATTTTTTGTAAATTAAAAAACTTTTTTAATTTTTTTAACAAAAAAGTACTCAAAATAGTAATTTATAATATTTTTATAACCCCAATTCTTCTATATATACCTCTTGAATATACATACAGCATATATATTGATTATACAACCTTAGGTTATTTTTTTGAGTATTATCCTAAATATATACATCCTATGAGTTCAAAAGAATACTTTGACCATCTTTTTAATGATGATATGTTTGAAGCTTTCACCGGAGAAAAAACAGAAGATGAAAATAAGGATTATCGTATTTATGGTCTTTTTGCTCCTACAGTTTCATTTGCGAAAGATTTTAACTTAGATTCTCAAAAACGTCCTATTCTGCTTACGGGATGTTCATTTACTTACGGTACTGCGTTAAATAATGAGGAAGATAAAGTTACATTTAAATTGGCTGAATTAACGGATAGACCCGTATATAACAGGTCGGGCGCAGGATGGGGGCCTTCCGAATTACTTTTCCTGCTGCAGCAGGAAAAATTATATCAAACAGTAAAAGAGCCTGAATATGTAATTTATTTCTTTATATATGACCATATTAACCGTATATATAAAGCTAGGGCTCAAGCTATATGCGGGTATCTTAAGCCCACATTCAGATATGATGCCGGTGATGGCAGGCTAAAAGAAGTTACTCCGTCTTTTTTGCTTAGTAAATCTTATATAGCTAATTATTATAATTTTCTTTGGGCTTATCGATTTATACCGCTTGAAAAAGCAATTAATGATACCGGAGAACATTTTTTAGAATCGTATATAGAGATAAAGAAGCATTGGAAAAATACTAAATTTGTTATCGCAATATATCCTACAGATGATATGAGTATGAGTAATTCCGAAATCATGAGCTGGTCTATATGGTCAAGGCTTAGAAATATGGGAATAACTGTTTTAGATTTAGAAGAAGTATCTCCAAACGGCTTTGCCGAAAATAGTGCATATGACGGATTTCATCCTTCAGGTGAAGCCTGGGATAAACTGCTGCCGAATATTATTGAAAGGTTGAAATTAAATGAATAATAAGATTGAAACGGATAATGAAGCTGATATAAAAGATAACGGCATATATAATCTATTTAAATTTTTAGGTATATTGCTTTTAATTTTTTATTTTTATATACAGTCTAAATTTATGCCTTATATAAGCGAGCAGGTTGTAAATTATGTCTTGCAGGCTGATTCAATATTAAACGGCGATATATTTTTATCGCATTGGAATTTGTCTTACTTAGCACACTTTTTTACCGAATTACCGTATTATATATTTACTGTAATGTTTTTGGGAGTCAGTTCTAAATCTTTATCTTATGGTATTTTTTTCTCTTCTGCTGTATATGCATTGAGTTCCATATTACTTATAAAAGATAATCCAAAACACCTAAAATATACGCATTTTCTCTTATATATAATGCTTTGGGGTGTTTCATCCGGTTTATTGAGCGGAGCATCCGGCAGCATCGGGAATATGTCATTAATTTTCATATTAATATATTTAGTTAATAAGTATATTAATACAAATGATAAAAAAATATTAATAGCTGTGAGTTTTATTTTTGCTTTATCTTTGTTAAGCGATTTACTTGTAATAAATCTTTTTGTTCTGCCGTTATTTTTATATGCTCTTATAAGGTGTTTTTATTCAAACAGTAAAATGAAAAATCAAAACAGTATTTTAATGTTTTTGGCTTTAGTTCTGCTCATTTTATCTTTAGTATATTTCTATACGCTGTATATTAAATTTAAAGTTTTGTCTGATTATAATAGCTTTTCTAATTATATTATTGAAGATAATATCCCGAATTTTGAAGGTATAAGCTCAAAATTAGCCGGTATAGTTGAGATATTAAGCAATACTTTTGAATTTAACGCATTAAGCCTTTATTTTTTCTCTTTTGAAACGGTAGTTTGTTTAATAAGATTAGTTATATTTTTAACAGGATTAAAAATTATAACGGAAAATATTATTTTATTTTTTCAAAATAAAACAACGGATTTTGTATCAATATGCCTGTCAATCGGTATAATAATCCAGCTTTTTTTAGCCGTTTATACAAACTATTATGATATTTTTGAGCAAAATATTATTTATATTACATCAGCTTTTGCAATCCTAATCTTGAGAAAAGCCCAATGCTTTAGCAGTTTGAATATAAAACAAACCATTATCTTGTTATGCGGACTGGGTATATTTTTTGTTTATTCAAAAATACCGACCTTTCTGGCTAATTGCACACCCTACTTCTATTTTAACGTATATTCTGCCTTAAAACTTAATAATGTTCACCAGGGCTTAGCAATATCTTCAACAAATGAATTTGGTATTATAAATGTAAAATCATCAAATAAAATTCAGGTTATACCTGTTACATCGGATGTTGTTGATAATAAATGTAAATTGTATCCGATAAATCAAAGAAAAAACGACTGGTATCAGGATAAAGAATATGAATTTATTTTGTTTCATAAAACAGAAGATAAAAATGATATTTTCTGCATTAATCACTTTGAAGCATTATCAAAAACAAAATTAGATTTAAATGATTATTATCTTTTAATTTTCAAAGATAAGATAAAATCGGAGGATTTATTTCCTGATATTGAATTATAATTTTGAGCAACTATTGCAATATTATGGCGGAAAGCAGTTAAAATATCTGCCGTGGTTATATTTTACAGTTTTTTGAAAGAGAGGGAAAAAAGCTGAATAGCGGGGGCGGAGAAAAAAAGAGAAAAAAAAGATGAGTTTTATTGTATTGTGCAGGGCGGGAAAAAGAGGAAAAAAATATAAAGAAATTATAAAAGAAGATAAACAAATAAAAATCATAAAACGGATACTTTGCGCCTAAATTTTTTATTTCAGCCTGAAACATGCTGAACGGCGTACATTTTGGCATAATTTCAATAAGCAGTTTTACGGAACTTCATTTTTATTTATTTGAACATAAAACCGTACAAGCGGAACCTGCAGAACAGAGTGGAGCGGAATTAAATCACATTTTCTAATTTTCTGTTCTACAGTATGAAACAGATGTATAGTAACAGCCCGATATGTGTATTACAGCAATAAAAAATATAAATAGAGCAGAAAAAAATGACATCCGTAGAATACAAGAGTGATTTTTTCAGCTTATCCGAAGAATTCAGTTTATAAAAAAGTCTTTTATATCAGTTCTGCTTTCTCTATTGTATAATCATCATTCCAAAAAACGGTTATTTTATTTTTTATATTATGATATTTTAATTGATTTTGAGATGCTGTTTTAACTGCAATATCAAAAGGAAGCAGTTTTTTACATGCTAAATTTTTCACAATATCGCACACGAGCATAGAGCTTCCTGCAAAAATATTATCGGAATTTACAAGTCTGTTATCTTTATTATATATTTTCTGCCCTGCAAAAATCATTTCTTTTTTACTGCTATGCGCTATAGGCAGGGCATCGCTTATTAACAAAATTTTAGTGCTGTCTTTTTGTTTAAAGGTTATTTTTAATACTTCGTCGCTTACATGCATTGAATCTGCAATAATTTCGATATAAATATTTTCATCAGCGAGCGCTGAAACAACCGTAGAATTACCTCTGTGGGAAAAAGCCCCCATTGCATTATATAAATGAGTAACCTGCGAAACTTCTTTTAAATCATATCCGAGACAATGACCTGCCGAAACTTTTATATTTTTTGATTTTAAATACTTTATAAAACTGTTATTCGTATCCAGTTCAGGTGCAACCGTTACTATTTTTATTATTTCATCTTCTATTTGTTTAAAAAGATTAATATCAAGAGGCAGTATGT
Organism: uncultured Muribaculaceae bacterium; assembly: GCA_964491345.1. GTDB lineage: Bacteria > Cyanobacteriota > Vampirovibrionia > Gastranaerophilales > Gastranaerophilaceae > Avigastranaerophilus. The sequence goes on from CAZBFV010000026.1 coordinate 15,808, forward strand.
ATTTTTTTTCATGTATGCCTGATTTTTCCTTATTAATGAAAGGCCCTTCAAGATGAATACCGGCAATTTCCGCACCATCTTTGATACTATATGATTTTGCTTGTTTTATTATTTCTATTCTTTTTTTTATAACAGATATTTCATCTGTCATAACAGTCGGAAAAAAAGCCGTTACCCCGTGCTTTAAAAGAAGTTTGGAAACGGTTATAATATCATCCGCAGTGCAGTTCATAAAATCATATCCAAAAGCTCCGTGAATATGCTGTTCTATAAGTCCTGATGTAATTATCATGTTTTACCTCAATAAATCTATTGCCGTGCTTATATCACCCGATGAAAAAATGTAACTGCCGGCAACAAGTACCTCCGCTCCCGCTTCTTTGCAAATCCGGGCGGTTTTATCATTAATTCCGCCGTCAACTTCTATTATTGTATTTTTTTCCTTTAATTCCGCAAGTTCTTTGATTTTCTTTACGCACCCGGTCATGAACTTTTGACCGCCGAATCCGGGTTCTACCGTCATAACCAAAATTAAATCCAAATCTTTTAAATAAGGTTTTATTTCTTCTGCTTTTGTACCTGGCTTTATCGAAATACCGGCTTTTCTGCCGTATGACTTAATCAATTTTATTGTATCATCTGCATTTTCCTTTACCGCTTCATAATGAAAAGTAATTATATCAGAACCTGCCGATGCAAAATCTTTTATAAATTTTTCAGGATGAACAATCATTAAATGAACATCCAGAATCATTTCGGTTATTTTTCTTATGGATTTAACAACAGGAATTCCGATTGTAATATTAGGAACAAAATTCCCGTCCATAACATCAATATGAATCCAAGACGCACCTGCTTTTTCAAGCCTTTCTACCTCCGTTTGAAGATTTGCGAAATCCGCTGATAATATAGACGGAGCAATAATAATATTTTTATTCTTCATTATTATCCTCAATTAAATTCAGTACTTTTAAAGCATTCAACGCTGCCATTTTTTCGGCTTCTTTTTTTGTTTTTGCCTGTCCTGCGCCTAACTGCCTGCCCTCATAAACAACAGCTGCACTGTACATTTTATTATGCGCCTGGCCTGTTTCGGATATTATTTTATATTCGGGCAGATTTTTATGTAAACCCTGAGTGTACTCCTGTAAAATTTCTTTGGAGTTGTACAAATACAATATATCATTCGTATCAATTTTAGTATTATCATATATTGAATAAATAAAATTTTTAGCAGCTTCATATCCGATTGTTTTATAGATTGCCCCGAATACCGCCTCCATAGAGCAGGCTAAAATAGATTCTTTATTTCTTCCTCCGTCTTTTTCTTCATTAATTCCGATATTTAAGTAATCATTCAGTTTAAATTTCAATGCCGTTTTATAAAAAAAATTATCGCTCACAAGATAGTTTCTTATTTTTGTAAGTTTACCCTCCTCGAAATCCTGATATTTATCAAAAAGATAATTGCTTACAACAAGCCTTGCAACAGAATCGCCTAAAAATTCCAGCCTTTCATAATCGGGTTTATTATAGTTATTTGATTCAAAGTTAAACGAAGGATGAGTTAAAGCAGTATTAAACGGTTCTAAATTATCCGTCCGTATATTTAAAATTTTCAGCAATTTATTCAGCTGTTTCTTCCTATCTGCTGATAACATATAAAACTTTCTTTAATAAATCATCTATCATGGGAAATGTTAAGCTCGTTACAATAAAATACTTTATATAATAATATGCAATAGGGACAGAAAATAAATAACTGTCTGCCCTGTCAAGAATACCGCCGTGTCCGGGGAGAGAATGCCCCGAATCTTTAACTCCGGCATCCCTTTTTATAAGCGACTCCGATAAATCCCCCAGCTGAGCCATAACAGTAACAATTACCGAAAGCACTAAAGAATGATATAAAGATAATGATATAAGCCTGCCAATTATTAAACCGGAGATGACTGCGGATACGAAGCCGCCTATTGCGCCTTCTATGGTCTTTTTAGGGCTTATAACAGGCGAAAGCTGATGTTTCCCAAACTTTATGCCGAAATAATAAGCCGCAATATCGGTAAACAAGATTACAAAAAATATGAATAAAAGGAAATAAAGCCCCTGTTTAAACGTAATTCCAAACAAATTTACATTATTTCCCATTTCTCTTATAAGACATACATGGCAGGGCATCCATGCTATTAAAAACCCCAGTATTGTAGTTGCGACATTTGCAATGTAAGGCTGTCTGCCCCTGAAAAGAACAGCCAGAAAAGAACCTATTGTTCCTAAAAGCACCACAAACGGAATTAAATCATTATATCCTGCTGCCGATACCAGCACCATAGTAACGGATATTATAAATATCACTTTAGAAAACGGCAGAAATCCCTTATTTCTAAGGATTTCTGCATATTCTTTCGAAGCTGCAATAATAAAAACCAGCAATATTGCCAGCAGCCACTTTCCTCCGAGCAGAATGCTCAAAAATACCAGTGCGCCGATTATAAAACCGGTTACAACACGATTCTCAGCTATTGAATTAAAAACAGCCACTATACTGTTAATACCTCTTTTTCCTTTTCGGATGAAAGCTCATCAATCATTTTTATGTATTTATCGGTTTGTTTTTGGATTTTATCCTGATTATCCTTTACCGTATCTTCCGATAAATTTTCTGTTTTTTCAAGTTTCTTGATTTCATCCGACATATCTCGTCTTATATTTCGTACTGCAACTTTTGTATCTTCACAAACCTTTTTAACATCTTTGCAGATTTCTTTTCTTTTATCGGCGGTTAAAGGCGGGAATGCCAGTCTTACCGCAATGCCGTCCGAACTGGGATTAATACCTAAATCCGCTTTAACAAGAGCCTTTTCAACTTCTTTTATTATGGTTTTATCGAAAGGAGTAATCACTAATACAGTACCGTCTTGAACGTTTACTTGAGATAACTGTCTTAACGGAGTAGGCGCCCCGTAATATTCCACCAGCACTTTATCTAAAATCATCGGATTAGCCCTTCCTGTTCGTATTAAAGCAAACTCTTTCTTCATCTGATTAACAGCCTTTTCCATTTTTTCTCTGCCTGTTGTAAATATAGAATCTACTGACATTTTAACCTCCTACATAAGTTCCTGTATGTTCGCCTTTTAATATTTTTATGATGCTTCCCTTTGCTGCAAAATCAAATACCACAATGGGTATGGAATTTTGTTTGCAAAGTGCGCATGATGCGGTATCCATTACTTTCAGACCTTTTATTATAACATCATCATAAGTTATATTATTGTACTTTTTTGCGTTAGGATTTACTCTCGGATCATCAGAGTATATTCCGTCGACCCCGTTTTTTGCCATGAGCATGACTTCTGCGCCGATTTCGGAAGCTCTGAGCGCCGCCGCCGTATCCGTCGTAAAAAACGGATTGCCCGTTCCTGCCGCAAATATTACAACCCTTGATTTTTCCAGATGCCTTATTGCCCTGTATCTGATATAAGGCTCTGCTATTTTATTCATATCCAAAGCAGACTGAACCCTGCAGTCAACATCAATTTTTCTTAAAGCACTTTGCAGAGCTATCGCATTCATAACCGTTGCAAGCATTCCTATATAATCGCCGGTTGCCTGATCCATTCCGTATTTTGCGGAATTTTTTACGCCTCTGAAAATATTTCCACCTCCGACGACTATAGCAGTTTCAGCCCCCGCAATGCACGCTTCCTTTATTTCATTTGCTATCATTTCAAGCGGATTACGGTCTATTCCGAACTCTTGCGAGCCTAATAAAGCTTCACCGCTTAATTTAAGCAATATTCTTTTGTACTTTAAACTGTTTTCCATCTTTCCCTTTATGCTTTTTATACATTATTCTTATTATACCTTAAATTCTACTTTATTGTATAAAATTTAAATTTTTATTATTCTGTTGCAATTTATAAAAAATATGCTATTATAATTGGTATCTAAAAAGACACAAAACAGGACATAGAAACAGCAGACTCATACCTGCTGTAAACTTCAACTTAATGAATGATATTTATATATCATTCTTTTTTTTAAACATTTTAAGGATATGCAAAGAAATACGGCGCTTTTGTTCCGGTGATGCCTGCAGGATAAGCATCAAGATATTTAACTATATCAGCACCTTTATTTTTTGTCTGTTTTTGAGGTATAAGATATGTTCTTTTTTTATGACTTCTCCGGGAAGCAGAACAGGGATTCCGGGGGGGTATTCGGTGATTAATTCCATAGATACTCTTGCTAAAGCGTATTTTAGTTCGATTTCTTTGCTATGTTTTCCCCAGACTGCGGAGGGTGCATATCTTACACGGGGTTCTACCGTAAGCACCTGTTTTTTTATTTCATTTTCGCCGGTTATTTTAATATTATCAGCCGAAATATCGAACAGGGCTTTTTCGAGTTTTTTTAATTTAGCCTTATTTGTGCCTATGCCGGTTAAAAGCAATACAGATTCGGAATTTGCAAGCTCGCATTCAATATTGTATTTGTAGAATAAAATATCCGAAAGTTCAAACCCCGATACATTTGCCAGTTTGACAAGTATTTTGGTAATGTCATTATTATATGAATACACCTGTATATTGGGAATTGCTTTCAGCGTACGGATAAGCCTGCTTACATTTTTAAGCAGTTCGTATATCCTGCGTTTTCCTTTATCCGAGCTTAGATAAGAAATACAAGCCTCAATATTGATAAGGAGGGGATATGAAGGCGATGTTGCCGTAATTAAATTTAAGGCTTCTCTTATTTTCTGGGGTTTAACCGCAGAATCTTTATTTATATGAAGCAGAGCCGACGGGGTTAATGCGCCTGCCGTTTTATGAAGCGATTGAACGACTATATCCGCCCCCTGAAGAAGCGAGGGGGTTCCAATGGCTTTGTAGAAATTCCAGAGCGAGCCATGCGCTTCATCCACAATCAATATTACACCGTATTTTTTACATATATCGGAAATTCTGTATACATCCGACATTACGCCTTCGTAAGTCGGATTTGTCATAATAAAAGCCTTAATATCTTTATTTTTATAAAAAACTTCTTCAAGGGTATCAAGCGGGATTGTTTCATATATGCCCCATTCGTTATTGTATTCGGGCATAATCCAGACAGGAACGGAACCTGAAAGAACAAGACCGTTATACACGGATTTATGGCAGTTTCTTGCTATTAAAACTTTATCTCTTTTTTCCAATACTCCGAGCATTGCGGCAATAATACCCGATGTGGAGCCGTTTATAAGAAAAAAAGTCGATTTTGCATTATATATCTCGGATGCTTTATCCTGTGCGGTTTTAATAATACCTGTCGGATTTAAAAGATTATCAAATCCGTCATATTCCGAGTAGTCGCATTTAAAAATTTTTCTGCCCAGTAATTTCAATGATTTTGGAAAAACAAAACTGCCCTGTCCATGCGACGGAGTTGTGAACAGTATCCTCGGTTTTTTTTTGTAATTTTCGATAAAATTTATTAAAGACATACTTTTTTTATTATAAAATGAAATAGAAAAAATAAAAACCGTATTATTAAATAATTTGAATTTACGAGAATTTATGAATCACACACAAGCACAGAAGAGAATTAAAGAACTCCGGAATATCATTAAGGAAAACAGCGAAGCATATTATGTTTACGATGCTCCAAAAATTTCCGATTTTGAATATGATGAGTTTTTCAGGGAATTAAAACAGCTTGAAAGCGAATACCCTGATTTAATAACAAAAGACAGCCCCACTCAAAAAGTCGGAGATAGAGTTCTTTCGGAATTTAAAGAAGTAACTCACAAATACAGGCTGTACAGCCTTGATAATTCAAATAATTACGGCGATTTAATAAAATGGTATGAGCGTATAAAAAAAGAATATCCTTCTTCGGATGAGTTAGAACTTGTTTTGGAGCTTAAAATCGACGGATTATCCTGTGCGCTTGCTTATGAAAACGGCGAACTTGTGCTTGGCGCTACAAGGGGCAACGGGATTACAGGGGAAAACATAAGTGCAAATATAAAAGAAATAAAAAGTATTCCGCAGAAACTTTCAATGCCGCTTACATTGGATGTCAGAGGAGAAGTGTACATGCCGGTAAGTTCGTTTGAGAAATTAAACGAAAAAAATACAGAAGAAGGATTAAGGGAATTTGCTAATCCGAGAAATGCGGCGGCAGGCTCGCTCCGCCAGTTAAATCCTTATATCACTGGGCAGAGAGATTTGCATTTTTTTGCTTATACTTTAATATCCGGCGGTAAAACACTTTTTAAAACACACAATGAAGCACTTAATTTATTAAAACAACTGGGGTTTGAGGTAGAACCCAATCATTATCTAATAAAAGGAATAAATGAAGTTATTGAAAAGTGTGCGTATTGGGAAAATGAGAGATTTAATCTGGACTATGCGACGGACGGCATGGTTATAAAAGTTAATGATATAGATAAGCAAAATGAGCTTGGCTATACTTCAAGAGCGCCAAAATGGGCGACGGCATTTAAATTTCCGCCTGAAGAAATATGGACAAAACTTGAAGATATTGAGTTAAGCGTAGGTAAAACAGGTATAGTTACGCCGGTTGCGGTTTTAGCTCCTGTCCGTTTAGCGGGAACGACGGTAAAACGGGCAAGCCTGCATAATTTTGATGAGATACAAAGGTTAAAAATAAATATAGGCAATCAGGTCTTAATAAAAAAAGCCGCCGAAATTATACCTAAAGTAATAAGAAAAAACGAAAATGAAGATTTTGGAATATATAATATTCCCGAAAAATGTCCGGTCTGCGGTGCAAAATTAACAAGGCAGGACGGGGAATCAGCATTATACTGTCCAAATCATAACGGATGCCCTGCGCAAATAAAGGGAAGAATAGAATATTGGGCATCTAAAGAGGCATTAGATATTGACGGCATAGGACCTACTCTGGTTGAAAAATTATGGAACAAGCGTCTTATAAATGATTTTGCTGATTTATATAAACTTACGATTGAAGACTTAATGTCTGTAGATTTGATACGGGAAAAATCTGCCGATAATATCTATAATGCAATTCAGGCTTCAAAAAATCAAACAGTAACAAAATTTTTAACAGCTTTAGGCATAAAGCATATAGGAAAGGAAACGGCAGACATAATTGCGAATGAATTTCCTAATCTTGACAGCATTAAAAATGCAAAAGAGGAAGATTTTGTTAAAATTAACGGAATAGGGGAAAAAGCCGCTAAAAGTATTGTAGAATTTTTCAATAACGGCTGTAATAAAGAGATACTAAAAAAACTTGAACATTACAAAGTTGAGCCTAAAGGCAGTTCGTTTGAAAAAATTTCGGATATTTTTGAGGGCAGGACATTTGTAATTACCGGAACTTTATCTCAGCCCCGAAGTTTTTTTGAAGAAAAAATAAAAAAATCAGGCGGCAAAACATCATCAAGCGTAAGTAAAAAAACATCTTATGTATTAGCGGGCGAAAATCCGGGGTCAAAATTTGACAAAGCTGTTGCTTTAGGTGTTATAATACTAACTGAACGGGATTTTAATTTGTTATCGGAAGGTAATATTCATGAATAAAAATTTTAAAGTTATAACCATAAACGGAATTAGAGGGATGTGCGCCGCCGTTTTTCTTGTTTTCGGATTGATAGCAGGGTTTATTATTTCTCCCGGATGGGTTTGCATGAAAGTATGGAACTGTTTTTTTGAAAATTCATCGGTTGTTTCTCTGATGAATATTTATCAGGGGATAATGTTCTGGCTTATTATAGTTCTGTCTTTGTATGCGCTGAATAACAGGCGTGCATTAATAGGCTTCGGGTCATATAAAGGGCTTTCGCCGGAGCAGATAAAAGATATTATGCAGCACTCACGTGATGAAGATTTGCAGAAGTTGAACATGCTTCAAAACATTCAAAGAAATTTTAATTCTAAGAACGAAGAAGAAGCAGATTCAGTTAAATCCGATATTAAAGAAAAAGAAAACGATACGGAAAAAGCAGGTAAATAATATGAAAAAGTCAATTTTAGCTTTATTTTTAATATGTCTGGTTATTTTCAGCGTTAATACGGCAGATGCGGAAGTAAAAAAAGCGGCAGGCTATATTTCTTTGAATGCTTCTAAAACATTAGAGCTTGAACCGAACAGAGTGCAAATATCTTTTTCGGTTGAAACAAATGCATCTGATGCACAAAGTGCGGTTAAAGAGAATAATGAAATTTCAAATAAAATAATTACGGCTTTGAAAACAGTTACAAACTCTCAAGGGGATATAATAAGGACTAACAACTTTTCGGTAAGGCCTAACTATCTGTATGGAAAAGACGGAGTAAGAAGAATTAAGAATTATATTGCGGTTAATTCGGTTACGGTCAACACTAAAGATATTAAGAATATTGCAAAGATAATCGATACTGCAATTGCAAACGGAGCAAACAGGACGGATAATTTATCATATACTTACGAAAATTCCGCTTCTGTCTGCCAAAATGTGTATCCTGAGCTTATGAAGGAGCTAAAATTACAGGCTTCCGGTATAGCATCCGCATCAGGGGCTTCTTTAGACGGTATAAAATCGGTCAGCACAAGCTGCAGCTCTAATATGGCAATATCAAACGGAAGATTCTACAATATGGCCGTTGCAGCAGATACGGGAGGAGTTGAAGAAGCTGTTTCCACTCCCGTTGAAGCAGGCAAAGTTACGGTCAGAGTCAGTGTAAATGCCGATTATTATGTTAAATAAGAGAATATCATGATTAAGCCGAAAAAATCAGTGCAAAATCTTGACGGATATTTTGTTCCTATGTATGAAAAATCATGGGATGTTAAGATAGACAGCAATGAAAATAATTACGGACCTTCTCCAAAAGTTCTCAAGGCTTTAAGTTCATGCAGCAAGAAAGATATCAGCTTTTATCCGTTTTACGGCGGATTATCTCAAAAGATTGCAGATTATAATAACTGCTCTATTGATAATATAAAAGTTACAAACGGCGCAGATGAAGCTGTGCAGTCCATTATCCAGACGTATTTAGAAAACGGCAGTGCTTTGCTTACTCTTGATGTTTCCTTTTCCATGCCCGGAATATATGCCCAAATTCAAGGCGGAAGTGTAATTAAAGTGCCGTTTAAAAAAAAGTGGATATTTCCCGTTCAAGATTTTGTCAAGGCGCTTTGCAATAAAAATATCGGTATTGTTTATCTTGCTTCGCCAAATAATCCTACAGGCAGTACTATTAACGAAGATGATTTGGTTAAAATTCTTCAATCATCAAAAGATAAGGCTGTTATAATCGATGAAACCTATGCAAATTATCAAGGAAATTCCTGCGTAAATTATATAAAAAATTATGATAATCTTTTTATTGTAAGGTCGTTTTCAAAAGACTTTGCGCTTGCAGGCATGCGTTTAGGCTGTATAATAAGCAGTGCGGAAAATATACAGAACCTGAAAAAAGTTGTAAGTCCTTTCAGTGTGAATGCTTTGGCAGTAAAAGCGGGAATTGCCGCTTTAGATGACATTGAATATTTTGAACAAATTAAATCCGAAATTATTGAGTCAAAAAGAGAACTTAAGTCATATTTTGAAAATCTCGGAGCTGTCGTGTACAATTCCGAAGCAAACTTTCTGCTTGCAGATTTTAAAAATAAAGCGGATTATGTTTATAAAAAGCTGAAACAGCAGAATATTATCGTCAAATCATTTAAAAATCAAAGTGTTTTAGAAAATCATTTAAGAATTACAATACCAGACAGAAAAGGGCTTGAAAAAATAAAAAATGCTTTAAATAAAAAAACCATGCTTGTTTTTGATATGGACGGAGTTTTGATTGATTCAAGCGGGTCATACAGAACTGCCGTTCAAAAAACATTTGAAAAATACTCAGGCAGACAAATAAGCCCTGAGGATATCCAGAAGGTAAAAAATCAGGGCGGATTTAATAATGACTGGAATTTAACCCGATACTTATTGAATAAATCAGGTTTTAACATAAGCCGTAAAGATATAACGGATACTTTTCAATCCATATATTGGGCTGAAGGCAGAGGGCTTATAAATAATGAAACAATTTTATTTAATACGGAGCTTTTATCAGAATTATCAAAAAATTATAATCTCGCAATATATACGGGGCGTCCCTATTATGAAGCAATATATACATTAAAAAAATTTAATATTGCAGATTTATTTTCCGTTATAAAGACTTTGGATGATGTGCCTGAGAATATGGAAAAGCCGGACCCTTACGGCTTAAATTTGATAAAGGAGCAGACAATATCAGATACATATTACTATTTTGGAGATACCACGGACGATATAAAAGCTGCAAAGAGTGCAGGATATAAAGCGGTAGGAGTATTGCCTCCAAAAGATAAATCGAATGAGCTTTTAAATCTGATGGAAATTACCGGAGCCGATTTTGTGATAAAATCCGTAAATGACATAAAAACAGTATTGGAGAAATATGATGCGGCAGTGTATTAAAGAAAGAAAAACGGGCGAAACGGAGATTAAAGTTAAACTCAATCTTGACGGCAGCGGTTTACATAAAATAGATACGGGAATTTTATTTTTCAATCATATGCTTGAACAATTGGCATATCACAGCGGTTTTGATATGGAAATAAGCGTTAATTCGATTGATAAAGAACCTCATCATACGGTTGAAGATGTTGCAGTTACGCTTGGGAGTGCATTAAATGAGGCTTTAGGCGGTAAAAACGGCATAAAAAGGTACGGAGAAAGTATTTTGCCAATGGATGAAGCACTTGTACTTTCTGCTGCTGATTTATCGGGCAGAATATTTTCAAAAATCACTGCGGATATAAAAGATGAAAGAGTATCGGATATGGAAACAAATATAATACCTCATTTTTTCTCAAGTTTTGCACAGTCTGCACATATGACAATCCATATAAAGATGATGGACGGGACAGACTCTCACCATATAATAGAGGCAATGTTTAAATCATTTGCAAGAGCGCTAAAAACAGCGGTTTCTTTTGATGAAAAAAATACGGATGAAATTCCTTCAACAAAAGGCATTTTATAATAAAAAAGCAGTAAAAAGCAAAACCGGACGGACAAACAAAACCGCCCGTCTTTCTGTTTTAATTATTCAGCAGACTCAGCCGAATAAATGGTATCCTGTAATAAATGAACAAATCAAAAATATGGAGGACAGCACATAGGTAATATGATTTAAGCCTTTTTCGGCGCTTTTCTGCGATGTCGTAAAAAGATTAGCAGCTCCGCCTATAGCGCCTAATCCGTCGCCTTTGGGCGAATGGAGAAGAACCAGACATATCAGCAGAACGGCGGATATAATTTGTATAACCCATACTAAAGTAAGCATTTTAAGTTCCTTATTATTCTTCTAAAGAGAGTTTAACACAAACATGATTTTTTTTGTAATATCCTGAATATTTTGGTTTACAAAGAGAATTTTTTTAATTTTTGATTTTTCGCCCGATATAATTTTAATATTGGATTTATTAATATCCAATAACTTCGAGCAGAAAGCTATTAATTCATTGTTTGCTCTGTTATCAACCGGAGGAGAAGAAATTTTTATTCTTATATATTCTTCATTGTAATCTGCAATTTTAGAAAATGAAGAAGAAGGAATTAATTTAACGGATAATATTACCCCGTCTTTATTTGAGGATAAAAAATTACATATCATTCCATAATTATACACTAATTGAAGCAATTATTTTAAAATAACTGGAAAAATTAATAATTACAGTGTAGAATTATGACGGAGAACGGGGGTGATTATGGCAGAAGAAAGTATATTTACGGATTTTGAAAAAATATTAAGAGAACAGAACCGCTCTGAAGAAGATATAGCCGAAATATATAAAGCGTATAAATTTGCGGAAAAACTGCATAAGGGGCAGTACAGAGTAAGCGAAGAACCCTATATAATACATCCCGTCGAGGTTGCAAAGATACTTGCCACATTAAAAGTTGATAAACATACTTTAATGGCTGCAATATTGCATGACACAATAGAAGATACCGGAGTTACGCCCGAACAGCTCGGGGAAGAATTTGGGGAAGATGTATTAAATTTAGTATTAGGCGTAACAAAACTTGATAAATATCAGTTTAAGTCCAAAGAAGAAAGACAGGCAGAAAGTTTCAGAAGAATGTTTATTGCAATGGCAAAGGATGTAAGGGTTATTCTTTTGAAGCTGGCAGACCGGCTTCATAATATGAGAACTTTAAACTATATGACACCGGTAAAGCAGGTAAGAATAGCACAGGAAACATTGGATATATTTGCTCCGCTGGCAAACAGATTAGGCATAGGCAGAATTAAAGCGGAACTTGAAGATTTATCTTTAAGATATTTAAATCCCGAAAAATATTTTGAAATAGCAAAATTGGTTGCGCAAAAAAAATTAGAGCGTGAGAATACCGTTAAACTGCTTATAGACGAGATATCGGAAAGTCTTAAAAAAAACGAAATCAACGCTGAAATCACTGGGCGGGCAAAGCACTATTACAGTATTTATAAAAAAATGCAGCGGTTAAATGTAGCATTTAATGATTTGTATGATATTACGGCAGTAAGGGTAATTGTTGAAACGGAGCGTCAATGTTACGAGGTGCTGGGAATAATACATTCCCTGTTTAAGCCAATCCCCGGAAGATTTAAAGACTATATTGCAATGCCGAAAGGCAACGGTTATAAATCGCTTCATACTTCAGTAATAGGTCCTAAACAAAAACCGCTTGAAGTTCAAATAAGAACGGTTGAAATGCATAAGGTTGCCGAATACGGTGTTGCGGCACACTGGAAATATAAAGAAAGCGGTTCAATAAAAGCAGGTTCGGCAGATGATATTAAATTTTCATGGATGCATCAAATGATTGAACTTGATAAGGAAGCCTCTAACGCAAATGAATTTGTTGAAAAAGTAAAACTTGACCTGTTTGGCAATCAGGTTTTTGCATTTACTCCGATGGGGGATATTATTGATTTGCCATTGAATGCGACCCCCATAGATTTTGCATTCAGAATACACTCCGAAGTAGGATATAAAACAACGGGAGCATTAATTAACGGAAGGATAGCCCAGCTTGATACTAAATTAAATAACGGAGATATAGTTGAACTTTTTACATCCAAAACAGGCACGCCAAAACTTCACTGGCTGAAATTCTGCGTTACCAAACAGGCGCAATCCAAAATAAGGCAGTGGTTTAAGAAGCATAATAAAGAAGAAAATATTCTCAAGGGAAAGACTATGCTTGAGCAGGAGCTTACAAAAACCGTCTATGATGAGAGTTTGAAAAACGGTCATTTGCTTGAAGCAGCGAAAATTCTTAACTACTTAACCGTAGAGGATATGCTTGCGGCAATCGGAAACGGAGAAACAACAACCGCAAAAGTAACAAGCAGAATAAAAAAATCTAATCAAGATTCTTCAAATCAATATATTCAGGCAAAGAAGAAAAGCCATTATAAAGATGAAATAGCGGGCTTAGAAGGAATGCTTTATAATTTTGCAAAATGCTGTTCTCCTGTACCCGGAGAGCATATTGCAGGCGTAGTAACGAGGGGGAAGGGTGTTTCTGTTCACAGAATAGACTGTCCTTCACTAGATACAATTCCCGAAGAACGACTTATGAAAATAAGCTGGAAGAATACCGAAACGCCAAATAAGACTTATGTTACATCGATAAGGATAAATTGTGTTGATAAAATGGGAATGTTAAAGGATATTTTGGTTAAAGCGGCAGACTGTAATACAAATATAACCTATGCAAACGTAAAGACAAGCAGTACAAAAAAAATCGGCATTATAGAACTTGGAGTCGAAGTAAACGGCATAGAGAACCTGAATGCCGTAATTAATGCTTTTCAGTCGCTTCCTGATGTACATTCTGTTAAAAGGATTCAGCTGAACTCAAAAGCCAAAGCAAACTCCGAATTGAAGCAGAAAAAGCCGGCTAAAAAACCATCTAAATAGCGGAATTGCGGACGGACGGAGCGAAGCGCAGTTCCGTAAAGCGAGCAGCGGCGGAGCGGAAGAATTACTTGTTAAAGTAATTCTGTAGCGTAGTCCTAACCTGCGAGCGATTAAGCAATTCCAAGAGAGCGGAATTGCGGACGGAGTGAAACAATAAGTGCCGCAAAAAATTAACTTTCAAAA
>CAZBFV010000027.1:0-28809 GCA_964491345.1 uncultured Muribaculaceae bacterium
AATTCTTCCACTCCGCCGCTGCTCGCTTGCCGGATTTTATCCGTCCGCAATTCCGATGTCGCTGTCGTTTGCTTTTGTTTTTGCTACTTCGGGACTACGCTATGCTTCGCCCTGCGCAAAATCCGCTTACCGGACTTGTTTCACTTCATCCGTCCGCAATTCCGCTGTCAATAAAGCCGGCTATATAAAATTTTGAACCATTCTTATATCGCTGACTACTGCTATAATAACCAGAATAGCTGCTATAAAATATCCGATAAACTGCTTCATAACCCCCTCCTTTCTTATATTATACCATTATATTTTCTGTTTTTACTCAAAAAAAGATTGGGCAGAATGCTTTTTATAATAAAAGTTGAAATTTTTCGGAAATTACAAATTTATGAAAATATTATATCTCCAGATACCTTTCAAGTTTTTCATATTCTTCAAGAGCTTCATTAAGCTGACTTTTCAGTACAATAATTAAATTTTCAATATCACTTTTATCTGAATTTATTTCATCGCTGATAAGAATATCCAGACATACGACTAAACTTTTACTCATTGATAAAATACTCCCTAAAGATATAATTAAAGATTCAAGCTGTTCGTTTCGCTTTTCATCCGCCTGCTTTTTAGACGGATTATTTTCCATAGTATTCTTGTTAAAAATATCAGTTGTTTTTTTCATATTTTTTTCTCCTTTTTTTGTTATTACTTTTAATAAATTCATAAAATTAATTATTTGAAAATAATTATACAGATTAATAAAAATAATGAACAAACATATATTCTTATTTACAAAAATTTACATAATTTAATAGAATACGGTATTTTTTATGAATTTTGCTGCTTTATGATTATTCCGAATTTAATTAATAAAAATAGCTGTAAATAAAATCAGAATAATTTTATAATATTCTGTTTGAATATTTGTATATGCTTTAAAAGCTCTGAAAAATCAGGGTTTAACTCCTGTTTTCCCTTGGATTTTATATGCTATTCCAATTCGGCTTCATCAGCTGTCAACGGGAGAAATACCGTAAATGTCGAGCCTTTGCCTTCAATGCTTGAAACGGTAATTTTTCCCTGATGATATTTTTCAATTGTCATTTTCACAAGATGAAGCCCTAAACCTGTTCCTTTTATTGTATGTGCAGCATTTTCGATGCGGTAGAATCTGTCGAATATTTTTTCAAGATGTTCTTTTGCAATACCTATTCCGTTATCAATAAATTCAATTTGAACGCAGTTTTTATCATCCGATATTTTTACTCTTATAAGGATGTCTTTTCCGTCCGGAGAATATTTAATTGCATTAGAAAGCAGGTTTCGGATAACTCTGTCCATACTTTCAACATTAACAGGTATATCGGGAATTTTTTCCGATTTTTCAAAATTGATATGTATGTTCTTTTCAAGAGCCAAAATGCTTATGGAGTTAATATTCTGCTTAATAAGATTTTCAATATTTGTATATTGCTTTTTTAAACTCACATTTCCCGATTCAAGCCTTGAAAAATCCAAGATATCATTAACCATGGCATGAAGTCTTTTAGCTTCTATATCTATTGTATGTATAAATTCGGATTTTGTTTTTTCATCAAAATCATCGGCATTGTTGCAGAGAGTATCAATATAAGTTCTTAAAACCGTAACCGGCGTTCTAAGCTCGTGCGAAACATTTGAAATAAAAGTATTTTTGAGTTTATTAACTTCGGTTTCCCTTGTAATATCAAGAAGCACAACTATATAGCCTACATAATCCATCTGCTTTGAAAACATAGGCGAAATCATTGCTTTTATGGTTAATTTGCCTGCTTCAATATTAAATTCAATCGGTTTTTGTTCGATAATGCTTAACGGGGTATCTTTAAACTCTTCAATTTTTTCCAAAAAACATTTCTGTCCGTGATAATCAATATAATCTTGAATTTTGGTATTTAAAAAATGCTGTTCGTCCGTATCAAGCATTTTAAGTGCGGCAGAATTTGCAAGCACAACATTATCAAAATTGTCGCAGACGATTACTCCGTTTATAATACTCATAAGAACTGCTTCAAGTTTATTCCTTTCGAGCGTGAGCTGTTCGATGTTTTGTTCTTCGTATTTTGAAAGTATGTCAGACATATCATTAAAGGCTTCCGATAATTCTTTCATATTCTCGGATTCAAGCCTGTAGCCGAATTTACCTGTAGATATCTGTTTGACACCCGTATAAAATTTCTTAAGCTCTTTAGATACCATAATATAATTTATTACCAAAAATAATACTAATACCAGCCATAAAACGATAAAACAGGCGAGAAGCTCCTTTAATGCCTCAGAATTTGCTTCAGAAGCACTTTTCCCTCTCATACCGACCGTAATGCAGCCTGAAATATCTTTATTGATTACGGGCGCACTTACGCTGATTACGGTTTCCTTGTCATTAACAGGAAAATCAGTTTTTGAAGAATAGATAATATTATTATTTGCATCTCTGTATTCTATAAAAGAAATATCATTATTAAGGTTTAAAAACTCCGAAAAAACGGAGGAGCGCATATCCTGAGATATTCCGTTAATTCCGGCAGTTTCATCCGCAATTATGTTAGTGGTGATTTGAGCAAAATCGGCATAAAGATTATCAATTTTATTTTGAACATTATTAATGGCTATAAATGCTAAAATTCCAATCAATGCCGAACATAAAAAAAATATAGCCGCAGCTGACTTTACCGGTTTATTGAATTTCAAAAATTTTATATTCATAAGCGGAAAAATTATAACATTTGAATAATATTTTTACCATACTGTTAATTGAATAATGCTATAAATTAAAAATACATCTTTCGGATAAACGGATTGCATAGTTGAAAAATACCGGAAAATCAAACCAGAACAGATGTTTAGAAAAACACAGCCAAAAAATAGTAAAAAATAGGGGCTTGACAGTTAAAGCCAATAATTTCAAGAGTTTTAACCTATTCTAATCTGCATTTGATTGTAATGTTAATAATTCTTAAAACAAAAGTATAAAAAGGGGTTATTTTTCTTGACTGGAATGTTTCAGCGAGTATGATTTTATAATAGTGCGGATTTTTATACAAAATCAGTTTCTTTATGCAATCAATAAAAAATTTTATATAAGTTGTAGTACACCACATAACGAGAGGTGAATGAATGTTAAAGAAAAAGTATTCTGAAAGAATAACTCCGATGGGCATGCCAAGAACAAGATTGGATGATTTACCGGATTTAATTGAAATTCAGAAAAAGTCATTTGAATGGTTTTTAAAAGAAGGTTTAAAAGAGGAATTTCTTTCTTACTCTCCGATTAAAGACTATACAGGCAGATTAGAGCTACATTTTCTTCCGAATTATACATTTGATAATCCGAAGTATTCTTTGGAAGAAGCAAGAATCCATGATGCTACTTATGCTAAACAATTAAGGGTAATGGTCCGCCTTGTTAATCGTGATACGGGTGAAATAAAAGAACAGGAAGTATATATCGGCGATATACCTACAATGACAAATAAAGGCACGTTTATTGTAAATGGTGCGGAGCGTGTAGTTGTATCGCAGATTGTACGCTCACCCGGAATATATTATAAACGTGAAATTTCTCCGACCGGCAAAAGGCTGTTTAATGCGACTTTGATACCGAACAGGGGCGCATGGATGAAGATTGAAACGGATGCTAACGATGTTATCTATGTAAAAATAGATAAAAACAGGAAAATCTTAGCAACGACATTATTAAAAGCATTAGGAATAACAGTTTCCGAAATGGAAACCTTGTTTACCCATTTTGAATTTTTGAAAAAAACCTTAGAAAAAGATACGGCAGAAACAACCGATGAAGCATTAATAGAAGTCTACAAGAAATTAAGACCCGGGGATCCGGCATCCGCAGCAGGCGGGCGTTCAATAATCGAGTCAAGATTTTTTGATGATAAAAAATATGATATAGGCAGAGTAGGACGCTACAAGCTGAATAAAAAATTAAACTTAAACATAGCTGAAACTCAGAGAACATTAACAATACAAGATTTGGTTGCAGCGGTCGAGTATTTAATAAATTTGACATACGACGAAGGAAGCTGTGATGATATTGACCATTTAGGCAACAGAAGAATACGAAGTGTCGGAGAGCTGTTGCAAAATCAGTTCAGAGTCGGGCTTTCGAGAATTGAAAGAATTGTAAAAGAAAGGATGACACTGCAGAATTCCGAAACATTAACTCCTTTGGGTTTGTTGAATACAAAGCCTCTGGTTGCTTCTTTAAAAGAATTTTTTGGTTCATCACAGCTATCGCAGTTTATGGATCAGGTTAATCCTTTATCAGAGCTGACGCATAAAAGGCGTATATCGGCTTTGGGACCGGGCGGTCTGGTCAGGGAGAGGGCCGGGTTTGCAGTTCGTGATATTCATCCGTCGCATTACGGAAGAATATGTCCTATAGAAACTCCCGAAGGTCCTAATGCAGGTTTGATAGGCTCATTGGCTACTCATGCAAGAGTCAACGAATACGGATTTATCGAAACGCCCTATTTTGTTGTAAAAGACGGCATAGTAACAAATGAAGTACATTATATGAGCGCTGATGAAGAAGAAAATTTCCGTGTTGCACCTTCGGATTTAACATTAAATGAAGACAGAAGCATTAAGGCTCAATATGTGCCGATTCGCTATAAATCGGAATTTACAATGGGCGAGTCAAAAAGAGTTGACTATATGGGGGTATCTCCCATACAGGTTATTTCGGTTGCAACATCGGTAATTCCGTTTATAGAACATGATGATGCCAATCGTGCGCTGATGGGGTCGAATATGCAGCGTCAGGCTGTTCCGCTATTGATAACAGACAGGCCGGTAGTTGCTACGGGGCTTGAAAAAAGAGCTGCAAAGGACTCTTGCATGGTCGTTGTTTCCGATGTAGACGGCACAGTTGTAAAAGTAGTGGGCGAGGAAATCTGGATAAAAGATAAATCAGGCAAATTACACAAATATCAGTTAATGAAATATGTAAGGAGTAATCAAGATACCTGTATAAACCAAAAACCGATTGTATCGGAAGGTATGGAAGTAAAAGCAGGCGATGTAATTGCCGATGGCGCTTCAACTCATTACGGAGAGCTTTCGTTAGGCAAAAATGTACTTGTCGCTTATATGCCTTGGGAAGGATATAATTTCGAAGATGCTATTCTTCTAAGTGAAAGATGTGTATATGACGATGTGTTTACTTCACTGCATATAGAAAAGCTGGAAATCGAAGCAAGGCAGACTAAATTGGGTCCTGAAGAAATTACAAGGGAAGTTCCTAATGTTTCTGAAGAATCCCTCAGGCATTTGGATGAAAGAGGTATAGTAAGGATTGGTGCGAGAGTCTATGCCGATGATATATTGGTCGGGAAAGTAACTCCAAAAGGCGAATCTGAACATCCCCCCGAAGAAAAACTGTTAAGAGCAATATTTGCCGAAAAAGCGAGAGATGTAAAAGATAATTCGTTAAGAGTTCCGCATGGCGAAGGCGGGCGTGTAGTCGATGTAAAAGTATTTGACCGTGAAAAGGGCGATGAGCTTCTTCCGGGAGCGAATACCTTAATTAAAGTTTATATAGCACAAAAACGTAAAGTTTCGGTAGGTGATAAACTTGCGGGACGGCATGGAAACAAAGGCATAGTTTCAAGAATACTTCCGAAAGAAGATATGCCGTTTTTACCGGACGGAACGCCTGTAGATATAGTGCTTAATCCTTTAGGCGTGCCTTCTCGTATGAATGTAGGCCAGACTTATGAATGTCTGCTCGGTTTAGCTTCTTATCTGACGGGCGATTATTATGAAGCTCCGTCATTTGATGAAATGTATGGCGAAAATAAATCAGAAATATCTACAAAATATGAATTATTGAGAGGTATAAAAGAATGCGGCTGCGACTGGGTCGGAGAAGACGGCAAGGTCCAGCTGTATGACGGAAGAACGGGTGAGCCGTTTGACAGACCTGTATCAGTCGGTATTACATACTTCTTAAAATTAGTTCATCTGGTAGACGATAAAATTCATGCAAGAAGTACAGGTCCATACTCATTGGTAACCCAGCAGCCGTTAGGCGGGAAAGCTCAATTTGGCGGACAGAGATTTGGAGAAATGGAAGTCTGGGCATTGGAAGCATATGGCGCAGCATATACTCTGCAGGAGATGCTGACTATTAAATCTGATGATGTAAACGGTCGTTCCAGAGCTTATGAAGCGATTGTCAAGGGTGATAACATACCACGTCCCGGTATTCCCGAATCATTCAAAGTACTTGTAAGAGAGCTGCAAAGTATTGGTTTGGATATATCGGTATCTAAAAAGAGCGGCGAGGAAGTTGATTTAATGTCTGATACTGATGATTTAAGAAAGACTGCGCCAAAGAGAATTCTTTCGGACATCGATTCGGAATTGTTAAATATCAGCTTTTTAGATACGCAAAGTTCATTTAAAGAGTAATTCGTTTCAGGTTTATACCGAAACATAAATCTTAAAGAAAATGTTAAAGGAGATAATAAATTGTCTACAAGTATAGATTATTTTGATTATATACGAATAAGCATAGCATCGCCGGAGCGTGTGCTGAAATGGTCGTATGGCGAAGTAACAAAGCCGGAAACAATAAATTACCGCACATTGAAGCCTGAAAGGGACGGTTTGTTCTGCGAAAGAATATTCGGACCTACAAAGGATTGGGAATGTTACTGCGGCAAATATAAACGGGTAAGGCATAAAGGTATTATCTGTGAAAGATGCGGTGTTGAAGTTACGGATTCCAAAGTAAGACGGCACAGAATGGGGCATATTAAGTTAGCTGCTCCGGTAAGCCATATATGGTTTTTAAAGGGCATACCGAGTTATCTCGGGCTGCTGCTGGATATGACATTAAAAGATTTAGAGCAGGTTATATACTTTAATAACTATGTGGTAATTGATGCCGCCGATAGTGAGTTTAAAAAATACCAGCTGTTATCTGAAGAAGAATATGATGATTACATGTTAGAGCATGAAGATTCCCAATTAAAAGTGGGGATAGGCGCTGAAGCAATAAAAGAACTGCTTGGCGAAATATCGCTTCAGGAAATGGCAGAATCAATAAGAGGCGAATTATCGGGGTTATCAGGTTCCGTACAGAGAAAAGCAAAATTAATTAAAAGATTAAGGTTGGTTGAATCTTTAATAGAAAGCCATACAGAGCCTACATGGATGATAATGGATGTACTGCCCGTAACGCCTCCTGATTTAAGACCTATGGTTCAATTAGACGGAGGCAGATTTGCAACATCTGATTTAAACGATTTATACAGACGTGTAATAAACAGAAATAACCGTTTATTAAGGCTGCTGGAAATGGGTGCTCCGGAAATCATTGTAAGAAATGAAAAGAGAATGCTTCAAGAAGCGGTTGATTCTTTAATCGATAACGGAAGACGCGGAAGAACGGTAGTAGGTCCGAGCAACAGGCCGCTGAAGTCATTGAGTAATATTATAGAAGGCAAACAGGGGCGTTTCAGGCAAAATCTGCTGGGTAAACGTGTTGATTATTCCGGCCGTTCGGTAATTGTGGTAGGTCCTATGCTGAAGTTAAACCAATGCGGGCTTCCGAAAGAAATGGCAATTGAATTATTTAAGCCGTTTGTCGTTAATAAATTAATAGAACGAGGTTTTGTACAGAATATAAAATCAGCTAAAAAGAAGATTGAAAGATCGGAAGCTGTTGTATGGGATATATTGGAAGAAGTAATTCAGGGGCATCCGGTATTATTAAACCGTGCGCCGACCCTTCACAGGCTGGGCATTCAGGCATTTGAACCTGTATTGGTTGAAGGCAGGGCTATTCAATTACATCCGCTGGTATGTACCGCATTTAATGCGGATTTTGACGGCGATCAGATGGCTGTACACGTGCCTTTGTCAATAGAAGCACAGACGGAAGCAAGAATGTTAATGCTTGCGACCAATAATATATTAGCGCCCGCAACGGGTAAGCCGATTATAGCGGCATCGCAGGATATGGTTTTAGGTATGTATTATTTAACATTAATGGATGAAGAATCTGATAATGATGAGATGAGATACTTCTATAGTTTTGAAGATGCCGTAGCAGCCCACGAAACCGGCGTAATAAAGCTGCATGACAGAATAACCGTGCGGGGCGAGCAGGGTGAAAGGTTTGTAACAACCGTCGGAAGGATTATATTCAATGAAACCGTAAGAAATGCAATATTAGCATCATAATTATAATTTAAGGATGAAAATAACATGGATACAATGGCACATAAAAATACAAAAAAATCTTTTGATTTTATCAATGAACAGGTGAATAAAAAGTCGATAAATAAATTATTAGCGCAGGTATATCTTGAATTTGGCGGTGCTAAAACTGCAAATTTGGCAGATAATCTTAAAAATTTAGGATACAAGTATGCGACAAAATCAGGTACTACAATCTCAATTGAGGATTTATCGGTGCCTGAGGATAAAAAAGAACTTTTAAATGAAGCGGAAAGAGAGATTGAAAAATCTACTCACAGGTATTTAAAGGGTGATATAACGGAAGTGGAAAGATATACAAAAGTCATAGATACTTGGTCTGAAACAACTTCAAAGCTGACGGCAAGGGTTGTTGAAAATTTTGACCGGTTAAATCCCGTATATATGATGGCATTTTCCGGTGCAAGGGGCAATGTATCACAGGTATCTCAGCTTGTAGGTATGAGAGGCTTGATGGCTGATGCACAGGGTCAAATTATTGACCTGCCTATTAAATCAAACTTTAAAGAAGGTTTATCCGTTACGGAGTATATAATTTCATCATACGGCGCAAGAAAGGGGCTCGTTGATACAGCTTTAAAAACTGCCGATTCCGGATATTTGACAAGGCGTCTTGTAGATGTTGCACAGGATGTAATTATAAGAGATCACGACTGCGGTACGCATAAAGGCATCGTAATGACCGATATATCGGACGGCGAAAAAATAGTTGCGCCGCTGACCGAAAGACTGCTGGGAAGAACAATTGCCGAAGACATAAAAGACAAAGACGGTAATGTTATAATTTCCGCAAATACAACAATAGACAGAAATGATATAAGAAAAATCAAATCGTTAGACCTGCATAAACTGTTAGTTCGTTCGCCTTTAACCTGCGAATTAGAGTATGGAATATGCCAAAAATGCTACGGCTGGGCAATGACGACTCAAAAACTTGTTGATGTTGGTGAAGCTATAGGTATTATTGCAGCACAGTCAATAGGCGAACCCGGAACTCAATTGACAATGAGAACTTTCCATACGGGCGGCGTGTTCAAGGGTGCCGGAGCTATGAAAGAAATCATAGCAGATATAGACGGCAAGGCGGTTAATAAAGTATTCACAAGAGAGCAAAGAACAAGACACGGTGATAATGTTGCCATTACGCTGCAAGAATCTGATTTGGAAATAAAAGGCGCTAAATCTAAGAAATATCATATTCCGTCGGGTGCAATTTTATATGTGCATGAAGGTCAGGAAATTAAAAAAGGCGATAAAATTGCTGTTTATGAACCATCTTCGGGCGGCAGCGGAAGCCGTTTGACTGAAAAAGCTACAAAAGATATTACATCTGATTTATCGGGCGAGATTGTATTTGAAGATTTTATTGCGGATGAAAAGAAGGACAGACAGGGTAATATTTCGAGGACTGCAAATAAAAACGGGATAGTATGGGTATTAGGCGGAGATGTTTATAATCTTCCGGGCGGTTCAACAATTCTTGTAGAAGATGGAAAAGCTGTAGCTAAAGGTGATAAACTTGCAGAAATACATATTATTTCCGAGCATGGCGGGGAGGTTAGAATCGGAGATGATTTACAGGTAGAAAATGTAAGTTTTGACGGTAAAAAAATCAAAAAAATAGTGGAAGGTAAAGAGCTGACAATTGTAATAGCTTCAATATCAGCTGCGAACGCTTCATTTGAACAAACTAAAAAAGAACAAATCTGGACGGTTGATAAAACCGGTGAAAAGTATATTGTAAAAGCACCTATAGATACTATAGTCGAAAGCGGTATGATAATAGCAGAGCTGATAAACGAGGAATATACCGTTCCATCGAGCGGAGAAATAAGGTATAACGGTGTAGAAGTCGATGAAAATCAAATTATAACAAAACCGGGGGAAGTAATATTTATTCCGGATGAAATTCATCAGGTAAATAAGGATTCTTCGCTGAAGATGGTTGAATCGGGGGCTTATGTAACTGCAGGCACTGAGGTAGTAAAGGACTTATATGCGCATATAGACGGTATTGTTGAGATAAAAGAATTCAATGATATGATACATGAAGTCGTAATAAGACCCGGAGCTGTATATAATTTAAACAGTATAAGCGAATTAAAAGTATATGAAGGCGAAGTCGTGCCGGCGGGCAGTGAAATTGCACCTAAAATTACGGTAGAAGAAGATTCTATTGTAACAATTTTAGATAATGAGAGAGATACAATAGAAGAAGATATAGATGACTTAGAAGAAGATTTAGGCGTTGTTTCATTGGATGAAAAATCTATTTCAAATCAGCCTGTTCAAATACTTGTAAGACCAATACAAAAATTCAAAATAGAAACAAAAGATGTTTCAATCAAATTTAATTCGACTGATGAAGCAATAGACTTAGTTCCCGTAACTCAGCTTCAATTTAAAGACGGAGCAAGGGTCAGGAATTTAGACGGAGGTGTATTAACAAGAACAAGTTTAGTGCTTCAAATGGACGGATATTTAAGCCATTTAAAAGGTTTAGTCGAATTGGACGAAAATAACAATTTAAAGATAGTTGTGCTTGAAACATTAATTGTAAGGAGAGATACGGAAAGCACAGTGTCGGCTTCAATGCAGACGGAGCTTCTTGTTAAGGAAGGACAGGTAATCGAACCGAAAACTCCCGTTGCAAAAACTCAGGTTCTTGCAGTAAATGATGCAGTTGCAAGTATAAAAGATAATAATCAGGATGTAAGAAGACTGTTGTTGGTATCCGAGAATTGCGAAACTAAAATTGCATTAAAATCAAAACCGATAGTAAAAGAACATCAATTAATAAAGATGGATACGGTGATTTCCCAGAGCGGTGAAACATCTCCTATTTCGGGATTAGTAGTTAAGGTTGAGAAAGATTCAATTACATTAAGGGCAGGCCGTCCATACTTAATCAGCCCCGGAACTATGCTTCAGGTAGCAAACGGGTCGCTCGTAAACAGAGGCGATATGATTGCTACATTGGTATTTGAAAGACAAAAGACAGGCGATATCGTGCAAGGTCTGCCTCGTGTTGAAGAATTACTTGAAGCAAGGAAATCAAAGGATTCTGCTGTAGTTGCAGAGTATGCAGGCAAAGCCGAGATAGAGATAGAAGATGATGTACCCCGATTATTCTTAACCGGCGAGTCAGGTCGTCAGGAAGTAAAATATTCAATCGATTCAAACCTTATAGTGGCGGACGGACAGGATATTAAAGCAGGTCAGCCGTTGACGGGCGGGCCGTTAAATCCTCACGATGTTATAAGATTAAACGGTGTAGAGGCTGCCCAGCAGTATCTTGTAGATGAAGTGCAGAGAGTATATCGTTCGCAAGGTGTTGATATTGCCGATAAGCATGTAGAAGTTATTGTACGGCAGATGACAAAGAAAGTAAAAATAATAGAATCAGGAGATACAAGGTTATTGCCCGGCGAGTTTTTGGAATACAAAACAGTAGAGCAGGAAAATGCTGCAGTAAAAGAAGCAGGCGGACAGGAAGCTGTTTATGAACCTGTATTGTTAGGTATTACAAAAGCGAGTTTGAATACCGAAAGTTTTATATCGGCAGCTTCATTTCAGGAAACTACAAGAATTCTTACGGAAGCGGCAGTTGAAGGCAAGCGGGACTTGTTAAGGGGATTGAAAGAAAATGTTATAATAGGCAGATTAATACCGGCAGGTACGGGATTCTATCACTTGACAAATGCCTCGGAAGAGAAAGACAGGGAAGCACAAAAGCGTGCAGCAGAAAAGAATAATGCAAGAAAACCGTCTGCAATTCTCGAAGAAATAGAAGGGATGTTCGGTACTCCTGAATTAACCGATTATACAATCGAGTAGCAGTATAAAAATGAAAAACAGCCTGCTTAAAAGCAGGCTGTTTTTTTATATTTCAATCAATCAATAGAATCATCAGGATTAGCAAATCTTTTGCAGGCTTCGAAAATATCAAGCTGTCCATCTTTATCGGAATCTTTAAAGAAAAGCAGACCTGATGCAATTGCTGCAGCGATTGCACCAAAGTATTTTGCGTTGACTTTCAGTGCATTAGGAATTCCTTTAAAATTTTTACCGATTTCAGCAAAGTAGCTGCCGACCTCTTTTTCAATCTGATTAACTCCTTTTTGAATTAAACCTTTAGAAAATTTATAAGCTGTGCCTGCAACTCCCATAGTGCCGATTCCTGCAGCCATATATCCTTGAACATTGGTTTTAGGCTTGGAATTATAATTATAAGTATCAGTATCAGATTCTTGAGTAAGAATCACGGCTTTAGGACCTTGAGGTGTTTCAATAACGCCGTCATAGCGGTCTATAGCTGCCGGTAATAATTTCATATCACTCATATAACAGTATCTCCATATTTCCTTTCATAAACTTAAAAACAAAAAACATATAAGTATTGACATTATGTAACGAAATATTAATTAATCAGTTATCGGATGAAAAGCGGATTAATCCGGATAAAAATGGGAATGATTTGTGTTTAAGAATTATTGATATGGAGAAATTATGAAAGGGACTTTAGTAATATTGATGTTGATAATTTTATGCGGAATAAGTGCGGGTGCAAACGAAACGGATGATGTGGAGCAGTTTTTCAATCAATATGTAACGGCTGCAAACAGTTATGATAACGGATATTTTAATTATTATACGGACAATGCAAGAATAATAAGGGTGGTGGAAAAAGATGACGGAACTTGTCAATCGGTCAATATACCGCTGGACAGGTATAAATCAGAGGCAAAACGTTCGACAAAATTAATGAAATTAAGGAAATATAAAAATTATTATTCAAATATAAGGATATTGCCTCATGGAAAAGATTATAAGATAGTTGCAATGAGAACACCGTCCACAAGCGGATATAAAATTCCCGCATATTTTATAGTAGGAAAAAATGATAAAGGCGAATGGAAAATAAAAGAGGAATCAATGAATACAAAAGTGCAGGCATTTTTAAAAAACAGCTGACTACTGATTAACAGCAAGATTTAACTTTTGCTGGACAGGTTCGGCTTCAAATAATTCATCTACCGTACAGGAAAGAGTTTCACAGAGCTTATCCATATTTTCGTAAGAAGGCTGGGTCCGGCCGCTTGCCCAGGAGTATACAGTTTGCTGCGGAAGATTTAAAACTTTGGCAAGTTTATATAAGCTCCAGCCTTTTTTAAATTTTGCCGTTTCTTTAATTTTAATTTTCATAAAACCTCCGCAAAAAATTGTTCAACAAATATATAATATATATTATACATGGTGTTACAAAAGTTTACATAACAATTGAACAATAAATCATTCTAATGAATGAAAAATAATTGTTAATTTAGTATAAAATGAGTATAAATAGCAAAATTATAAAAAAGTTTGCTATAATATTTACAGCATATATAATTTTGTAAATTTGGGTATATAATTTGTATAATATGAATAAAGATAGATTTGAAAAAAATCAGAGGATAAGAGATGGAAAGGTTTTTAAAATTCGGTTTTGTGATAGCTGTAGTGGTGTCATTAATGACGGTTCAATATGCAGCGGCTTCCTCAGCACAAAACGTGAGCGAAATAAAAAAAGCGATTGCAGAGTATAAAAAAGGTAATTATCTTGGTTGTATATCCAATTTAAGAATATATTTGGAAGACGATCCGTCAAATGTTGTAGCGTGGTATTATTTAGGCAATTCATATATGAAAATTTCAATGAAAGAAGAAGCGCATGAAGCATTTGATAGAGTTGTGCAGATAAATTCCGTACCGAAATTGACATCATATTCAATACAGGCAAAGATGTGTATGGAAAATAAAGAGCAATGTAAATATCAGGAGTTTACGAATGAGGAGATACGGGAATTAAGAGCAAATCCGGCTGAGTTTTTGACGGAATATTTTGTAAAGTCAAAAACCGGAGAAACAAAAAACAAAGATACAGTTGAAATAGAAAAGCTGATAAACGGCGGATACGGTAATATACATCCGGAAGCGCAGAATTTTATAATGCAGCAGAAGACACAAGCAAAACAATCTCAGCTGAACACTCTGCCGAATAAGGCTTATGTTCCTAAAGATGAAAAATCAGCACGGGATATTTTGTTGATGCGTCAGCGCCAAAATCAGGATTTATCGGCAATGGCTATGTTTTTGGATAATAACTTTGAAGAATATAATACAGGCAGTTCTACAAAATTAATTGAGGCATATCAAAACGGGAATGTAAAAATAACGCCTGAAATGATAAAATATTCAATGATGCAGGATATGCTTCCAAATTTTTAAGATGGATAAAAAGCATATAAATGAAGTTTTTTATAAAGAGAAAAACTGCTTCAAGATAAAAGAGATATTAAGCTCATTAAATGAGTCTTGGAGCTTTAATATGCTTGGAAAAATATCACTGTATGAAAAATCGATAGACAGAGCATTTGAAAATTTTGATAGAGCAAATAATATAGCAGGATGCGCATATTGTGAATTTATAATCGGAAATATTGAAAATACCAAGATATTATTAAATTTAATACGGGATTCCAGTCCGTTTGCAGGCTGGTTAATGTTTTTAGTTGATTTAATTGAAAACCGCTCCGGAAATACGACATATTTTCAGGTAAGAAATTTTTATGAACAGGATTTAGAGTTATTATTTTTGTATGAGCAGAATGAAAAAATAAAAAAGATAATACAAAATACGGAATATATATCAAATTTTAATAAAGAGGTATATAAATATTGTGCAAGAGTGCTGTTAAATAACGGATATTATAAACAGGCAGAAATAATGTTAAGAAATAGCCTGAGTATATGCTACAATGACCCTGAAACACATTATATGATGGGAGAAATAAACCAAAAAAAGGATAACAGGCAGGAAGCTTTGCAAGGATTTGAAACGGCAGTGAAGGTGAACAACGGCTATTATCCGGCGGAGCAAAAAATTAAGCATATAATCAGCAGTAAAAAAATTTTGTAAAAGTATATAATGATAAACTGATTGTATAATTTCGATTATTGTGTAAAATGTTATTATAGAGTCTTATTAGGAGAAGTAAAGCAATGTTTGAACGTTTTACGGAAAAGGCTATAAAAGTAATAATGCTTGCCCAGGAAGAAGCAAGGCGTCTGGGGCATAACTTTGTAGGCACGGAGCAGGTTTTACTCGGATTAATCGGAGAAGGCACGGGAGTTGCGGCAAAGACATTAAAAGCAATGGGCGTAACTTTGAAAGATGCCAGAGTTGAAGTTGAAAAGATTATAGGACGGGGTTCAGGGTTTGTTGCGGTAGAGATTCCTTTTACGCCGAGAGCTAAAAGAGTATTGGAGCTGTCATGGGATGAAGCAAGACAACTGGGACATAATTACATAGGTACGGAGCATCTTCTTTTAGGTTTGATAAGAGAGGGGGAAGGAGTTGCGGCACGGGTGCTTGAGAATCTCGGGGTAGATTTAAATAAGGTTAGAACTAATGTAATAAAAATGCTTGGAGAAACAAAGCCGGCACAAACATCAATTTCGGGCGGAAGTTCGTCAGGCAAGACAAAAACACCAAGTCTGGATGAATTTGGAACAGATTTAACTTTAGCAGCGCAAGAGCAGAGATTAGACCCTGTAGTAGGCAGAGAAAAGGAAATAGAGCGTGTAATACAAATTCTTGCAAGAAGAACAAAGAACAATCCGGTATTATTAGGTGAGCCCGGAGTAGGAAAAACAGCCGTTGTAGAAGGGCTTGCGGCAAGAATTGTTAATTCCGAAGTGCCTGATATACTGGAGGGCAAGAAAGTAGTACAGCTCGATATGGGTCTGCTGGTTGCAGGTACAAAGTACAGGGGTGAATTTGAAGAGCGTCTTAAAAAGATAATGGATGAGATTCGGCAGGCGGGGAATATAATTCTTATAATAGATGAAATGCATACTTTGATAGGCGCAGGCGCAGCGGAAGGGGCTATTGATGCTGCGAATATATTAAAACCGGCATTATCAAGGGGCGAGATTCAGGTAATCGGTGCTACAACATTAGATGAATACAGGAAATATGTAGAAAAAGACTCTGCATTAGAGCGCAGATTTCAGTCTATTATAATAGAGGAGCCTTCCGTAGACGATACCATTGAAATTATAAAAGGTTTAAAGCCTAAATATGAAGAACATCATAAATTAAAAATATCCGATGAAGCGATAGTTGCAGCAACGGAGCTGTCGTATAAATATATAACGGACAGATTTTTACCGGATAAAGCGATAGATATAATTGATGAAGCGGCTTCTAAATTAAGAATACAGACCGGTGCGCTTCCGCCTGAAGGCAAGGAACTTGAAAAACAGCTGAAAAATATAATAAAGCAAAAAGAAGAAGCAATAAGAAACCAAGAGTTTGAAACTGCTTCAAACTTGAGGGATGATGAAGCGGATTTGAAAGAGAAGATTCGGGAATTATCCCAGAAGTGGAGGGAAGATAACGAGGAAAATAAACCTACGGTAACTGCGGAGCAGGTAGCTCAGGTTGTAAGCATGATGACAGGTATACCTACAACAAAGATTACGGAAGGTGAAAGCGAACGGTTATTAAAATTGGAAGAAACGCTTCATAAGCGTGTAATCGGACAGGAACAGGCTGTTGCCGCCATATCAAAAGCAATACGGAGAGCAAGAGTCGGCTTAAAATCTCCAAACAGGCCGATAGGGAGCTTTATATTCTCCGGACCCACCGGCGTAGGAAAAACGGAGCTTGCGAAAGCGCTTGCGGAAGCTGTTTTTGGCAGTGAAGATAATATGATACGGGTAGATATGTCCGAGTATATGGAAAAGCACTCGACCGCAAAGCTGATCGGTTCTCCGCCGGGGTATGTAGGATATGATGACGGCGGTCATTTAACCGAAATTATAAGGAAAAAACCTTACAGTGTAATTCTTTTTGATGAAATAGAAAAGGCGCATCCCGATGTATTTAATATAATGCTTCAGATATTGGATGACGGGCGCCTGACGGATTCAAAAGGAAGGCATATTAACTTCAAGAATACAATTATCATTATGACAAGCAATGTCGGTGCAAGTATGATTACGACAAACAGTAAACTTGGGTTTTCTGTTGCCGGTGATGAGCAGAAAGATAAATACGAGCGTTTGAAAGAAACGGTAATGGAAGAAATGAAAAAGGCTTTCAGACCTGAATTTTTAAACAGAATAGACGATATAATAGTATTTGCCCACTTGCAGAAGCCGGAAATTCGCCAAATTGTAGACTTGATGCTAAATGACTTATTTAAGCGTCTGGAAGCTCAGAATCTGAATATTGAAGTAACCGATGAAGTTAAAGATTATCTGGGCGATGCAGGATATTCCGAAGCATACGGGGCAAGGCCGCTGAGAAGATTAATACAAAAACGCATAGAGGATGGACTTGCGGAAGAGATATTATCGGGCAAATATAAGCAGAATGATAAAATAATTTTAAGATTAAAAGACCAAAAAATTGTTTTTGAGCCGGCAGAATAAGGATAATGCCTGAAAAACGGAAAGACTGCAGTTTCCTGCGGTTTTTAATCGGATTTACATCAGACTAAAATCACGAAAGAATTTGTTATGATAGACAGATATTCACGTGAAGAAATGAAAAAAATTTGGGATTTAAGTTCTAAGTTCGGATATTATTTAAAAGTAGAACTGGCGGTCTGCCGTGCATATAATAAAATCGGACAAATTCCTGATGCTGCAATGGAAGATATAATAAAAAAAGCTGATTTTTCAATAGAAAGAATTGATGAGATTGAAAGAGAAGTCCGCCATGATGTGATTGCATTTTTAACTAATGTAAATGAAAATGTGGGGGAAAATTCAAGATATATACACATGGGGATGACAAGCAGCGATGTAATTGATACAGCATTGGCTTTACAGATAAAAGATGCCGGAAATATAATATTAAACGATATAAAATCTTTAAAAGAAACAATAAGAGAGAAAGCAAAAGAGCATAGAAACACTGTATGCATAGGGCGTTCACATGGAGTTCATGCCGAGCCTATAACATTTGGAGTTAAATTATGCGGCTGGATAGATTTATTGGAAAGAAACGAAAGGAATTTAAAAAAGGCGCTTGACGAGGCAAACGTAGGACAGGTTTCAGGACCTTGCGGTACATACAGCAATATAAATCCTGAAGTAGAAAGATTAGCCTGCGGATATTTAAACCTGCGTGCGGCAAAATTTTCAACCCAGATAATAGCAAGAGATATACATGCTCAATATTTACAGGCATTAGCATTAATTGCAAGCGTAATTGAGCAGACAGCGGTCGAATTAAGACACTTGCAAAGAACGGAGGTTTTAGAAGCCGAAGAAGGTTTTTCAAACGGACAAAAGGGGTCATCTGCGATGCCTCATAAAAAAAATCCGATATCAGGCGAAAATTTATGCGGTTTAGCAAGGGTAGTACGTTCAAATTCAATAGCGGGCATGGAAAATATCCCGCTGTGGCATGAGAGGGATATATCCCACAGCAGTGTTGAAAGGATAATTCTGCCTGATTCTTCGATACTTACGGATTATATGCTTATAAGACTGGAAAAAACAATAAAAAACCTTGTAGTGCATAAAGATAATATGTTAAATAATACCTGCATGTTCGGGGGAATAGTATTTTCTCAAAAAATAATGCTGAAGTTATGCTCTAAAGGACTTTTGAGGGAAAAAGCATATAAGCTGACACAGCGAAATGCACTTGAGGCATTTAATAATAAGGGAAATTTTAAGGAAAATTTATTAAACGACAAGGAAATAAGACAGTATCTTTCGGAGACGGAAATTATAGAGTGCTTTGACATAAATGACTATTTAAAAAATATTGATTTTATATATAAAAAGTTTGATATTTAACCGCTCTGTTTTAAAAATTCTTTGGCAATAAGCGGGGTTAGCACTTTCCATGTTTTTGCGGTCGGATGAGATGTCCGAGGGTTGAAGTATTCGGGCGAGTTCAAATTAATATCGGTAAGTTTGCTGGTTTCAATTATTTTAAAGTTGTTGTCCGAAAGTTTTTTAAAGAGGGTGTTTTTATAAAGCAAAGGGGCATCATCATAATATACAATTGTAAAATCAACCGGTCTTTTCCAGTGTTTTTGCAGGTTTTCTCGTGTTTTAACGAAATATAAAAGCACTGTATCGGTAATTTCCTTCTCGTGTTTCGGATTATTTACATACCAGAAAGCATATTTATTATTGAGTACTTTATAAGTGTATGAAGAAATTATTAAATTTTTTAAGCGGTTATTTCCGTCTAAATAGAGGTTATCGCCTTTTTTTTCAAAATGTCCGGTCATGTGCAGATCCAAAACATCGATAAAATTGAGAAAAAGCCTCCTGTAATGGTCTTGAAAAATGACATAAATAACGGAACTGCAAGGCGGAACAGTCTTGTAAAAGCCTTCATCAGTACTCTGCCAGTACATAAGCCCGATACCCCGGCCGGGGAATGCACGGTTATAAACGGGGCGTTTAAGAATATGCGCCAGATTATAGCTGAAAGTCTGGTTATAATCTAAGAACTGCCCATGTGCATAAGAGCATCCAAATACAACAATAGGCGGATTTTGGCTGTATTCAAGCCCGTCGGGTTTTCTTCCCCTGAAAACATTGCTGCTGCCGTCGAAATAAGTTTCAAAATTAATTCCGTAATACGGGTTTAAGATGTATGAAAATTTAGGTTTCATAAAAGCATTATTATGAATTTTATAGTACATGTTAGAATAATAACAGTAAATAATAAAGTCCGAAATAAAAATAAAAAATAAAAACAGAGAAATATTGATAAAAATAATTTTTAAACATTTTTTTATCATAAATTAAGAGTTCCTATAATTTGGGGCGTGATTAAATCCCAGGCTTTTTCGGTGGGGTGGAAATTTGATTGCCGGTATTCGGGATTTGAAAGATTGGGCAGTGAGTAATCATGGCATAAAGAAACAACGGTAAAACCGTTTTCTTTAAGCTGTTTAATAAATAATTCGTCATTAGGGAAATAGTTGTATAACAAAACGACATACTTAGTATTATTCCAATGTTTTTGCATTTCATTTCTGCTCTCAATAAAATGCTCAAGAGCGAAATCAAAGTATTCTTTATAATTATTTTTTCTGAGAATAATATTATTTATATAAAAATGTTCAATTTTTTGAAATAAATATAACTTGTGTATAAACTCTAAAAATTTGTTATTAATTTTCTTTTGGACTAATTCTCCGTTTTTATAGGCATATCTTAAATTTTGATATTCAAGAAGCATCTCTGAAGGCATAAAAGTCGAAACATACAGCCTCCTAAAATGGTCATTAATCATAATATAAATGACATATTCGGGTTCCGGAACGTCATTATAGAAATCGGACTGCCTGACTTGATTAAGCATGTGCTGGATACCCCAGCCGGAACAGGCACGATTGTAGACGGGGCGTTTGGAAAGATGGGATAATTTATACGAAAAAGTCTGTTCACTGTTTAAATTAAATCCAAAAGCATAGGAACCGCCGAAAACAACAACAGAACCTTTTTTGTAATTCAAGCCGACGGGTTTTCTCGCCCAGCCGGCTTTATCGTTATGAAACATATTAAAGTCTACAAGCTGAAAATAACGAATACCCGGATGAAACGGGGAGGGAAGTTTACCGATATAGCCTATTTTTTGAATTTTTATACGGGCATTTTCACAGCCCCAGATAATAACTTCAATGGCAAAAATAAAAAAAAGAAACAAAAATAAATTAGAAAATAATACTCCAAGAACCCTTTTCATAAAGAATATAATATCACTAAACAAAAACGCAGACAACTGATTGTTTAAAAAAACATAAAAATATTAAGAAAATTTACAAACGGCTTATAAATCAGGAGAAAAAAGGATAAAAGGGAAAGTGCATAAAGAAAGTAAATGCCATAATAAAATAAAAACAATCATAATAATAATAAAAAAAAGAGGTAGAAAAATTGAAAATTATTGGATAGAAGGGGTTGATTTGAAAAATTTAACATGTAGGATAATAATATGGCATAAAAAATGAGGGAGAAATGTCAAAAGACGTAATAGAGTTTGAAGGAACAATAATAGAATCAATGCCGAATGCGATGTTTCGGGTAGGTTTGGAGAACGGGCACGAGATATTGGCGCATATTTCAGGAAAAATCAGAAAGAATTTCATTAAAATATTGCCGGGTGATAAGGTAAGAGTTGAAATGACGCCTTATGATTTGACAAGAGGAAGAATAACATACAGATTAAAATAAAGGAAAAAGAATGAAAGTAAGAACATCGGTAAAACCGCTTTGTGATAAATGCAAAGTAATAAAAAGAAAAGGGAGAGTAGCAATTATATGTGAAAATCCCAAACATAAACAGCGCCAAGGATAGCGTGTTTTATGCAGAGGTGTTCCGGACGGGCATAAGGCAATGAGAACCGTAACGGGCGGATGCAGAGATAGCGGGCGTCAGGCTCGGAATGAAAGATAATTAAAAAAACATAAAGAAGCCGGAAAAAGTATATTTTCGTCAGGCTGGACGGATAAATAAAAAAGGGGAAGCTGAAAGGAAAAACGGCGGGAGCGGAAATAATAAAGTATAGAAATACAGAACATAATAAGCCGGATGAGTAAAAAGATATAAAGATAAAAGGAGAAATTATGGCAAGACTTGCGGGGGTGGATTTGCCCCGTAATAAAAGAATGGTAGTCGCATTGACTTATATATACGGAATAGGTGCAGTTCGCAGCGCCAAGATACTGGCAGCCTGCGGAATATCGGAAGACCTGAGAACGGATGATTTAACAGACGAGAACATTAAAAGATTAAGGGAAGAAATATCTCATTATACAATCGAAGGTGATTTAAGGAGAGAAGAATCAATAAACATCAAGAGATTAAGCGAGATAAATTCATACAGGGGCATGCGCCACAGAAGAAAGCTTCCGGTGAGGGGACAAAGAACAAAGACAAATGCAAGGACAAGACGAGGCAAGAAAACAGGACCAATCGCCAAAAAGAAGTAATTAAAGGAGTAATATAGATAATGGCTAGACCGGTAAAAACTAAAAAGAAAGAGAAAAAGAATGTATTACAAGGTGTTGTGCATATACAATCGACATTTAATAATACAATCGTAACTTCAACAGATACACAGGGTAATGCTATTGCGTGGGCTTCCGCCGGAGGGTGCGGTTTTAAAGGTGCAAGAAAAGGAACACCGTTCGCAGCTCAATCAGCAGCAGAGAAAGTTGCAAAGCAATCGATTGATCAGGGCATGAAAAAAGTTGAAGTCTATATAAAAGGACCGGGTTCAGGCAGAGAAACAGCAATAAGAGCAATTCAAGCTGCCGGACTTGAAATTACATTGATAAAGGACGTAACGCCTATCCCTCATAACGGATGCCGTCCGCCAAAGAAACGCAGAGTATAATTAAGGAACGTAAGGAGTCTAAATTGGCTAAATATACAGGACCATCAAATAAATTATATCGTAACTACGGAGTTACCGATTTATCAAACAGAAAGTTAGTTTCTACATTAAGGCAGAATGCTTCTGGTCAGCATGGAGCGGTAAGAAAGAAACTTTCTGAATATGCTGTTCATCTGAATGAAAAGCAAAAAATTCGTTTAACATATTTGCTGAGCGAAAAACAGTTTGTCAGATATTATAATGAAGCAAGCAGAAGAAAAGGTGTTACCGGTACTATTCTGTTGCAATTATTGGAATCGAGATTAGACAATGTTATTTTCAGAACAGGTTTTGCGGTTACCAGAAAACAGGCAAGACAGATAGTAAATCACGGGCATGTACTTATCAATGGAAGAAGGGTTGATATTCCGTCATACATAGTAAAACAGGGAGATGTTATTACATTTAAATCAGGCAGTGCCGGTTTTCTTAAATCGGTTGCGGAATCAATTGATTTAGCATTAGCTCCTGCATGGATAACGATTGACAGGGAAGCACAGAAGCTGACCATTGACAGAATCCCCGAAAGAGAGGAATTGGATCCTGAATTTAAGGAACAGCTTGTAATCGAATATTATTCTAAATAATTGTAGGAGATTGAATGTAATGGAATTGAAAATTAAATGTATAAATACAACAACCAGTTCTGACGGTTCGCAATACGGTAAATTTGTGGTTGAACCGCTTGACAAAGGTTTTGGCATGACAATCGGCAATGCGTTAAGGCGAGTATTATTATCGTCATTGGAAGGTGCTGCCGCTACTGCAATAAGAATTGACGGTATTACACATGAATACACGTCTATTCCGGGGATTGTCGAAGATGCGATTGATATAATGCTGAACTTAAAGGGTCTGACAATAAAAACGGAGGATAAAGAGCCTCAGCATTTAAAACTTGAAGTAGATAAGCCGGGGCCTGTGCTTGCAAGCGATTTGCAGCTGCCTGCAGGCGTAAGGGTCGTAAACCCCGACTGGCTGATATGTACAATTTCGGAAGGCGGAAGCATATCGGCCGATATTACAATAGAAACAGGAAAGGGATATAGGACGGTTGATGTTTTAAAAGAAAACAAAGGAAGCATTCCTATAGATTTACTGCCTATAGATGCTTCATTTATGCCGATTAAAAGAGTATCATACAATGTTGAAAATACACGTGTAGGCGATGTGATTGATTATGATAAACTAACGCTTGAAATTTGGTCAAACGGAAGTATTGATGTAAACAGCGCATTAAGCCAGGCTGCTAATTTGTTAATAGAACATTTTATGCAGATAGCATCTGTTTCCGGCCAGCCTGCCGTAATACCTGTTCAGCACGTTGCAGAAGAAGTGCAGGAGGAAGCGCAGGCGCCGAGTATATCAATTGAAGATTTAGAGTTATCAGTGAGGGCATATAACTGTTTAAAAAGAGCAAGTATAAATTCTCTGCCCGAGTTGTTGAAGAAATCCGAACATGATTTGCTAAGCATTAAAAATTTCGGTAAAAAGTCATCGGATGAGGTAATAGAGAAATTACATCAGGTAGGGCTGGAGCTGCAGCCGAATCCTGAAGGTATAGAATTTGAAGAAGTATAATTCATGAAATAGAAAAGAAATAATACAAAAGGACAAATAATATGAGACACCAATGCAACAGAAACAGACTTGGCAGGCCTCAGGATCAAAGAAAGGCTTTATTAAGATCTCTTGCGACCGAGTTATTCTTACATGGCGAAATCACAACAACGGTTTCAAAAGCAAAAGCATTAAGACCTTATGCCGAAGAAATCATTACGCTTGCAAAAAAGGGTGATTTGCATTCGAGAAGACAAGCAGCCAAGTACATATATGATGTTAAAACACCGGATTTCTTTGACCGGGAATCAGGCGAAGTTCTTACGGAACAAAAAGAGGGTAAAAAATTGATACCTTTAACTGTTTTAAGAAAGTTGTTTGCACAAATCGGAAAAGAATATGAAAACAGAAACGGCGGATATACAAGAATATATCATCTGCCGCCAAGACGGGGCGACGGTGTAGAAATGGCTTTAATTCAATTGGTATAATGCAGAGATACTTATTGGTAGTTGAATATATAGGCACGGTATATTCGGGGAGCCAGACGCAGCCGCACAGGCTATCCAACACATCAAAGTACATAAATACAGTGCAGGATGAATTGGAAAATGCGATTAGTACATTGATAAAAACAAAAATCAAAACGGTATTTTCGGGCAGAACAGATGCCGGAGTTCATTCAAAGGGTCAGACAGTCCATTTTGATTGTGATTTAGAGATAGAACCGGCGAAGTTTGTTAATTCGTTAAACGGGTTGTTACCTGATACAATCAGTGTAAAGAGTTTAAGAAAAGTTGAAAATACATTCCATGCGCAAAGGAGCGCCGCAGCAAGGTATTACAGATATACAATAGCGAACAGGGAGCAGAGAAGCGCATGGGATTCAAATTGTCTGCTGGTAAAGTATGAACTTGATATTGATAAGATGAATGAAGCATTGGGTTATTTAACAGGCACACATGATTTCAGCTCATTTAAAAAAGCCGGAACATCAAATCCGGCGAAAATATGCAGAATGTATAAAGCAGAAGCTCATAAATGCGGAGATTATGTATATATAGATTTTATAGCAGACAGATTTTTGTATAATATGATAAGATTAATAGTCGGTACTCTCCTTTTGATTCAAAGAAAATCTTTAGCCCCCGAATCACTTAAAGATATATTGGAAGCAAAGGACAATACAAAAGCAGGACCGGCAGTAAGCCCTGATGGCTTAACATTAATGGAAGTAATTTACAATAATATAAATGGAGAAAGCTTATGAAAACATATTCGGCTAAGCCTCTTGAAGTAGAGAGAAAGTGGTATGTAATCGATGCTGAAGGTAAAACTTTAGGCCGGTTAGCAGTTATGACCGCTAATCTATTGCGGGGGAAGCATAAACCTCAATATACTCCGAACACGGATACCGGTGATTTTGTGATAATTATCAATGCTTCAAAAATCTGTGTTTCGGGTAGAAAAGAAACAGGAAAAATTTATTATCATCATACAGGATTTCCGGGCGGATTAAAGTCTGCTTCGTTTAGCGAATTGATGAGAAAAAATCCGGTGTTGCCTTTAGAGAAGGCTGTTAAAGGAATGTTGCCGCATAATACATTAGGGCGGGAGCAGTTCAATAAATTAAAGATATATGCGGGTGCAGAGCATCCTCATGCGGCTCAAAAGCCGGTTTTATATGATGAAACGGAGGGCAGATAATGGCTGATAAAGAAGTTATTATGGCAACAGGAAGGAGAAAAACTGCTGTTGCCGTTGTAAAACTTGTAAAAGGGAAAGGTCGTGTATTTGTAAACGGCAGAACTTTTGAGAATTATTTCGGCAGCAGACCCGCATTAGAGATGGCTGTTTACAGACCTTTGGCATTAACTGATAATCAGGAAAAATTTGATGTGAGAGTAAAGACTGCAGGAGGCGGGGTAAGCTCACAGGCAGGCGCTATCAGGCATGCTGTTTCAAGAGCATTATTAAAATATAATGAAGAATATAAATCGGTATTAAAGACTGAAGGATTGCTGACAAGGGATGCCCGAGTCAAAGAGCGTAAAAAATACGGAAGAAAAAGAGCAAGAAAAAGATTTCAGTTTTCAAAACGTTAATATTTATATTTTTATTC
Source organism: uncultured Muribaculaceae bacterium (assembly GCA_964491345.1). GTDB lineage: Bacteria > Cyanobacteriota > Vampirovibrionia > Gastranaerophilales > Gastranaerophilaceae > Avigastranaerophilus. The sequence goes on from CAZBFV010000027.1 coordinate 26,428, forward strand.
AAAAGGCTTCTTATAAAAGAAGCCTTTTTATAATGTAAATTTAATTTGAGAATTTGATAGAAACTCTTTTTTATTTATGATGGCGCCTAGAAAGCGTATTCCAGCGATTCCATCACAATAATAAACAACAAAAATAACATAAATTGAGAGAAAAATACTAATACATTTAGAACATGCAAAACTTTTTGAACTTTTTCATTTTTTACCAATAATTTAATTATTTGAATTACAAACGATAAAATAACAGGAGAACAATAAAAAAGTCCGGTAACAAAATCTATTTTGTATTGTATTCTTAGAAATAAAGTAGTAATGATTAGCAATAATAATGTATTTATAGTAAAATTTTTGTACAATGTCAATCTCCTATGAATTATATTTTAATATTATTAGGTATTATAACATGATAAAGAATAAAATAGGGAATAATTTCTCCTTTTTCTTGAAGTTTTCTTGCCTGCCTTACCAAATCCGATGATTCATTTTCGTTGAAATCATAAGTATCTCCGATGAGCATTTCGAGTTCTCCGTTTTTATTAATATGTAAATCCAAAATATCGGCTTTATTAAATGCATTATGAAAGTTTTTGTCTAAAAAAGACATGCTGCTATTAACGTGTATTCCATTTTTAAGCGGTATTTTATTAGCAATAACTATATTTAAAAAATCCATGTGATTAACTAAAGCTTTTGCAAGTTTTTTAGATGATTCTGATTCTGCATCAATATAAATACCTTTTGTGGTTAAAAGTTTATCTTCACCGATTTGTTTTGATATTTTGTTTTTCAAATAAGGCTGAAGTTCGCTGTTTACTTCAAGATAATTATTAAAAATAAGATGTTTTCTGGCAAAATCGGTATTCATATAAGAACCTGATTTAGACATAAGAAGATGTTCTGCGGCTTCTTCACCTTTTATTTTGCTGGCTTTAGATTTAATTGCAGGCATATCAATATGTTCAATTCCTATTTTATTTATGATATGAGGATATTCTTTTGGCGGAGGAGGGTCTACTACCTTTGCATTTTTTGCAGTATATAGCAGAGGAAATGTCATATTGAATTTTTGGTGCTTCAGCGGATTATAGTTGTATGCCGGAGATAGAATTTTGGAATAATCGTACATTGATTCCATATCTTTTTTGAATTGATAATACTTACGCCCAAAAGTTATATCAGGATAATATTTATTCAAATCAAATTCTATTGTTTCAGCATTCGAATCAGGTTTATATATTGCATTTTTTTTAGCTTTCTGTTCGGCATTGTATTTTTGTTCGTATTCATCATCACTGCCATATAAGATATCAGCCCTTATTTGATTTTTTATAGAATCATCAAGCTGATTAACTTTTTTGCCGATTGGCTCGGTATCTTCATTATCACTCGATAAATCGGGCAGATTTTTTCTTTTTAAATTAATTTTAGATAAAAATGAATTTTGTCTATTAAATATATTTTGAAGCTTTTTTATTCCCTTTTTTTGTTTATTAAGCAATTCTTGTTCTAATTCTAAATTCTTTAATTCATTTTTTTTTAATTTTATTTCTTGATTATTTATAGCTTTTTCCTGTTCAATTTCATTAATCAGATTTAAATCATCAATAAAATCATCAGTATAATCATTTTCATCTGCAACTGATTTTTCATTTGACAGCCCAATAATTTTATTACCTCTCTTTTTGTCCCGTTTGGAAACATATTTATTTTCTTCTACCCCTCCTAATAACAAATATTTTTTTTCTTTTTCCATATATAATTCCTTTCTTTTATATCTTTCTATCTATTAGTATTATATATTTCTTATCGATATTAAAGTGTTATATATTAAAATATTTACAAAACATAACATTTATTTCGAAAAGTAATAAATGAAATAAAAAATATATTTAAAAAACTTTTTTGATGGAAGTATGCAGATATATGGCAGATTTTGCCGGACAGTATATATTATATAGTTCGTATAAAAATTTTATTTTCTTCACTTATATCAGAAATCTTTTTAAAATTTCCGGCATGTTTTTTCAGATATTACAGCTGATAATTTTTTACATGCTTAATCAAGACATAGCAGGCTCGTTAAATGTAAAGAAGCGGACTGATGGTTTATCTTGAGATGAAAAGTGTTGAACAAGCAGATTGAATGCAGATATTACAGCAGATAAGGCAAAAGTTTTATATGTATGGCGCTTCAGTTTTACTGCTTTTAAATTTGCCAGATTGTTTTAATCCTGCGAATAATAAATTAGGGTATTTATCTGCAATCTCACGCTGAAAAAACAGTTAAAATGTGTATGTGATGCTCATTGTTTTGATTTGCTCTGCTTTGTGCAGATAAAAATAAAAAATCAGAAAACATATACGAAGCGCCGTAAAATTGTT
>CAZBFV010000028.1:0-28568 GCA_964491345.1 uncultured Muribaculaceae bacterium
GCAAAATAAAGCGAATGGCTTGAAGGCGTGAAGCAAAATCCAAGAGAGCGGAATTTCCGCAGAGTGGAGCCGAGCGGAGCGGGCGGACTCGAAAAGGCGAAAATCGCTCGGAGTGCAAAAAGCCGACAGGCTTTTGAAACGGAGATACCAGATTGAGCCGTAAGGAAATTCCAAGACAGCGGATTTTGCGCAGAGTGATGAGCCGCAGGCTCAAACTCGAAGCAGAAAAAGAAGCAATCCGGAAGAAAAAACCAGATTGCTTCACTTCGTTCGCAATGACGAAAGATAAATAAAATACAATAACCAAAGCCATTTCGAGAAGGCGTAATTGCTTAATCGTCCGCTTCCTATTGATTCCGCTCTGCGGAAATTCTGCTTAAATTAAGATAGCAGCCATGCAGGCAGAAATATATGAAGTTAATGTTCCTCCGATTAAGGCTCTTATTCCCATTCTCGCAAGATTTTTACGCTGGTTTGGCGCAATCTCGCCTATACCTGAAATTTGTATTGCAACAGATGTAAAATTAGCAAACCCTGATAGGGCAAATGTTGAAATAATAAAACTTTTTTCCGATAAAGTTTCTTTTATTAACGATAAATCCGTAAATGCGATTGCTTCATTCAAAATAAACTTTGTTCCGAGCAATGCGCCTACCGTATCTATTTCTTTCAAGGGTATTCCTATTAAAAGTGCAAATATTGAAAACAGTTTGCCGAAAATCGTTTTAACTGATAAACTATCTATATCCATATTTATAAATGACAGATTGATATTTAAACAGCGGTGGAGAAATACTCCGAATTTCCCTAAAAAATAATCAATAAGAGCAATCAAAGCAATCAGTGCAATCAGCATTGCAATAACATTAAGCCCTACTTTCATTCCGTCGGAAGCTCCTTTTGATATTGCATCCAGAACATTTACATCCGTCCTTCTTCTTCTTATCGTGAAATTATTTTTTGTTTGAGGCTCTAATGTTTCAGGGTATATAATTTTTGAAACAACAAGCGCCCCAGGAGCCGCCATAATGCAGGCTGCAAGCATGTATTGGGCGGGAATGCCTAAACCTGCGTACACAGCAATTAATCCGCCGGATAAACATGCCATGCTTCCGGTCATGGAAGCTAAAATTTCAGAACGTGTTAAATTCGGCAGGTACGGTTTTATCATAATCTGCGCTACTACCTGGCCTACAAAAGAACTTGCTACATTTGAAAGTGCTTCTGCTCCCGATACATCCATTAATTTATTTACTATTCTGCCCAAAAAAGACACAACTCTCTGCATTATTCCATAATAATAAAGTATATTAACCAGTATCATCATAAAAATTAATGCCGGTATAAGTTTTATTGCGAACATAAATGATTTATCGCCGAATAATTCTTTTAGAACTTCAGGGCTGTTTGATAACGGTCCAAAAACAAAGTCTGCTCCTACATTTGCAAATTCAAGAATTTTCTCTATAAATCTGCCTATATATTCAAACATTAATTTCCCGGGTTCAAATTTCAATATAAAAACAGCAAGTAAAAATTGCAGTATTAATCCAGCAATAACGGTTTTACAGTTAATTGCCCTTTTATTATTTGACATGCCGAACGCTATTAATAACATTGCTGTTATGCCTGTCAGTCCGAAAATAATATTCATTTTATATTTCCCAAATTTCTAACTATTTTATGATACTATAAATTATTTTACAAAGAAAAATTGTAACAATATTACTATGGATAATTAAAATTTAAAATGACCTGTTATAAAATTAAAATATGAGAATATTACTGGCTGTTTTATTTATTTTAATATTCAATTCCTGTGTATTTGCCTCAGCGGGCAGACAGGAAATTCAATTTGTATATATAAACGGTTCAAATAATAATGACCCTAAAATGAAAAAGTGGTTTTTTGACGGAATAAAAAAAACCCACCCTGATATGCTTAAGTCATTTTATAGTTCGCTTTTTATACAAAAATATTTTTTAAAAAACGGCGAATATTCCATCTCGCAGAATCCGGAGCCGTTTTTTTGGGGTGATAAAAGCAGTATAGAAATTCAAAACCTGAATTCAAGGCTTAAATTTGCACAATTTGCCAGTCCAAAGTTTGCTCAGACCGTCCGTACAATGCTTGCACACTGCCTGCACGATGCTATCTGGGTATCTCATTACAGAAATATGCATCCTGTTTTAAAGGATTTGCATGCTCAGGTTATGAAAGATTATTCTTCCGGAAAGCCTGTAGTGCTTTTCGGCTACAGCGCCGGCGCTTTTGTTGCTTATGAATATATGTTTAACAAACTTAAATATTTGAACGTTTATGACTATTTTAAAACAACTGATATGTCTGATGAATTTAAAACATATATAAGAAAAAATAAAATTCAAAACACCTGCATTGATGCCCTAATTGAGTCAAAACTTGCAGTGTACAGTGCTGACGGGCAATTAATCCCCAATATGAATGAAGATTATTCAAAAAAAATCTATTCCGGCCTTAATTCATATACGGACAAAGTCTGCGTGCCTGACGGCGAATTAAAAGGAATAGTCAATTTTGCAAGTCCCCTTGTTCTTTTTTATTCGGATATTTCAAATTCCAGCTACCCTCTGACTTATTATAATAAAATGCTCTATAAGTATATTCTCGAAAACGATATGTTCTGGCTGACAGTAAACTATGCCGATGATCCTTTAGGATATCCCACATCAAAAAATGTTTCTTACAATGATTTAAAAAAACTTATTGATATCGAAATCAACCCGAGCAAAGGATTTTTATACAGTAAATCCGACGTAAAAAGCAGAAGAACATTTATAGGCGCACACACCTCATATTGGTCTACTTCCCCGAAATTTGCCAAAACAGTTGCCCGAGCCTATCAGGAAGGATATTGTTTATACAATAAATAAAGACCCGCCCCGCTTTTTATTTGCTTCGTTTTTTTGCCTTTGCTTTTTCAATCTGCTTGTTATATTTATTAATATAATCAAGCCGTTCTTTATCAAGCTGTGCTTTCTGTTTTTGAAGCAAATATACTCTGTTTTGCTTCTGCACTTCCGTTAAATCAGTATAATCCTGAGTAGCTTTGATTTTTGCATCAATGTCTTTTATTCTTGATTTATATGCCGAATCCAACTGTTTTTTTTCATTTTTAAGAGTTTTTAAATTTGCACTGTATTCAAGCTCTTCCTTTGTAACAGGTTTATTCGGATTAATTGTTTCAATCAAATCTTTTGTATTATCAGCCGTTTTTTGGGCGGCTTCTTTAGTTGCCTGAATAGCTTTATTTGTAGCCTTTTTTGTTGTATTTACCGTTTTTTTGGCTGTAACTTTAGTTGTTTCCAAAGCTTTTGATGAATTATTCTGTGTTTCATAACTGACATTAATTCTATTTACTTCAGAAGCCGGAATTTCAATTTTTATAACAGGCTTAGATTTTGCATCAGCCGCATCCGCATCTGCCGAACCGGCATATACAGCCGTTATAAATATTATTAAACCGATTGCTGCTATAATATTTTTCATATAACCTCCATAATTATTACTTTATATTATTTGTTTTTGTTATGTCAACAAAAAAGGAAATTCTTAACAGAATTTCCTTTTAAACATTATCTAAAATCCAAATTATGACTAAAAGCTGTCTTTTAAATCCTGTATAGCTTTTTGTCTTTTTTCCCGTTTTTGCTGGCTTTCTTTTTTTGAAGCCTCATGTTTTTGCTGTATTTCTTTTTTCTTAGCCTCAATTGCGCCTGTTCTTTCATTTTTCATATCTTCAAACTTTTTTTCAGTGTTTGTTCTTGCATTTTTAACGGCATTTTTTTGATCATCTATTTTCTTTTTAAAATCTGCCTGTGCTTTTTCCGCTGCCTGCTGTCTTTCAACCGCCCTCTGCTCTCTTTCGGCTTTTGCATTATCAGCATCTTTCCTTATGGCTTCTTTAGCAGAATTAATATCTTTTTTAAACTGATTTCTTGTTTCCGAAAACGGATCTGCAGAATAAGCCGTATTTACGGCAGAAATAAATACCGTCATAATTAACGATGCAGTCAATAATGTTTTTTTCATTTTAATCTCTCCTTTTTATCTCCAGTCTGATTCATATTGTTTTGGTTCAATTTGCCTATCAAAAATATCATTATTCATCAAAGAAGAATCTTCAGTTTCGCTTTGCGATGAAGAATCTTCTGTTTTTGAATAGCTTTCTTTAAACTTTTTTGCCATATTATCTATATTCTTTGCCATTTGTGATGACTCCATAGTTACCTGCGGACGGGAAATATTAACATCAACACTATCCGCAAAGGCTGTCTGCACGCTTAAATATAAACAAAATATAAGACAAATACCGGTAATTTTATTTTTCATATAATCAATATCCTATCTATTTTATATCTACACTTCCGACGGGATGTTCCAAAAGAAACTGTTTCACCTGCGTTTTAGGATAAATTTTATTCGGAATAACATTTTCATCATAAGAATCAGGAGTTATATATGATATCTTATAGTTTTTAACGGAAACATTCCCGGGTTCAATTTTGATTTTATTTGCACCGAATACTTTTGGATTAAAATTCGGAAGCAAATAATTTAGTTTATTTGCCATCTGATGTGTTTTTTCGTCAAGAATAAGCTGATCCGAATAATGTGCATTTGAAACAGAAAAAGACTCAATATTAAAGTTTTTTGTAAAAACGGGAAGCGGATTCTTTGTTTCAATTTCTATTACTTTTGCCTCAAATAAATCCTGACTGCCTTTCCAAACTAATTTTAAATTGTCTAATTCAATAACGGCATGCAAATTCGGTTTTATTTTATACTGAAAACCGTCCAAACTTGTTTCTAAGCTGGTTGCTTCATTTAATTTGCCGGTAAATTCAGAAACTTTAAATGCACCGGTTATAACTGCCGGAACAACACTGATAAACCCTGCATACATGAATAACAGCAATGCTATAAGCATAAGCATAAGATTTTTGTAATGCGGCTGCTGTTTCTGCTTTTCAACCGGTTTTTTTACTTCTGCATGATGTACTTTTTTTCCATGCTGTACATTATTTATGTTTTTGTTATTTTTATTTTTTTCCATAAATAACCTTTCTTTTTCTACTCAATTATAATAACACATTATACATTATTTTGACTATTTTTATTATATATTAATTTATCATTTTTGACTAAACAGGCTAAATATAATACTGATGTGCATAGGGTTAATAAAGACGCACATGGAGGCGCTATTCCCAAGTGATATAATGATGAATTATCAACTGCTGCAACGAGTATAAATGCTACGGGAACTCTTATGATAAATGCAGAGATAATACTGTTTGATGCGGCAAAAATTGTTCTTCCGCTTCCAAAGAAAAATCCGTTAAGGCAAAATACAAACGGAACCAATAAATAATCAAAGCTGAACGATTTTAAATATAATGCTCCCTGCTCAAGAACAGCTTTATCATTGGAAAATATTGCAATTGCAGTTTCAGGTGCGGATTGCTGCCAGATAAAAAATATCAGACCGAACAAAAATGCAAATAATACAGATAATTTAAGTGCATTGAATGCTCTTTTTTTGTCGCCTGCGCCCGAACTTTGGGCAGTAAGAGCCGTAAGCGCCATTGAAAACGAACCGGCAGGAAGCATCATAAACGCATTTAATCTGATAACGGAACCATAAGCTGCAGATGCAGCTATTCCCATTGAATTAGCCAATGAAAACAAAAATAAAAATGATAAAGGTATTAAAGTATCCTGCAATGATAAAGGAAGCCCTATTTTAAACAATTCTTTGGCTGTTTTTATGTCAAATTTAACATTTCTGAATTTAAATTTAAATACAAAATTTCCGTTCTTTAAATAAGCAATTCCTAAAATTACGCTTAAAACCTGCGAAATAACCGTTGCTATCGCAGCCCCCTGCGCACCCGTATTATATCTGCCGACTAATATTAAATCCAATATTATGTTTGCAGAGCATGAAACGGCTACAAAATACATAGGAAGCAGTGAATTTCCTAATCCTCTTAATATTGCGCTTATCGAATTATATGCAAAGATAAATATCAGACCCCCTGCACAAATTCTGACATATTCAAGCGCAGATTCCATGGCTTCATCCGGCGTCTGCATAAGTTTAAGTATTGAATTATCAAAAACTATTATAATTATACTTAAAAAAACAGCGGCAAAAATAAAGCAAACCGACATAGTATTTATAATTTTTATTATATTATCATATTCTTTTGCACCGAATGCTTTTCCAATCAATACGGTAGCACTGACGGTAAGCCCTGTTATAAAAAAAACCAAAGTCTGCAATAACTGTGAACCCGTAGCTACAGCGGAAACCGTTGAATTATCACAAAATTTTCCGACTATAATTAAGTCGGCAGCCCCATATAATGCCTGCAGTAAATTAGCAATTATATAGGGAAAAGAAAATGACAGCAGTGTTAATATTAAATTCCCTTTTGTCAAATCTTTTTGACTGTCCATAGTTTTTATTTCTTATACTTTACGGTTAAAACTGTATCCGTATCTATTTTAATATAAGAACAGTTTTTTTACCTGTTTTTTTAATATATTAAGAAATATTAAGTTTGTATATATTCTGAATATGCTTATTTTATTGGAAAAATTTAAAATAAATAAAAAATATATATTTATTATAGCAATTTTATATTTCAAAATTTTTTTATAGAAGTATGAGATACAAAAAAAGAGGAAATGAAAAATGGGTATTGAAACAGTAACATCAGCAACAACAGCTGCAGCTGCCGCTGCGTCCGGTTCCGCAGCTGTTACTTCCGGAGTATCCTCTAATACTTCTGCAGACGGATATTCAGGAGTTCAAAACAACATAGATAAATATGTTGAAAGATATTCTGCGATTGCAGAATCTGCGGGTTTAGCAATGAGTGATTATTACAGATACGACACTTGCGGTGAAATATGCGGATTTGATATGGTTAAATTTAATGATGATTTGCAGTATGCAAGAAGTTCGGACGAAGAAAAAGAGTTAAGAGTTGATTCATTTTCCAAGAGCGAAGCAATAAAAAATGTCCAGCGGAAACAACAGAGAAAAGCAGATGCAAAAGTTGAAAAATCAAATATTGATGAAGAATATAAAAAAGCGCTTGAGCAGTATGCCGGTTTTATTAGCAAAACAGAAAATCAGGATGTTCAGAAAGAATGGGATTCTTTAAAATCCGAAAAACAAAAGCTGACAAGCATTACAGCTTCAAGCACTACTATTTTAGAGGGTGCTAAGGAGTTTATATCCAAATTAACCAAAGTTGTAATGTCTACTGACAAATCATCAAATTACAGTGATTTACCGGTAAAACGAAATCAGGAAGACAATAAAGTCATTAAAGGCATTGAAAAAACAATAAATGAATCTTCTAATCTGCTTGACAATCCTTTCTTCCAATCGGCTTATAATATATCGGAAAAGAAAGACGAGCAGTTTGCAATCGGCGAATAAACAGATAAGGGATATTAAAAACTGATTTTATAAGAGAAACAAAATTAAAAATTTGTTTCTCTTTTTGTTGATTATTATTCCTGTATCAATTAGAATAGTCTTATGCGTAGTTTTATAATTGCAACCGTTTTAATTTCTGCTGTTATAATTATTTTGAGATATTTTGTTTTTAACAGCATGGATATTATATATTCCGACGGATTATTGTATTATGCTTATTTACCGGCAATATTTTATCATAATTTTGATATAGGTTTTATTCCTCAGGATTTGCTTAGATTATCGGAAACAAATCATTATTTTATAAAATATCCTTACGGGGTTTCTTTTCTGGTGCTTCCCTTTTTTATTCTTGCCCATATTTTTACATATCTGTATGGGAAGGACTTGGATGGATTCAGTTTTTATTATCAGATTTTTGCTGTTGTCAGTTCTTTTTTCTGGTGGATAATCGGAGTTTTATGCAATTATTATGTTTTAAAAAAGTTTTTTAACAAGCGCATTGCTCTTTATACTATAATCGGAATTACTTACGGCACCGGAATCTGCTATTATCTTATTCATGATATTATTTGGGCGCATATATTTTCATATTCGTTAATTTCTGTTTTTACCGCTTATTGCGTATATGAATCAAAATTCAGACGGTTAATATACAGCTTTTGTCTGGGATTATTATTAGGTCTTATAACAGTTGTCAGAAATATTAATATTCTTGTTTTTTTAGTATATATATTTTACGGCGCAACAAATATTAAAACTCTGAAAACCCGTATGGGCAATATGCTGAAACCGGCTTCTATTTTAATGTTCAGCGCCGGTTTTCTTATGTTTGCTGCTCCCATGTGTCTGTATTGGCACAAAGTTTCGGGGCATTTTATATTTAATACGTATACTCCCCTTCCTTCATACTATTTAAATCCGAATCTGGTTTGGGATAATGAGCCTGATGAGTTTAACTGGCTTAATCCCAGAATATGGGGGAGTTTATTTTCTTTAAGAAAAGGATTATTTGTATATTATCCGGTTCTTATTTATTGCATTCCGGGTTTATTTTTACTGAAAAAATATGTTAAAGATTTTTCTTTAGCTGTCATTATATTTTTAATTCCTGTTGTCTACCTGTACTCTGCGTGGATAGGCTATCATGCCGGCGATTCATTCGGCAACAGATTTTATCTTGATTATATGTGTATTTTTTCAATACCTGCCGCTTGTTTTCTTAAGAGAATTTTTGATATGAAAAATAAACCTGTTAAATTTTTATTGATTGGGGTATATATTTGCTTGATTATAAGCTGTTTAATTATGGCCATTGAAGTTTCAAAACAGTTTTCTTACGGCAACGGCACGCTGTTCGGCGCATATAAGCCCGTCAAACCTGAAATTTAGTTATATTCTAATACCTGAGTATTAAAGTAATTTTTTCCCAAAAATTTAAAATCCAAGTTTCCTATATCCTTAACCGTTCTTTTTACTGCCCGTTTTCCATTTATTTCTTCAATACTTTTGAAGAATACACTAGGAGACATATCATGAGAATAAACAATATAAATTTTTTTATCGCTCAAAATCAATTGTTCAACTGTTTTTTCCAAATATTTTGAGTATATTACCAAATCCGCACTGCATCTGCCGTATTCATCCCAGTATTTTTCAGGTAATGCATAACCTAAATAATGCACGTTTTTATTTAAAGTCGGTTCGAATATCAGAGCTGTTAATGCATTTAAAAGTATAACATATGAATTATCATCAAAATTGATATCTTTATTATAACTGATTATAGGCGATTTATACACATCTTTTATTTCTGCTTTATAATCATCCCATACATGATCAATTCTAAATCGTGAAAAACATACGGCTGTCAATAACAATATGCAGAGAAGTATAGCCGTAATAATTTTTTTTGCGGGACCGGCTGATATTATGTATATAAGATAGCATAACAAGGGAGCGAATAAATATATGCTTGAAAATACATATCTGTAATCTCCGAACAAAGCCGTATTTATGAAAACAGGCAGTATTGTAAAAACAAGGACTGCAAATAACTGTTCAATTGAAATAAGATAAGCGGGCGCATTATCCCTGAGATGATTTCTTATTGCTTTAAATAAGCAAAATACAGACAAAATTAAAAGAGTTATATATGCAATAGGAAATCTAAAGTCATAGTCAAGGCTGTTAAAACCATAAGTTTTTGCCTCATCGCTTCGTTTAAATAAATAAAATATAAGCTCAGTCAAGTTTGTAGCTCTAATGTGTTCAGAATTGATAATCCTTAAATCTATAGTTGCGAAATACGGCGATTTGAATATTTGATTATAAAACGGAAAAAGCGGATTTTGGTAATATTTATATAAATTATACATCCAATGTCCGTTTAATAATAAAATACATATTAATGCTCCGAGTGAATAAAGTGTAATTAATTTTATCGGATTTTTAAATTTTTTATACAGGCATAAATATATTAAAAACATCGCTGAACAATAGACAAGGGCGCAAAGTTTTATTCCTGCGGCTAAACCGAATAAACATCCTGAAATAAATGCTTTGAGTTCGATTTTTTCCGTTGAATTTAAAATATGTTTTAAAAAGAAGTATAATCCAAGCAGGCAGAAAATCCCATAAGTAGGATCATTTCTGTCAAAACTTAACATATATACACCGAACGGAGATGACAGGCTGTATATTACTATAAATACATTCAAAAAAATTTTAAACTTATATGTTTCTTTATCAAAAATAAAATTTGTAATTTTATATATCAAGAATGCACAAAATACATTATCCAGAACTGATAATGCAAAAAAGAGAATCGGCAGATTATTTAATTTATATATTATAAGCCCTGTAGGTATGTTTATAACAGGATTATAGTAGCTTCCGAAATTGCCGGCATAAAAGTCTAAATCAAATCTTGGATTAAATATAGACCAGTAATGGTATGTTTTATAGTTTGCAAAATCGAAGTCGGGAAATTGCGGAATAAGAATATAAACAAGCGTATATAATATAAAAAGTGTAACAAATACAATAATATCTGTTTTCATTTGTTTACTGATATTCAATTTAAATCCTCATTTAATTAGTATAAAATTATAATACATTAAATAACTTTTTAATTGCTATATTTTTTAAATTGCTGGACAAAAATATTTGATAATAGTATTATTTTTATAGTGCCTCTGTAGCTCAGCCGGATAGAGCGCTTCCGTCCTAAGGAAGGCGTCGCACGTTCGAATCGTGTCAGGGGTATTTTATTTTTGCCTTTTATTTTCAAGCATTTCGACTATGCTTATTATTTTTTTATTTTCATCTTTTTCAATTATTCTCACATTATGCTCACATTTTTTAGAATTAGCAAAAATATTGTTTATTTTTGCTCTCGCCTTATTTATCATATCAGCATTATTTTTTGCATAAACATTAAGTGTTGTTTCAGCCTTTGAATGCCCGACTTGATTTTGAACAAATTTTACACTTAATCCGTTAGCAAGCCCCATATCGATATACGAGCCTCGTATATCGTGCAGGCGTACCCTTTTATTTATCCCGCAAAGTTTAAGCAGCTTATTCCATAGCCTGCTGCGAAAATTACTGTCATTATGGTAGTTGCCCGCCCGGTTAGGGAATAACAAAGGGTTATCATTATCGGATTTCTCTATATGTTCTTTTATGACCTCCGCTAAGTCCTCAAATATATTAATATACCTGTTTGAACTTGCCGTTTTGGGCTTTAAATAAAGTTTATTGTTTGTGTACTGCTTATTTATTCTGATTGTCAAATTGTTATAATCAAAATCATCTTTATTAAGTGCAAATATTTCTCCTTCTCTTGCTCCTGTTCCTATAAAGGTATAAAGCAACGGGAAGTATTGAGGATATGATTTTCTGCATTCTTCAAGCGCAAGCCTTAATTCTTTGACCGTTAAATGATTTATTTCAACTTCCGGCAAGGTTGCCTTTTTGATTTTTGAAAACACGTTATATTCAATTAAGTTATGAAGTATCGCATAGTTCGCTGCTGCTTTTGCAAATTTTAAACAAGTCTGCTGGATGTATGCTCCATTTTTTGCTTCAATATCGTAAAAATATTCCTGCCATTTTATGGAGGAAATTTTGTCATATTTAACTTCTTGAATATTCTCAAAAAACCTTTTGTATATGCTTTTATAGTTGCTATACGTACTTTCCGCATATTTTTGCTTGGCTTTTTTCAAGAACTTTGAAAATATTTCATAGTAAGTAATATTTTGTTTATCAATATCAACGTTATCATATTTCCAAAGGTCTTTTTTTGCTTCTTTTATCGTGTCATAAAGCCCTGCTGTGTGCTGTTTGCCGAGAATATCACGGTAAGTTATAACGTATTTTGATATAATTCCCTTTTTTGTTTTATATTTTTTTTTGCTTATTCCTGCCATAAATTCCTCTATTTTCATTTTTATAAGTTAATAAACTTTGGTAACTATATACAAAGTTACAGTAAAAGCAGTTAAATTCCTTACTGCACTTATATTTTACCTGTTTCATTTTAACTTAAATAAATCATTAAATAATATTAGTATAATATATTAAAAATATTAAGTTTTGTGTCTCAAATGATTGTTATGAGATAAATACGACCGTATGCGTCACACATAAATATTATACTGAAAGTATGAAAGACAGCTTAATTAAAAAACTTAATAAATTCACTTCTTTGTATGATTTGCAATCGGCATTTCCTACAGAAAAAAGTTGTATCAAGTTCTTAGAGTTAATCAGGTGGAATAATAAAATTATCAGTCCTTTTGATGAAAGTTCTAAGGTATATAAATGCAAAAACAACAGATATTACTGTAAAAATACAAACAGATATTTTAATGTTAAAACCAAAACACTGTTTGAATCTTCTAATATTAAACTTCAAAAATGGTTTATGGCTGTTTATATTATAACATCTCATAAGAAAGGTATTGCTTCTTTACAATTATCTAAAGACTTAAATGTAACTCAAAAAACAGCTTGGTTTATGTTACAAAGAATAAGAAAGTGTTTTGAATTTGAAAACAATAATATTCTAAATAACCATGTAGAAGTTGATGAAACATATATTGGAGGAAAGAATAAAAACAGACATGCAAATAAAAAGATTAAAGAAAATCAGGGAAGAAGTACCAAAGATAAAACTCCTGTATTAGGAATGTTGGAAAGAAACGGAAAAGTAAATGCTAAGGTAATTGAAAATGTACAATCAGATACTTTAACAAGAGAAATAATTAAATGTGTAAGGGATTCAGCTAATTTATATACAGATGAATTTTTAGGATATAACAGGATTTCCGAATTTTATATTCATGCAATAGTAAGACATAAATTAAGTCAATATGCAGATGGATTAGCATTTACAAACAGTATAGAAGGATTTTGGAGTATTGTTAAAAGAGGATTACTTGGAATTTATCATTTTACTTCTAAGAAGCATTTACAAAAATATTTAGATGAATTTGTATTCAGGTTTAATACAAGAGATTATTCTGAAAACGAAAGATTTGCAAGACTTTTAACTAATATGACTGTAAGAACAAGATACAGAGATATAGTGGCTGCTTGATATGTTTGATATTTTGTTAAGCTATTTTTGCAGTATAATATATTAGAAAGATAGCTTTTTATAAATTGAATTAATCTGAAAGAGAGATAAATTAAATGGCTATACATAATAAATCACATAGCAATCATGCGTTAATGTCATTAAATAAAATACGTAAAGATAAGAGCTTTAAACAAAAATATGTAACTGATTTTGAAAAACCTGATAAAGTAAAGATACTCCATAAAATTATGGATTGTTGTGATTTTTTGAAAAGATTACCCGATGAATCAGTACAATTAATTTGTATTGATCCTCCATATAATCTCGAACTTGCCACATGGGATACTTATAAAAATTATATTGAATGGGCTTCAACGTGGATTAACGAAGCATATAGAGTATTATCAAAAAATGGTAATATGATTATTTTTGGTGGAATTCAATTTCGTGATGTTAAATCTGGGGATTTAATTGATATTATTCAATATGTTAGACATCATACAAAATTTAAGCTAATAAATACAATTGTTTGGCATTATAAAAATGGGATGTCAGCACATAGGTATTTTGCAAACAGACACGAAGAAGTTATTTGGCTTGCCAAAACTAATGATTATTACTTCAACTTAGATTCAGTAAGAGTTCCATATTCAAAAGAAGACTTAGCACTTGCATTAAAAGATAAACGACTTAATCCTGAAAATACGATGAAAGGGAAAAATCCGACTAATGTCTGGCAAATTGGTAGATTAAATGGGAACAGTAAAGAACGTGTTGGACACCCTACACAAAAACCAGTTGAAATTATAGACCGTTTTGTAAAAGCACTTTCATATTCTGGTTCGGTAGTTCTTGATTTCTTCGCAGGGAGTGGAACTATTGGTAGAGTGTGTATTACAGAAGGAAGACATTGTTTGATGTGTGATAATGACAAGTCATCAATAGACTATTTCAATAAGCACCTCGTACTGATGGAAGATTTAAAACAAAATATTGAGT
Source organism: uncultured Muribaculaceae bacterium (assembly GCA_964491345.1). Lineage (GTDB taxonomy): Bacteria > Cyanobacteriota > Vampirovibrionia > Gastranaerophilales > Gastranaerophilaceae > Avigastranaerophilus. Next base: position 14,089 of record CAZBFV010000028.1, read on the forward strand.
ATAGAAAAATCCAACATATCAATGATTTTTTCAATGTTGAATAATAGTATAAAGTAATTATGAAAAAGGGTCAATCAGATAGATTAACAATACAACAAAAAGAGGGTCAAGGTCCTATAACCATCTTTCATAAAGAAGCTCAAATACATGATAAAGAGGTTGGTAATACTTCCCTTTTTGTTATGAAACAACTTACTTTTGAATTTCCTATGCTGAAATTTCGATATAGAAAAGATTTATCAAAGAAAGAAATAAATCAAGCATTACAAAAAGTTGATAAATACCTAGGGCAAACCCTTTTTGTAGAAAGTTCAAGTATAAGACCAGATGGAGGTCTTATTGAAGTACAGGATGATAACGGAAATTGGCGTGTTATATTAGTGTCAGAAGCAAAGCATCAAGGAAATGATATTGAAAATATCAGTATCGGAAAACTTGTTGGTAAGAAAAATAATCAAGATCTTATGGCGGCAGGAAATGCAATCGAAAGAGCATATAAAAATGTAAACGAAATTGCAAATTTCATGTTATCAGAACGTCATTTCCCATATATTTTATTCTTGGAAGGTTCTAATTTTTTAACACAAAATGTATCGGTTAAAAGACCCGATGGCAGAGTTGTAACATTGATTTATAATGATGGTACATTAAACAGACTTGATAGATTAACAGCAGCAAATTATGGAATGCCTATAAACACTAATCTATGTGAGAATAGATTTGTAAAATGTAATGGTACTACTATTATACTGCAAGCTGTTTCTATTTATACAAAAGGTGAGGGTGGGCATTGGAATGATAAAGACATGATTATGATTATGCTTAATGTAGCACGAACGTCATTAAAAATATTGGGTTCTGATATCTTTGATCAATTAAGTAAAAGATAACATATGAATAAGCTTAAAAACTTTTTATCAGTTAGTGAAAATTACTGTAAGATTGTATATAGTTACCTAAACTTTTTATTTTCTCTATCCATAGTCTAAACTTAGACATCACCGCCTCCGTCTAAGTAGTTCAAAACTTCGGATTCGGATATTTTCCAAATTCCCCTTTTATAGCGGTTTATTTTTTTTCTTTCCGCAAGTTTATATAAATATCCTTGCTTCATTGAGTGTTTCCGGGCAAACTCTTTAAAACTCAATAAGTCATTAGGAGTCTTGCTCTCTTTTGATTTGAACCTCGAAAAATTAATAACATTATTTTGCATAGTAATACCTCTTTTTAAAAAAAATTCATGAAATTTTTGTAACAAAGCCCATAAAGAAAAAGCGGGGGCGGGAAGATATTATACCCCCGCTGTAATTTTGGGAGATTAAATGAATTGGTTAGTTTTTTTAACCGTCTAAAGGTTCATAAATTATTTGTTTTATTCTTTCTGCACATTCTTTGTATATGCACTTGCATTTATTGCTTCCGGCAGGTTTATAGCTGCATTTTTCGCACGCCGAGCCTTTAATATAAACTTCTGCAAATTTTAAGAAAATCCAATATATTTTTCTCTCGTATTTTCTTTTATATTCGCTGATAATATAATCTAATTTTTCAATTTCCTGCATTTTTAAATCTCCTTTTACTTATTTTCAAATTTTAGCCTGATGTTTTTAAACCCCCTTTTTTCAAGGTTGTATCTTGCTTCAGAAAAACTGTTTTCTTGTGCGAATTCGTATGTTTTGCCGTTAATATCCGCATAAATTGTCGGAAAACAAATACATTTATTGTCTGTTTTTTTGATATAAACCGCATTGTCCTTCAGATAAGCCGGCTTGGGTATGGTGCTTCCTGCGTAATTAGCGGCTACATGCTTATAAAGAGCATCAAAATCTATGTTATCGGTTAAAACTTCTTTATATGCTTCGCCCCACACAGCGGCATTATTTTGTGCGAAAGAATTAGGGTACATCGTAAACAGTTTTTCCAAAAATTCGTTTTTATTCATAAATCATCCCTCATCCTGTGCCTGTGCCTAAAAAAGACTGTTTCAGATGTTCATAATCTGCGGTATCCGACCGCTCATATTTGCCGTTCATAATGCCTATATGGCATCGAATCAGCTTTTTAATGTCAATCGGCTTATCGGCGATGGTTTTTAGAATATCTGCCTTTTCGCAGACAGCGGAGAAATAATCAAAGTCCGATTTTATTTCCCACAAAAACCTTGCAATCAGAGTCCTAACCTCATTATTCCGCCGTTCAAATGTTATTTTGCAAAGATTAGGGCATTTTTCCTTATAAACTTCAAAACATTTTTCAACATCGGGGTCCAAAAAAGGGTCGATTTCTTTTTCTTTTTCTTTTTCTTTTTCTTCTTCCTTTTCTTTTTCCTTTTCCTTTTCCTTTTCCATTTCCTTTTCTTGTGCCCCTCTATGAGCCCCTCTATGAGCCCCTCTATGAGCCCCTAATGAGGGGCCGTCTTGGGGCTGGTCAGGGGCTAAATATAAGTTATATTTTTTTAATGTTTTAATAATGCCTTTATGTGCGTTATTATTAGGATTAAGGCTGTTGATGCTGTTGACGGAACATTGAAATTTTACAAAATCTTCAACAAAAATTGTATTTTCATCAATAAATCTTATTTGTTTTATTTTCAGAAAATCATCTTTTGTAATTTCGCTGTTAAAAAAAACTTTTAACATTTTCCACGAAATTTCATAAATACCTGCACAGTTGCAGTTGTCGAAAATAAACTTTGCCAATAATTTTTGTTTGTCGGACAGGCTCAAGAACCAGTCTTTTTGCCAAATATCCGTATCACAGAACCTTTTAACCATTATAAAACCTCAATATAATATCTTTTATACCTTTTAATTTCGTTTTTTGAATTAATTCTTTCTTCTTTTTCTTCCCGAATTTGAAGCCCTTTGCTGAAAAGAAAGGCTTTTAAATATCTTAAAACACTGTAAGAACAATTTGTATCGGTAAATTTCAACAAATCTCTGTGTGTAAAATTAGTAATCTTATTTGTTTCAATATACTTATTAAAAAATTCTTCAGCATACGATGACATAATTACTCCCCCCTTATCTATATATTGAAATTGTAAAATTATCTTCTATTGCTTCATAAAGAAAAGAAGATGACTCATTTAAAATTTTGCAGACTTTATCAAAGTCGCTTGATAAAGAAATTTCTGCTTTTTGATCTAACTTTTCAAAAACAATTTTGTACAAATCTGTATTATAATCGTTCATAATATTCTCCTTTTTTAATTTTTCACTTTACGCTGGCATTTCATACATAAAGGCTTGTTATAATGTTCAAGCGAATATGTATGCACCGACGGAGATATCACATCTCCGCATTCTCTGCAGCGTAATTCATTGTCTTCTTCTGCCAATTGTTTATCCAATTCCGCATTTATTTCATCAATACTATTTTTTTCCTGCACGGCTTCCGGCTCATTGCGGGGTATATCCTCGCCTTGATAAATTTTTAATCCCAAGCCGAACATAGCAAGATTTTTTGTCAAACACCGCATAATAGCGGTATTGATGTCAAACATCGTAGCGGCTTCAACCGTTTTAACACCCTTATTTGTTTTGTATTCATAAGGGGCTGACTTCATAGCCTTGTTATTGCTGTTCATAACAGGAAGCCACATTTCGTATTTGACTCCTTCTGCGGCAACTTCCGTAAAAACCATGTACCCTGTATTTTCGTCATACATAAACGGCTTGTTTTCGAAAGTTTTTATCCTGTACATAGCGTCAGGATATATTTTTTTAAACTTTTCCCAGGCAACCGCCCAGCTGAGGTAAGATAGTTCTTCCTCAACCCACCTGCCGTTTTTTTCAATTTTCCGCCCGGTTTTTTTCTTTTCAACAAAACCGCTGCAGTCAACGTTCAGCGCATTCTCAAAATTTTCATTCATTTTCTTCCTCCTTTTCTCCCTGCTTTTCTCCCTCCAAATTTATTACGCTGTCTTGGAATTGCTTAACCGCTCGCAGGCTAGGACTTCGTTGCAGAATTACTTTAACAAGTAATTCTTCCACTTCGCCGCTGCTCGCTGTCTTGGATTTTGCTTCACAAAAACAAGCTGCAAACTTCGCTCTCGCTGTCGTTTGCTTTTGTTTTTGCTACTTCGGGACTACGCTATGCTTCGCCCTACGCAAAATCCGCTTTACGGGTTTTACCCGTCAGAAATTCCGCTGTCTTGGAATTGCTGTTCGCACAAGCCCTGCAGCCTCACTACAAAAACCTATCGGTTTTTTGCGTTCGGCCGGCTTGCTGCTCCCTCGAGTTCGCTCGCTTCGCTCGGCTTCACTCTGCGCAATTCCGCTGTCTTGTAATTGCTTTGCACTCACGGAGTTTCGCCTTTTGTGCTTCGCACCTGTCGGCTCAATCCGTTCGCTTACCGGACTTCGTCCGTCCGCAATTCCGCTGTCTTGTAATTGCTTTGCACTCACGGAGTTTCGCCTTTTGTGCTTCGCACCTGTCGGCTCAATCCGTTCGCTTACCGGACTTCGTCCGTCCGCAATTCCGCTCTCTTGTAATTGCTTTACGCTCACGGAGTTTCGCCTTTTGTGCTTCGCACCTGCCGGCTCAATCCGTTCGCTTACCGGACTTCGTCCGTCCGCAATTCCGCTATTTACTTGTCAATGTTCAATTTTTTGTCCTCTTACGAGGAAGGACTTGTGAACCACCCTTACAACGATATTCACAAGTCCTTAAATATTTTTTCTTTTTACAAATGTTGCATGTGCAGCATTTTTTTGTAAAAATAGTATTGCACTTGTAAGGGTGTGCAAATTGCGAGATTTTTATCAAACCCGAGTCGCCAAACTTTGAGTTCTTAAAATTTCTTGCTTTTTGCTATCTGAAATTATTGTAACTTTTAGTTTCAAAATAATCAACTTTTAGTTACATAATTGTTCAAAAAATTAATAAAACTTAAAAAATGGAGTAAAAGTATTATTAAAATGTTATTAAAAGAATACAAAAAAATGCTGGAAGATATATCTAATTTCAAAATTACAAATACTTCTTTAGCTAAAGCCCTTAATACATCTTCTCAAAACATAAGTAAAAGAATAAAAAATGGCAGTATTTTAACGACTTTAGAATTAACGAAACTTGAAAATTATTACAAGACCAATCAGACCGTTGATTTAAAAACACCAAAATCCATACAAAAAGTTGTTGCTGATAATGATTGTATAAAAATAACAGTAAGAGGTGAAATTAAGAGGGGATATGGAGTAACTTTTTATGATGAAGCGCAAACGGCGACGTATTCCATCAGCAGTAAACTTGCTAAAGATTTGGGAGTTGATGTAAAAAATTCCGGGATTATATTCGGAGCGGGAAACGCAATGGAGCCGACAATTAAAGGCGGGGATGCACTGCTTGTTGATTTAACAAGAAAAGAAATAAATGACGGCAAAATATACTGTATCATGCATAACGGGCAGTTGAAACCAAAAAGATTACAGCAGATTTCAGATACAAAAATCAAGATAATAAGCGATAATAAGGAATATGAACCTGTATTAATTGATATAGAAAAAGATTTAAGCGTTAATTTTGAGGTTATAGGTGAAATCCGCTGGTGCGGGCGGATATTTTTATAATAAGTAAAATATAAACTTGATGTAAATTTTTGTTCATACATTTTCTTTACCTGTTGAAATTTTTTTAAAATGAGTAATAATATAAAAGAGGGAAGCCGATTAAGCTCCGTAAAAACTTAAACGGCTTATCACATCCCTTTACATTAGTTCAGCAATTAATGTAAGTAAAAGTCCTATCAGACGTAGGACTTTTTTAATTACTTCCCGCATGTTTCCTCCTTTCAGCCCCGTTGTTCACATTACAATGGGTGTGTGGTTTTGGGAGGTTCGGGGCGTGTCCCTGTATTCAAAATTCAACGTTCTTTAATTATTATAAAGCATTTGTCCGAAAAGGGTACGGCAGCAAAAGCTAAACCGTATCCGTCCCTGCCGGATGTAAATTTTTGTTCATTCATTTTTTTTACCTGTTGAAATTTTTTTAAAATGAGTAATAATATAAAAAAGGGGGCTTACTTAATTGTTTGCCCAATCAAGTAAGCACTTCGTACCCTTAAATGAAAATCGAAATAATTTGTAAAAGGTATCCTATTGTGAGTAGGGTATCTTTTATTATCTGTCTTTTCATTTTATCACCTCCTTTCCGCCTCAATTCTTCGTATATTGTCTGTGACGGTGGAAGTTTGGCACTTACCCTGTATTCAAAATTCAACGTTCTTTATATTATTATAAAGCACTTGTCCGAAAAGGGTACGGCAGCAAAAGCTAAACCGTATCCGTCCCTGCCGGATGTAAATTTTTGTTCATTCATTTTTTTACCTCTTGAAATTTAAAAAAAATGAGTAATAATTATAAATAGAGGGCGAGCGGCGGCTAGACCGCTCATTAAAACCCTTAATGCGTTAGGGCTAATATTATCAAGATGATAACTATTAGCTCTTTTTCGTTTAACACGATTCGCATTTTCACCTCCTTTCTACCTTAAACTGCGTTAATTGTCTGTGATAGCGGAGGGGATTTCAGAGTTACCCTGTATTCAAAATTCAACGTTCTTTAATTATTATAAAGCACTTGTCCGAAAAGAGAGCGGCATCAAAAGCTAAACCGTATCCGTCCCTGCCGGATGTAAATTTTTGTTCATTCATTTTTTTACCTCTTGAAATTTTAAAAAAATGAGTAATAATATAAAAGAGGGGGCGACCTCTGCAAAGGTCGTTATCCTATTTAAAAGGTCAAGCGGCACTTAACGTTTTTGTTGGGTGCCGCTTTTTATTATTTAAACTGCCGGTCAAAGGTCAAGTGTTAGTGTTGTTGCCGGAGTTTAAAGAAATAATAGGCTTGCCCCCTATATTTATAATTCAAAGTACTATAAATATAATACAACATTTTACAAAACTTCATGAAATTTTATAAAAATTTTGCGTAAAAAGGTATATTAAAGCCGGGATATAAATTATAATAAGAATAGCCCTGGTTTATGAAGTGCGCTTTAAACGCAGCGTATAGGAGTAAGCTACTAAGGGAGGAGTAATATTGTCTGTTTTTTGCTGCGGCGGTATCCAGCCGTCAATTATTTATAATCTTCCGGCGGTAAATTGTATTTGGAAAAGATATTATTTTTTAAATGAATGCACGTATTGCGGGCAGTCAATCGGAATTTTACGCATAAAATCAAAAAGCGGAAGAGTCAAAGACATTAAACGCTATAGGGGTTTAAAGGCAGTACAATACAGGAATAAGATTATAAAGCAGAATTATATTTTCAAAGTACCGGCCGGCAGTTTAGCGGACGAACGGACATATTACAACAACCGGGGTATAATATACAATTTCAATAATCGAAAAGTCGGAAAGAATGAGGATTTTATAAAAATCCAAGACAGCGGGCAGCGGCGAAGCGGAAAAAGCCGGCAGGCTTCAAAAAGCGTAGTTTTTTAAAAGCATATCCAATTTTCTTTTTGCGGCAGCTTGTATTAAATTATACTTTTTTGAATTAATACCGTTAAATATTTTTTCAGTTTCGGTATCTTTAAAAGATTTTATCATATTAATAATACAGTCAAGGTGAGTAAAAAAGGAATTCAAAATGAAAAAATTAACAATTATTTTATCCGTATTATGTTTATGTGTTTTATCCGTTAAAGCCGGCGAAACAGAGCCAAAGCAGAATAAACAGTTTGTCGATGTTGAAAACACGGGAGGTTTATTCTTTTTTCAAAAGCAGCCCGTAAGCGAAAGCCAAACCCAGATAATAAGGGTAAAAAAAAGCGGCGGAATCACGATTATTCAGATTAACGGCAAAGTTAAGAATAAGAAAAAAACGGAAGTATAAATAAAAGCATGAAAGAAGCAAGAAAGTAAAAAAGTTGCCAGCTGTACAATTAACATAACGGAAATTTATTAAAATGGCTAATAAAAATCCAAAAACAGAGAATTTAACGCACATAAACACTCGTCCAAATCATAAGGAGCTGAGCAGCAAAGGCGGTAAAAAATCACAGGAAGTACAAGCAGAAAACCGGAAAGAAACCCGGCTTGCCAAAGAAATATTAAAAATGCTTTTATCATTGCCGGCAGAAGATGCCGGATTAAATTGCAGTAAAAAAGAAGCGGCACTTTTCGAGCAGGTAAAAAAAGCAGAAAAAGGAGATTTAAGAAGCCTTGAATATATACTTGATATGCTGGGCGAGCCGAGAACTCAAAATATAAATATAACAGGACAGGTTCAAAAAGTGTTTGTAACTCCGGAAGAACAAAAGGCAGTAAAAAAGCATATAAAGGATTTTATTGATGGATGAGTATAGACCCTCAACTTATAGGATATACATTATTACAATCAGGATTTAAATATTTTACGCTGTATTTGTTTAAAGCGATTGAGGGCAAGCCTTTTATAATAGAGAAACCGCACGAATTAATATTTAAAACATTTCAGGATATATTTGACGGCTCACGGCCGAGAAGCATATTTAACTTATGTCCGAGAAGCGGTAAAACGACATTAGCAAAATACTTTGTTATATATACGCTTACTAATAATCCGAAATCAAACATAATATATACATCGTACAGTTCAACATTATTGAATGAGATTTCGCAGGATATTGCGAACATACTTGAACATCCTATATATAAGGCATTATATCCGGATAAAATATATTTAAAAGAAAATATAGAAAGCGACCCGGTAAATGATTTTTGGAAAGATTACCTGCTTGCAAACGACAACAAAACAAAGTATTCAAGCAAATTAATAAAGACATATGCGGGCGGGGTATGTTTATTCAGTTCAATAGGCAGCACGATTACGGGATTTGGAGCAGGAGCAAGAAACAGTGATAAATTTTCAGGGGCATTAATAATAGATGACCCGAACAAGCTGGCAGATATAAGGAGTGCGGTATTAAGGAAAAAGGTATTAACTTATTTCAGCGAAACATTATTAAGCCGTATAAACAGCCCGGATACTCCGATAATCTTAATACAGCAGCGGGGGCACCAGGAGGATTTATCCGGACATTTAATAGAGAGGTACAATTATTTTACATTAAAAGTGCCATTGCTTGATGAACAGGGCAATTGCAATCTTCCGAGCCAATACACGCCGGAGCGTATAAAAGAACTGCAGATTGATAATTATGTTTTTCAATGCCAATATCAGCAGGAGCCGATAGTTTTAGGAGGCGAGGTTATAAAACGTGAATGGTTTAATTATTATGATATTAATACCGCTTTTAAATATAAAAAAATAGTAATAGCGTCAGATACGGCGATGAGCGTAAAAGAGAGCGCCGACAGAAGCGTATTAATTGCAGGCGGCATAACACAGGATAATAAACTGCATATAATCGATTTCATAGCCGGCAGATGGGATTATCCGGCACTGAAAGCAAAAATAATCAATTTGTGGAATAAATGGCAGAAAGGATTAAACGAAACAAGCGCAAGCGCATTATATATTGAAGAAAAAGCAAGCGGAATACAAGCCGTTCAAGAACTAAAGCCGAAAGGAATACCGATTATTCCGTTAGAAGCCGATAAAGATAAATTAACAAGGGTCGAAAGTATTCTTGAATATATAGCATCAGGACAGGTTTATTTGCCGCATAACGAATATTACGGTTTTAATCCGGAGATATTAAGCGAGCTTGAAAGTTTTACACGGGATAACTCGCACCTGCACGACGATATAACAGACGCAATGGTTTATTTAATCAGGGCGACTATAGCAAGAAACAAAATATCGATATTAGAGGTTTTATAGCGTAATTGCGGACGGGTAAAACCCGGTAAGCGAGCAGTGGCGAAGTGGAAGAATTACTTGTTAAAGTAATTCTGCAGCGAAGTCCCAGCCTGCGAGCGTAAAGCAATTACAAGAAGCGGAATTGCGGACAGGTAAAACCTGTAAAGCGGATTTTGCGCAGAGTGGAGCAGAGCGGAGCGGGCAGACTATGAAAGAGCAAGAAACAGAAAAAATAGTTACGATTATTTTAAATAAACTTACAGAATACATTACAAACATTGTAATAGAAGAACTAAGAGTACACAACAGTTCTGAAAAAAAGGGACGATGGATAACTATAAAACCAAACGGGGAAGAAAACAAAGGCAGACATTTATTTTTAAATGAAGGAGAAACCCCCCTCCAAGCTATCGAAAGAACATATGGGAAAAAGGAAGCCCAAACTGCAAGCCAAACAAATATACAATTATCACCGGCAGCGGAAGCTATGAAAAAGCAATTAGATAAATTAAATGTTCAAAATAATCCGCCTGCTTCATTACTTAAACCCCTTTCAGATGAAGAAATTATAAGCAAAGTAGGCGGCGGAGATATGACTAAGGGGTCTTGCGTCAGTGCTTCTTATGCATATGTTGGTAATAAAGCCGGTTTAGATGTTAGAGATTTTAGGGGCGGTGTCAGCTGTAAGTTTTTTAGTGCATGTCGAAGTGTTGGAAAAATAAGCAAAATGGAAGGTATTGAAAGTCATGAAGAAGAAAATGGCAATGATTTTAATGCAGCTGTAAGTTTAGTAAAAAAAATGAAACCAAATAAAGAATATCTGCTTGCTGTTGGTAAACATCAAGCGGTCATCCGTAAAGATGAAAAAGGTTATAAATATTTAGAGCTGCAATCACCAAAAGAGAACGGCTGGAAAATATTAAATAATGCCTCATTGAAAGAACGATTCAAATGTCAAAAAAGCCATTCATTCTATGGCGAAAAATATAAAGTCAAAAGTTTTTTAGTTGACGTTGAGAGTTTATCAAAAAGTGTTGATTTTAAAAATCTGTTAGGTTATATTAATACACAAGAAGGCAAAGAGGTAAAAGGAGCCGAGGGCAGTATCAAATAAAAGCGAATGGGGGCTGATGATGGAATCATATAATTTTTATAAAGAAAATAAAAATGACAAAATCTGGTGGGTTGATAATAGAGATACAATAGGGGAGCATTTATTTTCATTTGATAAAAAGAAAATATATAATTTGTTTAGTGATTACCCATATAAATTAACACCAGAAGAGATTAAAATATTTAATGCAGAAAATCCTTTTTGGGCAGATTTTTTTAAAGACAGATTGAAAGAGTTAAAATAAAAAAGATTTTTAGTGTATCAGGTAAACTTCACAAAAAGCGTGCTTGAAGATGATATACCAAAGATAAAAAAAGCCGGTATAAAGCATTATATAGGTCAATTAAGAAATTAGAAACAAATCCTTACGGTTCATCTCGTGCAAAGACTGGAGATTTAGATGGAATTAGAGGAATGGATTGGAATAAAGGCTACAGGCTTCTTTTTAAAATAAATGAAGAAAAATCTATTGTTACAATTTTATGTATAGATAAGCATGATAATGCTTACAGAAAAATAAAAAAAAGAATATAAAAATAATAGAGCGGCAGGATAGGTTTGAACTATCTTTTTTTAAATGCTGCTTCGGGACTTCGTTACAGAATTACTTTAACAAGTAATTCTTCCGCTCCGCCGCTGTTCGCTGTCTTGGATTTTGCTTCACGCCTTCAAGTCATTCGCTTTATTTTGCTGAACGCAAAATTGCCGCTCATTATTTCGGCGTTACTTCGAGTTTGAGCCAGCGGCTCATCACTCTGCGCAATTCCGCTGGCAACAGAAAAAATTAAACTATGCAGATATACAGAAGAACAAAAAGAACATACAGAGAAAATAAAAAAATGCCTCAGATTGTTAATAACGGGCTATCAAGTGCTATGGGGCTTGACGGCTTTTCTGAAACAATGATGCCTTTTGAAATATTTAAAAATGCGGCTCCTGGTGTATTATCGTATAACTGGGTGCAATTATCGGAAGTGTATAAAAACAACGGATTTTTAAAACTTGCGGTTGATTTGCCTGTAGCCGACTGTTTCCGCAGCGGCGGATATGATTTCGACAGTTCAACGCTGGAAGCGGATGAATTAGACGAATTAAACGAAAAAGTACATACAAATGACGATGATAAAATAAAGCAGACAATGCGCTGGAGCAGACTATACGGGGGCGGTTTACTGGTTGTTAATGCCGGGCAGCCTGCGGAAAGCAGATTGAACCCTGAAACATTATACAAAAAAGAATTTGAGTTTTTAGCCTGCGACAGATGGCAATGTTACCCAGAAAGCAATAGTTTATATTTAGCCGAAAAATTTAGTCTGGTTGATTTAAACAATGTCAGCGGACACTCGCAGGCGGATAAGATAATTACTATTGATAAATCAAGGTTAAAGCCGTATATAGGCGAGGTGCAGCCGTATTTTTTAAGATGCCAGACTCAAGGCTGGGGTTTATCGATACTTGAACAGATAATACCGCAGTTAAACCAATATTTAAAAGCTAATACGGTAATATTAGAGTTATTGGACGAAGCAAAAATCGATATATTAAAGATTTTCGGATTATCCGATTTATTAATGAGTGCACAGGGCGAACAGAGCGTAAAAAGGCGGGTTAAAATTTTTGCGGAGCAAAAGAATTTTAAATCAGTCGGAGCAATGGATGCACAGGATGATTATATTCAAAAAACAATGTCTTTTTCAGGAGTAAACGAAATCTTAGAGAAGATATTTTTACTTATATGTTCAAGCCTGCGTATTCCTTATTCAAAGGTATTCGGCAGGGGAGCAAGCGGATTTTCAAGCGGAGAGGATGACCTTGAGAACTACAACGCAATGATAATGTCCGAGTTAAGGAAGCCAGCAGAGGATTTAATCAAATGGGCAGGGCAATTAAGATGTTATCAATTATTCGGACGCAAAGTTGATGATTTGACTGTAAAATGGAAACCTTTAAGGGTTTTATCGGAAGAACAGCAGCAGCAAGTAAACACACAAAAAATCAATTCTTATGTTCAGCTGTTTCAAATCGGAGTATTAAACCGTAAACAGGTAGCGGAGCAACTAACAAAAGATAATATTATATTATTTTCGGAAGAAGAATTATCAGAGTTAGAGGACGAAATGGATATATCCGATATTGAAGCTGAAGAAGCGTAATTTCTGACGGGTAAAACCCGGTAAGCGAACAGCGGCGGAGTGGAAGAATTACTTGTTAAAGTAATTCTGCAGCGTAGTCCCAGCCTGTGAGCGATTAAGAAATTACAAGAAGCGTAATTGCGCAGAGTGAAGCCGAGCGGAGCGAGCGAACTCGAGGGAGCAGCAAGCCGACCGAACGCAAAAAACCGATAGGTTTTTGTAGTGAGGTTGCAGGGCTTGTGCGAACAGCAATTACAAGACAGCGTAATTTCTGACGGACGAAGTCCGTAAAGCGTAATTGCGGACGGACGAAACCCGTAAATCAAGTTAAAGAATATGTTTAAAAAATGATGTATGAACTCAAGCCAATCAGATATAAAAAGGAATATGAAGAAATAATTGCCAGACGCATTTTAAAATGGCTGTATGAAAATTTTTATAAAGGCTGTTTTAAAATCATTGATAAAAACTATATAGACAACGCAAGCAATATATTAATAGAAGCCATAAAAAGCGGATTAATATATTATCAGGACGGAGCATTTTATTCGAAGAACGCAAGATTTTCAAACACAATAGCAAAAGAGCTTGAAAGAATAGGGGCGAAGTATTCCAAGTACTGCAAGGCGTATTTGATAGATATAAAGAAACTGGATATACAGCTTGTATGGGCGATAGAGAGTTTAAAAGCACAAACGGGACTAACAGCAGATGCAATACGGGAATATTTAACTTCTCAAATAGGGAGGCTGGAGGAATTATTTAAAACACTGGTAATAGATACCGCAGTCGAGAAGATAATGCAGGATTTGCAAAAAAGGCTGTTCAAAACGCTTGATGAGAAGAAAATAAGTGTTATCAGTCCAAAATTAACCGATTTCAAAAAAAATGAGATAGCAAAAAACTATACTAATAATCTTGAATATCGCATCAGGGGCTGGGTTGAAGCGGATATTATCAAAATGCGTGAAACAGCAGGGCAGATGGCAATCGAAGGCAAAAGCAAAAAAGCAATAGCGGATTATATAAAAAAAGAGTTTAAAGTAAAGGATAAGAAAAAATCATTATTTTTAGCCCGCAACGAAACGGCGCTTGCAACAACGGCATATTTAAAAGCGAAATATCAGGAAGAAGGTTTTACCAGTTTCAAATGGCATACCATACAAGACGGGAGGGAGCGGAAACTGCACAGAGAACTAAACGGAAAAATATTCCGATTTGATGATCCGCCCGTTATACATGAGAGCAGAGGGAAAGTGCAAAAGGGCTTGCCGGGTGAGACTTACAACTGCCGATGCAGTTTCAGCCCGGTTTATGACAAAGAGTTTTTAGAAAACAAACGAAAAAGGAAAAGATGAGAAAAAAGCAGGAAGATTGCTTCTTGGATTTTGCTTCACGCCTTCAAGCCATTCGCTTTATTTTGCTTAACGCAAAATTGCCGCTCATTATTTCGGCGTTACTTCGAGTTTGAGCCAGCGGCT
>CAZBFV010000029.1:0-25679 GCA_964491345.1 uncultured Muribaculaceae bacterium
TCTTTTTCTCAAAATCAACAGGTCTTTGTCTTCAGCTATTCTATTGTCAATGTCCCATCCTGAAATCTTTATCTAAAAACATCAGGCGCCGATTTTCATTTCGCCGTATTTCACAGACTCAATTACTCATTCCTTTGTATTCTGCTCTTTACCGATTTTACCACTTGATTTACTCTTGTCAACTGCTTTTTTATTTAAAAATTTAAGCAACTCATCGGTTTTTGCATCCGGCGGGCGCAACTGATATTAAGACCGGAATATTTTATATTCTGCTTTTTACCAGTCTGTACACTGCCCACTTAGACAATATAATTTAAAAAAAAATTAAAATCAACCCTTTTTGTCTTTTTTTAATATTTTTTTTCTTCCATTTTTGCTGATTTTTGCCAAAGCCCGCTCTTGCAGGCTTTTTATCAGTTAAAAAAAGTTAATGATTTGCAGTCTTTTGTTTATTATTTTATAATATTTATTTGTATATTGTTTAAAAGGATTTTTATTTATGGCTAGAATTGTAAGACCTGTCTGGGCTGTAAGGTGTGTTCAGTCCTCGTGCCGATGTTTATTTGAAGTTGCGGTTCTTGAAAACAACAAACAGCAGGAAGTTATTTGTCCTAATTGCGGTGAACATTATGTTTATCCCTCGCTTAATGATGAACCCTCCCAAAAATAATGTTTTTTTATGATTCAAAACTGCGATATAACAGGTTCAGCGACCATCTTAGGCTTTTATTCGGCGTTAAAGTATATAAAGTTACTCTTGATGCCGGTTTTACCTGCCCTAACCGTGATGGCGCCATTTCTTACGACGGATGTGTATTTTGCGATAAAGGCGGAAGTTTTTCCCAATTATATCCCGGCAACATTTCTATAAAAGAACAGCTGGATATGGGGATTGAGCTTTCCAGACAAAAATACAAAGCCCGGAAGTTTCTTGCATATTTTCAGGCGTATTCCAACACTTATAAGCCTGTCAATGAGCTTGAAAACATTTATAATCAGGCGCTCTCGCACAGTGATATTATCGGTATGTCCATAGCTACACGCCCGGACTGCACAGATGAAGAAAAGCTCGATTTAATTGCATCATATTCAAAAAAATACTATGTCTGGCTTGAATACGGGCTTCAAAGCGTCCATGACAAATCGCTTAAATTTATTAACCGGGGGCATACTTTTCAAACTTTCAAAAATGCCTTTGAATCAGCAAAAAAACGTAATATTAATGTATGCGCACATGTAATACTCGGGCTTCCGAATGAAACAAAAAATGACATGCTTGAAACAGCCGGTGTTCTCGGCAGTTTAGGAGTCGACGGAGTCAAAATTCATCTTCTTTGCGTTCTTAATAATACAAGACTCGCTAAGCTCTATTTTCAGGGAAAAATTCCTATGATGGAAGAAGATGAATATGTAGAAACAGTTTGTGATTTTCTTGAATTATTGCCTCCTGATGTTACCATTCACCGGCTTGCAGGCAACGGACTTAAACCGAACATGCTTGCGCCCGCCTGGTTAAGTAAAAAATTTGTCGTTTTAAACAAAATAGATAAACTTTTAGAGCAAAGAAATTCTTATCAGGGTTTAAAATTTAAAAATTAGCGGATAAATATTTACACCTTTTTATTCTGCGGATAATTCCGTTTATGACAGCTCCATATAATTAATAACGGCAGTTTTTATCTGCGGAAGAAACGGATTTTTTTCCCTTTTTTCCTTTTTTCCTTTTTCCCTTTTTTCCTCCTTCCCCTCCTTCTCCTCTTTTTTTTTCCCCCCCCCCCTGATAATTTTACGGAAATTTATTTTGAGGTTCGTTTAAGATTAATTAAATCTTTAACATCATTTTCCTGAAGCGGTTTTGCTCCGCCGAGCAAAACCGCATTTAAAGTTACTTTTGCCCAATATTCCGCCGTTTCCATTTTGAAATAAGCATGTTCTAAAGTGTCGGCGACAGCTGCTGCACCATGATTTGCCATCATTACTACATCTTTGTTTTTTATATATTTAACGGTATTTTCAACAAGCGCCGCCGATGAAGGCATGGCATAAGGGCAGACCGGAATATTTTCAAAATACAATATATTTTCCGGCATTATCGGTTCATTAAGTTCTCTGCGGCAGACCGCAAAACTTGTTAAATATACGGGATGGGTATGAATTACGGCTTTTACATCGCTTCTTTGCTTATATATCTCTGCATGGAGCATTTTTTCCGAAGATGCTTTTTTATCTTCAAGTTCTCTGCCGTCAAAATCAGTCAAAATAATATCTTCTTCTTTCAAAAAACCAAGTGCAGTGCCTGCACCCGTAATATATATTCCGTTTTCTGTTTTAACGCTTATGTTTCCCGATGTACCTGCCGTTAAATTCTTTTTATACAGTAATTTCCCTAAATATATTATTTCCGATTTTATCATGCAAACCTCTTTTAATATGTTTATTATACATACTATTATAATTATTGTTAATAAGAATAAACTGTTTTTGCTATAATAATGTTATGTATATAAAAAAATTACAGCTTAAAAATTTTAGAAATTATTCCGATTTAGATGTAGAATTTTTTAAAAACAAAATTCTTTTTATTGGCAGAAATGCCAAAGGCAAAACTAATTTGCTTGAAGCTGTTTTTTACTTATCTTCTCTTAATTCGTTCAGAGCCAAATCTGATTTGGAGCTTATTAAATGGAATGAAGAATTTTGCAGTATCAAGGCTCAAATAAATAAATTTGATATTAATTCGGAGCTTGAAATTAATCTGGCATCACAGGGCCGTAAAAAATTAAAAGTTGACGGTATTTTCAAGAACAAGTTTTCCGAATTTATTAGTAATATTTCTACGGTTTGTTTTACTGCGAGCGACTTGCTGCTTTTAAGAGGAACTCCGGAAAACAGGCGCAGATGGCTTGATTTAGCCATTTGTCAAATTTTCCCCGCATATATTGAAAGACTCAATAAATATAATAAAATTAAAACTCAAAAGAATAATTATTTAAAAAACTTAAAAACCCGCTTAAATGCTGATGTTTCTTTTCTTGACGTCTTAAATAAACAGCTTTCGGTTGCGGGCAGTAATTTGATTTTTATAAGGTTAAATTTTCTTTATGAACTCCAAAAAATCGCTTTTTTAAAGCATAAACAAATCTCTGGCAGTGAAAATTTATCAATTTTTTATAATTCTTCGGTTACCGGCGGTATAAACTGCACCGAAAAATTTTCTTATAATATCGAATATATATTGGAAAACTTCAAACAAAAACTTGAAGAAAAAAAACAGGAGGAAATTATAAAAATGCAGTCCCTTGCAGGTCCTCACCGAGATGATATTGCATATTTTATAAACGATATTGAGGCTAAAAAATTCGCTTCTCAGGGCCAGCAAAGAACAGTTGTATTATCCCTGAAACTTGCAGAACTTGAGCTTATTAAAGAAAAAATCAATACAAATGCAATTCTTCTTTTAGATGATGTTTTGGCGGAACTTGATAATGCAAGGCAGAATTTTCTGCTGGAAGCGATAGGAAATGATACCCAGACTATAATCACTTCCGTTGATACCCTGCATTTTAAGCAGGAATATTTAAAAGATGTTGAAATATTTGAAATCAAGGATAATAATTATTTATTATCACAATAATTATGACCGCCGGTATTATCGGTACAAGTACCTATCAAATAACTGCCTCCGTCTTCAAGGATATTATCATAAATCTTTAAAATTTCCTGTTCGCTCAATCCCAATGTATCTAATTCATAATTTTCCATATTAACCTCCTTATAACATATCTTTTAAATTCAGCATGCTGCCTAATTTCATATTCAATGATTTATCTTCAAATTCGTAGAAGCCTGAAAACGGCGTAAATGTCATCTCGTTAAAATAAATTCTGCCGTTATATATCATCCAGTCAATTCTTACGAGTTTAAAACCCCCGCACAATTTATCCGATAAACATACCGCAAGTTTGAGATTATTATCATAAGGCTGAAAAACTATTTGATAATCAGGCTTAAATTTTATATCCAATTCATTAAAATTTTTATCGTACACACTTACTGTTCTCGGTTTTGCATACTTTATCCTCTGGATTATTTCAGGGCGGGAGTTAAAACAATATACCTCTATTTCATAAGGTTTTTCATTTATGTTATCTCTTAAAAGCGGTTCTATTAATATCTGAGGTTTTATATCTTTATACTGCATTTCAAAGCCCGCAAACGGAAAAAAACTCTGCCTCATCCATCCGTTAAACCTGTTTCTGACTATCTCTACAAGCGTGTCATTTTCTAAAAATTTATTTTTATCCTTTATTATAAAATTCCATTTGCATCCGTGATTCGCCTTGATAATAAAAGCGTCCGGAAGATTATCAAACGGTATTTCATTAAAACTTCCGCCCGTCCATAAAACAGGCTTTAAATATTCCTCACCTATCTTTTCTTTCACCCAGCCTCTTGCCAAAACTTTATCGGTCAGGCGGGTCTTAAGCTCCGAATTATCATACAGCTTCAGCCACTGTATCTTTTCATTAAAAGTTTTCGGATTTCTTAAATTTAAATTCTCTTTTGTTATTTGTTTAAAAATCTTTTTTAAATACTCAGGATACTCTTTTTCATCCAGCTTTATCAGTAAATCATACGGATACGGCGGTTTTCTACCCCCCCCCCGGCCTTTTTAAACAATTTAAACTGCATACTTAAACCTCATTATTATTGTACTTCTATTGCAGAAGTATAATATCTTTCATTGATTTTGTAAAGTAAAAAAGTATAAAATCAAGGAGATTTAATTATATATGAATACGCAGGAAAAGCCGGCAGAGATTACCGGCATTGCTACAAATTCGTTGAGCGGTATTGAAACGGGAAAATCTTTTATGACAATATCTACGCCGGAAAAACTTTTAAATACATTTAAAAAACTTACCATTTTGTATATTTTGTTAAATTGCTTATGTAATCAGAAATACGCAAAAACAGCCGTATTCTGCCTGCCATGGTTTTAAAACGGCTGTAACTGCTTTTAGTATATGCTTTTTAACAATTAAAGGAGCGGTTTTAATAATAGAATAGTGCAGTGCGGACTGCTTCTTTCTTAAATTCCTTTGCAACTTTTCTGAAAATTTTCCTGCTGTCTTCATCACTTAAAGTTTTTGCACCGTTATCTGTTTTTTCAGAAAGCCCGTTATAAATTTCTTTTAAATTTTTACTGTTATATCTGCAACTGGCTGTACAAGCAGTATGACGTTCAGCAGTACCGTTTTTATACAGAGTACAGCATATTTGACTGTCGCAGACATTTTTCATCTCAGAAAGTATCGTATAAGTTTCCGTTATGCCATCGTAAAAAACCGTATCAGTTCATTCAAATTCAGCACCGTTTTTTGCATCTGCTTTCATTTTCTTACCTGCTTCCAAATCCGTTTTGTTTGTGTAGTTCCTTGATGGCGTATAATAATTTGTATCTGCCCCTGATACCCTCATAAAGCCTACTTTGTTCTGCTGTTAAAGCTACAGCCGTGTTTATAACATACAAAAAATTATTTTTTGTTGTTTTTATTTTATAATTTTAATAAAATTTACAAAATCAGTCCGGAGCTTTTTCGATTTCCAGATAAAGAACAGGGCATATATGTCAATGGAAGTTAAACTGTCTTTATCATATTTTTTAATGAAATTTTTTTGTGAGGTATAAGATTCTTTTTCTATGCCGGCTCTTATTCTGCATTGGTTTTTGATTATATTTTTCAAATCTTACGGAGAATTTCGGCATGGCATGTATTTTTTTATAAATCTTTTAAATTCCACCTGATTATTACATCCAAATGTTTTATACAGTGCTTCTTCACCGGAGGAGGAATTTTCTTTAAATGCCTGTATGTTATATAAATTTGCTTTCAGCTGTTCAATACGGCTGAAAGTAATTCCTGCAAAATTATTTAAACATCCTGCGGATAATAAATTTCCGTCTGTAATATATTTCAACTCCGGATAAGAATTATCTTTTGCTCTCTGCAGACAATGCGTATATTCATGAACAACGGATGATAAAACCCTTGCTTTTCTGCTTAAAGAGTCCTGCTGATTAATTTTCGGAATATAATGCGCATCCTTCCTGATATTCGGGCAGTGTATAGCCTGCATTTCTGCCGGTTTCTCAATTTTATTCAAGCCGTAATTTCCTTTGCCTGCATGGCTTAAAAGTCCGGCTCCAAACAGTTCCGCCTGATGCGCATTACCGGAATCTGCTGTTGAAAAAGTATCTTGAAAAACAGCGTCCGAGCCTTTAAAATACGGAATTATGCCTTTTACGGCATTAATTTTAGGAATATGAACACTAAAACAGGTAAAATAATTTTTTGCAGTTGATAAATAACAGAAAAATGAGTAAATTTAAGTTTAATTGAGTTTTGTAACAAATGTTTTAATAAGAATAAGTAATGTAAAAAAATTATTCATATAAAAAATTTTGTATGATAAAGTAATACCGAAAAGGGGAAACATGCAGGAATTCAGACATTATCCGGTCATGCTTAAAGAAGCGGTGGATGCCCTGAAATGCACCGGAGGCAGGCTATACATTGATGCGACACTCGGCGGAGGGGGATACAGCGAGCTTATACTCAAAAGAATTTCGCCGGACGGAAGATTGATTGCATTTGATATTGATATAGATGCGGTAAATTTTTCGAAAAATCGTTTAAAAGATTACAAAAATTTAACTATTGTAAACGATTCTTACACTAACATTAAGAAATATTTAGAAAAAAATCAAATAAAAGAAATTGACGGGGGAATAGTTTTTGACCTCGGAGCTTCTGCTCCCCAATTAACTTCTAAAACAAGAGGTTTCAGCTTTTTAAGCGATTCTAAATTGGATATGAGGTTTAATCAGTGCGGTAATTTTTCCGCTTATGATGTGGTTAATGGTTATAAAGAAGATGAATTAGCCAGAATATTCAGTGAATACGGCGAAGAAAGGTTTTCTAAACGAATTGCCAAAAGAATAGTTCAAACAAGAAAACTTAAGAAGATAGAAACGACGAAAGAACTTGTTAATATTATATTTGAGGCAGTTCCGGCAATAAAGTCAAAAATACATCCCGCAACAAGAGTTTTTCAGGCAGTAAGAATAGAAGTTAATGATGAACTTAATAATATTAAAAATACTTTAAATGATGTGCTTACATTATTGTCTGATAATGCTATACTATCAGTAGTAACATTCCATTCTTTGGAAGACAGAATAGTTAAGCAGATTTTTAAAAACTATTCAAAAGAATGGAGGGGAGAAGAAGGCGGAGATGTCTGCAATAAACCGATGCTGGAGCTTATAAACAAAAAGCCGATAAGAGCCGGCCAAGCGGAAATTAAAGAAAATCCGCCGTCGAGATCAGCGAAGCTGAGAATCGCAAAAAGAATAAATAAAGAGTAGCCAGGGGAGAGATTAATTGAGCAGAAGTTCAATAAAATATATAGATGCTTCATATTTATACGGCGCATCGGTAAAAGCAAAGCCTGTTACGAAACCGGCTGTCAGTCCCGTCATATACGGCAGATTTCCGAAACATCCGCAGGCTTTATCGGCGACAGAAAAAATTAACAGAGTTTTAAGTTCTGTTTTGTTATGTTTTGTTGTGTTAGCGCTTGTCAGTTATTATTTTGTTTCAGACTGCGAAAGAACGATGAATAAATTAGGACGTGAAATCGTAGCTTTAAATAATGAAAATATCGAGCTTCAAAATAAACTGGATAATTTAAATTCATTTAACAGAGTAGATTCGATTATTCAGGGAGATACAAGGCTTGATACGGCAAAAAAAGTCATAGAAATTCCTGCCGTAAATAATACTGTTGTTCCGTCTGATATTATGACTGTTCCTGTAAATTATAAATGGAATATCGGCTATTAATAAATTTTATCTCTTTTTCAGGAAAATTATCGGATGAGGGAAGAAAACGGACAAGACAAAATAAAAAATATCGAAGTGCGGATAAGAATTGCACAGACGTTTCTTTTGGCTTTTTTCCTTTTGCTTGCGGTATATTTGTTTTTGCTTCAAATAGCTGATATAAGGCACTATAAACCGAAAGCAAAAAACCAAAGAAGCAGCAGGAGTTTTGTCATGCGAGGTCCAATCGTGGATAGAAACGGCTTAAGACTCGCAACCGATACAATGTCATACAATTTGTATGCGCATCGTGAGTATTTTGACCATGAACCTTCGGAATTAGCCGGAATACTATCGCCTTATCTGGGAATAAGCAAAGAAGTTCTTGCTAAAAACCTTAATAAGACTGCAACCGTAATATTGCTGAAAAAGGATGTTAATCGTGAAACGGCTGAAAAAATAAAGAAATTGGGGCTTAGAGAAATTTCTTTGGATAAGAAAAATGAAAGGGTTTATCCGCAGGATGAACTGGCTGCACATGTTATAGGGTATTATAATCCGGATGCCGATACATCATCCGGAGTTGAACATACCGCTAAAAATATTCTGGAAGTTACAAAAGAAATAATAAATGTTTCGAGAACTCCGAGGGGCGATATTATATATGATACGACAACGGACCCTGTTTTAGCTTCCACTCCGCAGACAGGCGGAACTGTTATGCTCACAATAGATTCTGCGATACAGCATATCTGCGAGCGTGAATTATTAAGCATGATTAATACAAAACAGGCTTCACGAGGCGCTGTAATAGTTATGAATCCTAAAAACGGAGAAATTTTAGGCTATGCGGTATATCCGAGATATAACCCCAATAATTATAAAGATACTTCTCCGGTAAAATTAAAAAACTGGACTTTAACCGATGTATATCCTCCGGGATCTACATTTAAAACCTTAACGGTGGCGGCAGGAATTGAAACGGGAAAAATCAATGCCGGTTCAAGAATACTTGATACAGGCAAAATGAAGCTGGGAAACTGGACAATTCAAAATTATGATTATAATAAGCATCCTAATCCAGGATTGATTAACCTTGTATATCTGCTTGAGCATTCTAGCAATGTCGGAAGCGCCAATATAGCTTTAATGATGCAGCCGACAGAATATTATGATGTGCTTTCTAAACTTGGAATAGGCAGAAAAAGCGGTATAGATTTGCCGGGGGAATCAACAGGACTGCTTCCGAAGCCTTTTCAGTGGGATAAATCAAGGCAGGCAAGCATGGGCTACGGCTACGGCGCTTCTGTTACGGCAATGCAGATGGTCAGCGCAGTCAGTGCGCTGGCTAACGGAGGAGTGAGGGTTACTCCTCATGTTATAAAATATTCTTCAAAGGAAGAAGCGGAAAAGATTAAGCGTGTACAGGCGCTGAGTCCGGAAACGGCAAAAACGGTTACAAAACTTTTGGCTGAGAGTGTCGAACATTCAAAAACGGTAATAAATTTGGATAATTACAGTGTTGCAGGTAAAACAGGCACATCTAAAAAACCTATGGAGCATAAAAAAGGATATACTAATTCCTTATATACCTCTGTTATAGGATATCTGCCCGCTTCAAATCCTCAAATACTTATATATGTTGTTATTGATTCGGCTTCCGTAGGCCCTGTATGGGGTAATACGGTCGCAGGACCCGTATTTAGAAAAGTTGCAATGCAATGTGCCAGAATGTTAAATATTCCGCCTGATAAGAGCATTAAAAATTAATTTGAGAGGGTAATAAAATGTTATTAAGCGATTTAGTTAAACTTCTTAGAGAATATAAAACAAAAAATTTTAAAGATATCGATATTTCGGGTATTTCATACAATTCCAGGCTTGTAAAAGAAAACGACATTTTTATATGTATTAAAGGAGAAGCCGCTGACGGTCATGAATATGCCCAAGATGCCGTAAATAAAGGCGCAAAGGCTTTATTCTGCGAAAAACCGCTTGATATAGATGTGCCTCAGATAATTGTCAGCGATACAAAGCGCACAATGGCGGATATTTCAGCATCATTTTACAATGAGCCGTCCAAAAAACTTAATTTAATCGGAGTAACGGGAACTAACGGAAAAACCACCGTAACGCATATAATACAAAAGATATTTGAAGAAAATAATGAAAAATGTGCTTTAATAGGCACATTAGGGTATAAGTTTTCCGCCGGAGGCGGATATAGAGAGGCAAAACACACCACGCCACAGCCTCCCGAGCTTCAAAAGGATTTAAGATTAATGCTTGATAAAGGCATTAAAAATGTTGTAATGGAAGTCAGCTCGCATTCATTGGAACAAAGGCGGGTGGGATGCTGCGAGTTTAACGGCGCAGTATTTACAAATCTTACTCAGGATCATCTTGATTATCATATTACAATGAAAAATTATTTTAAGGCTAAGGCGGTTTTGTTTGAGAATTTGAAACAAGGCGCTTTTGCGGTTATAAATGCGGATGATGAATATGCCGGCAGATTTATGTCCGTTATACCCGCAGGTGTAAAAGTATTGACATACGGAATTAAAAAC
The DNA here is from genome assembly GCA_964491345.1 of uncultured Muribaculaceae bacterium. Classification (GTDB taxonomy): domain Bacteria; phylum Cyanobacteriota; class Vampirovibrionia; order Gastranaerophilales; family Gastranaerophilaceae; genus Avigastranaerophilus. Next base: position 10,460 of record CAZBFV010000029.1, read on the forward strand.
ACTGCGGATGTAAATGCCCGGAATATTGATTTTTCTATGGATGGTGCTTGTTTTACCGTAAAATTCGGCAATAAAAGCGAAAAATTACATCTTCATTTAAACGGTATGTTCAGTGTATATAATGCCTTAGCCGGATTTACGGCGGCTCTTGCAATGGATATTGATTATAAAGTCATAGCAGGTGCTTTAGAAAGTATGAAAAGCGTTGCGGGGCGGTTTGAGATAGTAAGCAAAAAACCGCTTGTAATTGTGGATTACGCTCATACGCCCGACGGACTGAAAAATGTTCTCAATGCGGCAAGGGAGCTGACTCCAAAAACATCTGATTTAATTTGTCTGTTTGGATGCGGAGGGGACAGAGATACGACAAAACGACCTAAAATGGGAAGAATTGCGGATGAATTGGCGGATAAAGTTGTTGTTACATCCGATAATCCGAGAAGCGAGGACCCTCAGCTTATTATTTCCGATATAATGACAGGTATAAAAAATGTTGAAACAAACCGGATATTTGTTGAACCGGACAGAAGATCCGCAATTAAATTTTTAAAAACCATATCAAAACCCGAAGATGTTATTGTTATTGCAGGCAAAGGCCATGAAAATTATCAAATTCTTAAAACGAAAACCATACATTTTGATGACAGGGAAGAAGCGAGAGAAGTTTTTTCTGGCGCAGAACAGGCAGATTAAGGAGGATAAAATGAAATTAACGGTCTTAGGCGCAGGATGCTGGGGTTTAACGCTCGCCCGGCTTTTAAATAATAATTTTGATGAAATATGCGTATGGGGCAGAACGCAGGATATTTCCGGCGAACTTAAATTATATAAGCGTACGGTAAAGCCTGTAGCCGTTCAATTAGATAAAAAAGTTGAAATTACCGACGATTTAAACAAAGCCGTAGAAAATGCCTCGATAATACTGCTTGCTGTGGCTACATCCGGCATAAGATCCGTATGCAGGCAGTTAAAAGAAACAGGGCTTAGTTCTGAACAGATTATTGTAAATCTTTCAAAGGGGCTTGAGCTTCCTTCCCTAAAAAGAATGTCCGAAGTTATAAAGGATGAGCTTCCGGCTTCAAAATCAGCCGTTTTATCCGGACCTACGCTTGCAAAAGAAATTTTAAACGGATGTCCTACGGCTGCTTGTGTGGCGAGCGAAGATTTAAGCACTGCTGAATTTGTTCAAAAACATTTGAATGTGCCGTCTAAATTCAGGTTATATACTAATACTGATGTTGCGGGGGTTGAACTCGGCGGAAGTTTAAAAAATGTAATAGCGATTGCTTCAGGGTTTGCCTATGCCATGAACTTAGGTGATAACTGCAGGGGCGCTCTTTTAACAAGGGGCATGGCGGAAATAGTCAGAGTCAGCACGGCATTAGGCGCAAATCCTTCTACATTATACGGTTTGTCAGGCATGGGAGATTTAATTGCGACATGTTCAAGTCCGTTCAGCAGAAATTTTACGGTAGGTTCAATGCTCGGGCAGGGTAAAAAGATTGATGATATTTTAAATGAGCTTGGGTCGGTGGCCGAAGGCGTAAAAACATCTAAAGCGTTATGCGGGCTTGCAGATAAATTAGGACTTGATGTTCCCGTATCTAATGCGATTTATGAAGCCGTATATACTGATATAACACCTAAAGAAATTTTGGATAAATTAATGAACAGAAAATTAAAGCAGGAAGATACTTATAAATTATTTTGAGGTATTAAAGTGGAAAATAAAGAAAAAATTACATCTTTTCAAGAGCTTATGGAAAAAGCCAAAGAGCTTGGAGAACAAGGAGCATACAAAGAAGAAATTAAATTGTATAAAACAATTTTAGTAATGAATAAAAATCTTGATAAGACAAAATTAAACCATTTATATATAAAGATTGCGAACGCATATTACAAGCTGAATGACCGTGATAAATCGACATATTATTATGAATTATATTTAAAGTCTTATCCTGAAGGACAGGCGAGTGTATTTTCAAGATTAGCGCATGCTTACTATTATTTTGATGCCGACAAGAGTTTTGATTATCATAATAAAGGGTTAAATCTTGAAATAAATAAGTATGATTCTGCCTGCAAGATATTTGCAATGACAAAATCCGCATTTTATGACCAGCAGGATGTGAAAGATGAAGCGGAATATGAAGCGGGGCAGATAAAGAATGTTCTGTTTCCTAATGCCGTAAAGTATAATCACGAGGAAAAGAAAAAAAACAGGAACAGAAAATTAAATATAGGCTATTTGTCATCCGATTGTTATTCTCATACAATGATGAATTATATACTTCCGATATGGGAAAATCATAACAGAGATGAATTTAATTTTTTTATTTTCAGCTGCAGTAATAAAAGTGATGCTAAAACGGAGAGAATAAAACAGCTGGGGTTTAAATTTATTTCCTGTTCCAAAATGGATATACCGGAGCTTGCAAAAACTATTTATGACGAGAACATAGATATATTAATTGATTTGGGAGGATATACCCACCTGCGTTCTTATGTCGCATATTATAAGCCTGCGCCTGTAATAATTTCATATTTAGGCTATTTGAATACATTAGGAATGAGGGAGGTTGATTATATATTAACGGACAGATACACAATTCCGGAAGATAAAGCGTATTTATATACGGAAAAGCCGTTATATACAGATAACGGATATCAGATTTTCACTCCTAACAATCTTGCTCAAATCGAGGAGTGTCCGTATAAAAAGAATAATTATATAACATTCGGAAGTTTTAACTGTACATCAAAATTTAATGATGCCGTGCTTTATATGTGGGTAAAAATATTAAGAAATTATGCCGGTTCAAAACTTCTCATATATAGAACTCAACTATCAAAAAGCATAATAAGATATTTAAAAAACAAATTCAATAAATATGAAATAGACCCTGACAGAATTATATATACTGCGAAATCTTTTACACCTCATTACAAAGCGTATTCATTATGTGATATAAACCTTGATACATACCCGTTTAGCGGAATGTCCATCACGATAGAGAATGCATTAATGGGAGTTCCGACGGTAACATTGACCGGCGAGGCTATGCAGTCAAAGGGGGCGGGGAATATTAATAATGTAATAGGATTACCCGGACTTAACGCTTCAAACGGCGAAGAATATGTTGATATTGCAATAAGACTGGCTGATGATAAAAACAAACTGCAGGAATTAAGAAAATCATTAAGAAGCCGGATTTTAAATTCGGCAATATGCGCAGAGCATGCTAATTTTGTACGAAATCTTGAAAGCAAGTATAAAATGGCGTGGGAGGAGTTTATAAACAGTCCTTAATCTGTACTGTGCAGTCAATAATTTGTGCATCAGATACTGCGGATGAATATGAATTATTGTTTCCTGCTGTTTGTTTCATAAACTTTTTTATATAAGATTATATCAGCTTTACTGCTTTTATCAGCCTGTCTGAAATTCTGAAACAGTTTTTCTGCGCAGGGCGGGGCGGGGGCGGGAAAAAAGCAAAGCAGGGCAATGAGCAACACAAAAAATTAAATTGAAAAACATTGAGCGGATAAGCAAGTTTTCTTTACTGAAACAACAAAGAGAAGCTGTTGTGTTTCATTTTGCAAGCCGACCGTTCATCAGGCTGAAATTAAGGCGGAAATCGTCCGGAGTGCAAAAAGCCGGCAGGCTTTTGGAACTAAGATACCGGATTGAGCCGTAAGCAGATTTCAAGAAGCGTAATTGCGGACGGATAAAATCCGGCAGGCGGATTTTGCGCAGGGCGAAGCATAGCGAAGTCCTGACGCAAGCGTAAAGCAATTACAAGAAGCGGATTTCGGCAAGAGCAGAGCAGAGCGGAACCCGCCCCCTGTGAACAACCGGACGGAGCGGAGCAGTTAAAAAAACTGCGGAGCGGAGTTCAAATGTTGAAAACAGCCGATAGTCAAGAAGCGTAACTGCGGAAAAACTTGTAAAGCAATTTAACAAATAAAAATAAAAAATCATCAAACGGATACTCTGCGCCTAAATTGTTAATTTCAACCCGAAACGTGCTAAAAGGCGCACGCTCCGGCATTATTTCGATAAACAATTTTACGGAGCCTCGTATATGTTTTCTAATTTTTTATTTTTATCTGCGCAGATCGTACAGGCATAATTTCCGGCAGGCGGAACCTGTAAGGCAGGATTGCGCAGGGAAAGGAAAAAACCGGCAATTATAATTATAAAAGGGGTTAGCAAATAAAAATCTTTTCTAAATGCCTGTTCTGTCATTCTTTTGCTGTCAGTATTCCATCCGTTGCTTCCGGTATTTTTGATACAGAAAAATGATAAATACCTTATATATGCGGATTTACTGCTTCAATTCTTATTCTTCCGGCATACATCGGAAGGTAATCCCGTTTCAATTTCAGGCTCATATCCCCCTTTCCGCCCGCTGGAGCATATCAGCTTCAAATTTATCTGCCGTATCAGATTTTTAATTTTTCAAATTCTGCTTTAAAGTTTCCGGCTGAAATGTTTTTTTCAATCAATTTTTTTATTATTTACGGTTTTTTCTGCGGGTAATATAATGAAGCCTGATAAAGAATTAACAAAACAAATTTAAGTAAAATACATTTATGCAGAATATAAAACTTTCCGTACGGATCTTTTCCCCTCACTCATTGTCCTGCGGATTATATGCTCTCTGCCGTCATTATAATTTAATTATTTCTTTAATGATTGTATTTATAATATTCAGTTGCTTTGTGCTGGCTATATCCAATAAAGTTATAATATGTCTTTTTAATATTGAATTATTTTCTTCCCCGATATCAGAAAAAAGCTGATATATTTCCACATCAAGACTTTTTGCGAGCCTCGGCAGTTTGCTGAATCCTATTGCACATCTGCCGGTTTCTATATTGGCTATACTTATTGTACTAATATTAAGCATTTCCGCTAAAGTTTCCTGCGTTATGCCTTTTACCCTGCGTAAAACTTTAACCCTGTTTCCAAATTTCTTTTTAAATTCATCAACCATATTTTTAATTATGATTAATAAACAGCTTTGTTTACATAAATTATTACTTATATTTACATAAAGTATTACTTATGGTAACATTCTGAGAATAAAGATGGATTTTATGGAAGCGAATAAATGTAAAAGATACGGCAACTTCGAATTAATTCGGATAATTGCGATGTGTTTTGTAGTAATATCCCATTATCATTGGGGGGTTCATTTTGCATTGGGAAGCAAAACGCCGTCAGCATGCTTTTTGAGTATGTTTTTCCATACAACAGGCGCAATAGGAGTTGTATTATTTGTTCTTCTGACCGGATATTTTATGATTGACAAAAATATAAACGTAAAACATATCTTTAAAATAGTTTTGGAAACCGTTTTTTATTCTTACATTATTCTTGCGGTTTTGGCATTATTTTTTCATGATTATGTTGTATTCAAACCGATTATGGTTTATAAATCTCTGTTTCCCGTTACCACCGGCCAATATTGGTTTGTAACCGCATATATAGTTTTATACTTATCGATTCCGATGCTTAATAAATTATTTTATGTGCTTGATAAAAAAGAATTAAAAAAATATTTGTTTTTATTTATGTTCATTTGGTTTGTCATTCCCCTGTTCGGATATAATACCAATATGCAGGGCAACGGTTTTACCGGTTTTATCTGTTTATATTATATAGGCGCATATATTAAAAAGTACGGCATAGCGTTTTTTGAGAATAAGCGCAATGCTGTTTTAACCATTCTTGTTTCCCAAAGCGCAGTTTGTCTGTATTTACTGGCGGTATTAAATGCTAAATTGTTTGAAGACTGCTATGTAATGCACATGACTTTCAGAAATTCGGTTATTTCTGCACTGACAGGTCTTTCTGTATTTATGTTAATTAAAAATATAAAGATTAATTATAATCCGGTAATTGATTTCTTTTCTTCTTCCGCTTTTGCGGTATATTTAATAACCGAAAATATTTTTGTCAGAGATATAATATGGACAAAAATTTTTCGATGTAATGATTCTCCGTATTTGTTTTATATGATTTTTAACATGGCGCTTGCACTTGCCGTGTCTTATACGATTTGCGCAATAATTGACAAAATAAGAATGAAAACGGCGGAACAATATTTAATAAACATTGCAACTAAAATATACAATGCAATATATAAAGTTTTGATAAAATTAATCTAAATAAATTTTGTTATAAATTTGTATATCCTGCCGTATATTTTACCTGCCGAATCCATCAAAATGCGCTCTGTCAGCCTTGCTCTTATTTTATCAATCAGAGTGCAGGCTATATAAGATATTACAAGCGCAAACGCTAAGTTAAGCACAATATAGGCTAAATCCTGAAGGGGGGGGGGATTTTAGAAAATGATTGCAGTGAAAAACCTTTGTCCATATTATATCTCTGACAAAAATATTTTCGGTTATTAAATATACCGCAAAAGCGGAAGAAGAAAAGAAATTAACTGCCGGATTATAATTAATCTTTATATTTTTAATTAACATAAATATGGAAACAGCCGTTAATATTGTAAGGATTGATTTACTCCAGGCTATATGCATATAAAAATCATATTTTAAGAAATGCGTAATTACAAATATAATTTGGTATATACAAATTATACTTTCTGAAACAAGAATAACCAAAACAGCATTGCGCTTTTTCTCAAAAAAAGGCAGACCGTATTTTTTGATATAAGCTCCGATTGAATACAAAGTTATAAAAATAGTAAATGCGGAGCTTGCTAATTTAATCTTATATCCGAAAAGCGGAATAACAAACCAAAGAAAAATAAATAGGACAAGAAATCGTGATAAAGTTTTCTTATCCAGATCATTAATAAGTTTATTAAGAAGCGGTATAGCTAAATATAAAACAAAATATGCGGTTACAAACCAGTACTGCCCTGCCAGCACCGGAAGCAGGGAGCGGTAAACCTTTAAAGGGGCGAGCATATCTTTAAAAAATAAAGCAAATATAATTAAAATACCGTAAGAATAAAAAACGGTTTCAATAACTATTTTAAAAATATGCTTTACGTTTGTCTTTTTGTCAATCATAAAATATCCGGTCAGAAGAACAAATAATACAACTCCTATTGCGCCTAATGAGTGCAAAAACATTGTTAAAAACTGTCCGATACCGCATCTTGACTGAATTACTTTTATAAGACCATGCTGTGCATAATGCGATGTTACAACAAAACACATCGCAATTATCCTCATAAGTTCAAAATTGCTGTATCTATGCCCTGTCATGCCGGCAGAATGAATATGAATACCGGAAGCTCCTGTGTTTCCCGCTTCAAGGCAGGCTCCTTCCGGCAAATCATTATTTTGTCCGGATGTTAATCCGGATGATCGGGCATATTCCACCGCCCGACCGGCATACTCTGCGGGCATAACGGAGCCTGCATCCGGAATAATTAAGCAGGATGTATTATTTTCTCCGGACATTATTTTAATGTTTTCCGTTTGTTCATCATTAAGCCCTGCTGTACTTACAACGGATTTAACCTTTTTTTTCATGTATAAACAAATATGTTCATAAACATCCGAAGACATTGTGCAATCAATAATTACATCAGGTTCTGCTTCGTCAATTGTTTTTGAAATATCCGTTTTAATGCTTATGCCGTATTCTTTTAAAATTGTAGCCGTCTTGATATCCGAATCGTCATTTGATATGCCGACAGCCATAACAAGTTTTAAATCTCCGGCATTTAAAACTGCTTCAGCAGCCTCCCGCCCCGTTTCGCTAAGCACGCCTGTTATCCCGATTTTTATCATAATTTTCTCTCTTTTTTCATTGTTCTTCCCTGATTTTTTTGTTTTTCTGACTTCTAAACCGCAGAAATCCTGTCCATGCTCCGCTGTTCTTCTTTTTTTCCCTTTTTCCCTGTTTTTTATCCTTTTTTTCTTTTTTCTCTTTTCTCTTTTCTATTTTCTATTTTTTTCTCTCTCCCCCCCCGCACGAAAATAATACAATAAAAACTATCCCTGCGCTATAAAACTTTACTAATCTTGAAAAAATCCTCAGCTTTGACTGCCGTTTTTTTATCCGCCTTATACTTTTTCATTCAAAATTTTTAAACGATTTTTTATCCCTCCTGCTCGGTTTAATTTAATTATTTGTAACATCCTGATGTAAAATTATAAAGTTTTTTTAAATTATGCCGACAAGTTATTTGTAAGTTAGTTTGGAGATACAGATGATTACCGAGTTAAAACAAAGCAAAGCGGTTGAGCAGGAAATTAAAAAATTTCTTGAAAACATTGATAACATTGCCTCTTGCGTAGATCTATTCGATTCAATTGTAACAGACATTGTAAATAATAAATCCGAAAATTAAATCTTAAATTCCCTGTATATTTATAATTTAATATTTTTAAATCTTAAAAATATTTTAATGATTGTTTATTAAAAGATAGAAACGGGAACAATATATAATATCCATAAAATAATATTTATGCGAAAGAGGATACTATGAAGAGAGAAATTCCGTTATCAAATGAAACAATAGACAAATTAAAATTATTACTGCAAAGTTTTAATACGTTCGGCAGCCAGGCGGACATGTATTCTTTATTTATAAAAAATACATTAAGTTCTGAAATAAAATCATAATTTTTAAACCGGAATAACAAAAAATACCAATTAACATTTTTTTGCTATTATAAGAGCATAGTTTATTTAATGGAATTAAGCGGGTAAAATTATGTTAAAAGAGTATTTTTTGGAATTAGTTACAGAATCAATAAAAAAATTAGCAAAAAACAACGGTCTTGGACAGATGAAAGAAACCGATGTTTTCGTTCTTCAGCCAGAGATACCCAAAAATATTCAATTTGGAGATTTTGCAGTTAATGTTTCGTCATTATCAAGATATACAAAACTGCCTCCTGCAGAAACAGCCGGACTCATTGCATCGGATATGGATACAAAAGACTTTGATATAAATATAACAGCAGGCTTTATTAATTTCAGACTGCATAATAATATGCTTAATAAAATAATTGCCGAAATACTCGAAAAAAAAGCCGGATACGCAGAAAATAATCAAGGCGGGGGGAAAAAAGTTATATTGGAGTATGTAAGCGCAAATCCGACAGGTCCGTTTCACATAGGGCATGGAAGATGGGCAGCTATGGGCAGTACGCTTGCTAATGTGATGAAATATTCCGGCTACAATGTATATCAGGAATTTTATATAAATGATGCCGGAAGCCAGATACAAAAACTGGGCAAATCTTTATATATAAGAGTTTTGCAGGAACTCGGCATAAAAATTGATTTTCCAACCGATGAAGAAGAAGCAAAAAATTTTTATGCTGGGGAATACTTAATTCCTGTAGCAAAAGAATTTGTTAAAGAAGAACAGGAAAGAGCAGAGAGGATAAAAGCCGGATATTCGGGCAGATTTGATAATGAAACGTTAGAATATTTATCAAAATATGCAAGATTAAAAATATTAAATATGCAAAAGACGCTTTTAGAAAATTTTCATACTCATTTTGATAATTATTTCAGTGAATTAACATTGCATCAGTCGGGAAAAGTTGAAGAATGTATAAAAAAACTTGATGAATTAGGTGTTTTATATAAAAAAGACGGAGCATTATGGTTTAATTCGTCAAAATACGGCGATGATCAAGACAGGGTAATAAAAAAATCAGACGGAGCATATACATATCTGACGGCAGATATTGCATATCATTTTGATAAACTGCAAAGAGGATTTGATATTTTACTAAATATATGGGGTGCGGATCATCATGGATACATTCCCCGAATGAAAGCCGCAATAGAAGTATTAGGATATAATCCCAATTCTTTGGAAGTCCTTTTAGGACAGCTTGTAAACCTTGTAATGAACGGCGGACAGGTCAGAATGGGGAAAAGAACCAAAATGATAACATTAGATGAACTCATAGATGAAGTCGGAGTTGATGCAACAAGATATTGGATGATAATGAGAAGCATTGATACAACTTTAGATTTTGATATTGAGCTTGCGAAATCAAAGACGGATGATAATCCCGTATTTTATGTACAATATGCTCATGCAAGAGCCTGTTCAATATTAAGGCATGCAGTGCAGGAAAAATTTGATGTTTTAAATAATTCAACGGAAAAACCAGCGGTTAGTCAGGATGAATTAAAATTTGAAGAACCGAATGCCGATGATTACAATGAACTGTGGAAAGATACGGATGAAAAATCATTGGAAACTACAAAAAGATTAATCTTAAAACTTGAAGAATATAAATCTGCAGTGCGGAATACGGCTAAAAACAGAACACCGTACCTTTTGACAAAGTATTTGCAGGAACTTGCATCTAATTTTCATCAATTCTATGCAAATTCAAAAGTACTCTGCGATAATAAAAAATTAACACTGGCAAGACTTGCGCTTGTGAAAGCGGTAACAATAATATTGAAATCGGCAATGGAATTAACGGCGGTCGAAGCTCCGGACAGAATGTAAATAAATTAACGATAGACAATTGTAGAATATTCACCTTATAAATATTTGATGTATAATGAATTTATTATCGGATGAATAATCATACTTTGTAGATTAGCGGAGGAAGTCTTTTATGACAGTAAAAGATTGGTTTGAGCAGAGAAAAGAAATGCAGATTGCAAGAAGAACGCAGGAAACGCAGATAGATGACAGTATAGGAAAACTGTGGGTTAAATGCTATCAATGCAATTCCCAGATGCTTAGAAAAGATGTAGAAGATAATTTAGATGTCTGCCCGAAATGCGGATATCATTTCAGAATAAATGCAAGAACAAGAATTAATCAGTTATTTGACAGCAGTACTTTTGAGGAATTATACGGAAACATAACAACCGCAGACCCTTTGAATTTTTATGATGAGGATTCATATAAAAACAGAATTACGCAGGCAAAAGCAAAAACAAACTTAAATGAAGCGGTAATTGCAGGAATAGGGGAGATAGACGGCAATCCGGCAGCTGCAGCGGTTATGGATTTTGAATTTATGGGCGGTTCCATGGGCAGTGTAGTAGGTGAAAAAGTTACGCTTATAATGGAAGAAGCCCTGAAAAGAAAAATACCTATGATAGCCGTAACGGCTTCAGGCGGTGCAAGAATGCAGGAAAGTATATTAAGCCTGATGCAGATGGCTAAGACTGCTTGTGCAGCTGCGAAACTAAATGAAGCGGGCATATTATACATAACGGTATTAACAGAGCCTACATTCGGGGGTGTAACGGCAAGTTTTGCAATGCTCGGCGATGTTATAATAGCAGAACAGGATGCAAGAATAGGATTTGCCGGCAGACGTGTAATAGAACAAACAATAAGACAAAGCCTTCCTGCTGATTTTCAGACTGCTAATTATCTGATGAAATTTGGACAGATAGATATGATTTCATCAAGGGCAGAATTGAAATCAACTATATCAAGACTTATTAATTTGCATAAAACGCAGGAGGGCTAAAGGTAATGGCTGTATTAGAATTTGAAAAGCCTTTATACGAAATAGAAGAAAAGATAAAAGAATTGAAAGAAATAAGTGAGTCATCAGGCATGGATGTATCAAACCAGATAGAAATATTTAAACAGCAGGCGCAGGAATACAAAAAGGAATTGTATTCAAATTTAACACCGGCGCAAAGACTGCAAATAGCAAGGCATCCCGACAGACCTGCATTTTTGGATTATATAAAACTTATAACAGAAGATTTTATTGAACTTCATGGCGACAGAGAAGGATGCGACGACAGAGCCATAATAGGCGGGGTAGCTGAGATTGATAATCAAAATGTTATGATAATAGGCACTCAAAAAGGAAAAACAACAAAAGAAAATTTGATTTATAATTTTGGAATGCCGCAGCCTCAAGGCTACAGAAAAGCATTAAGACTGTTTAATCATGCCGATAAATTCAAACTGCCGGTTATTACTTTAATAGATACTCCGGGAGCATACCCCGGGATTAAAGCGGAAGAAACGGCTCAAGGTACTGCAATAGCCGTAAATTTAAGAGAAATGGCAAAATTAAGCGTGCCTGTTATTGCAATTATAACAGGCGAAGGCTGTTCCGGAGGCGCATTGGGCTTAGCGGTGGCAGACAGAGTATATATGCTTGAACACTCATATTATACGGTTATTTCGCCCGAAGGGTGTGCGTCAATTTTATGGAGAGATGCTTCTAAAGCGGATATAGCAGCTCAAGCACTCAAAATAACAGGCGAGGATCTTCTCAAACTGGAAGTAATTGACGGAATTATAACGGAGCCTTTAGGCGGTGCGCATTGCGATTATGAATTAATGGCAAAAAATTTGAAAAGTATGATAATGAGTGCGATTAACGAATTAAAAACAATTGAGCCGGTCAGACTCAGAGATGAGAGATATAAAAAATTCAGAAGAATGGGTGTATTTTGTCAGTAAAAGAAAAAACATACTGGGAAGTATGTATTGAAATTAATCCGATATGCTCGGACGTATTATGCGATATTATTCAAACGGAATTTGACTGCGAAGGGATAATAACAGCCGAAGAAAAATATAAAAATCTTGAACTTGTCGAAACAAGCGGAAATATATTAAAAGCATATATATCTGCTGATAGTTTGGATTTTGATTCGGTTAAAAATTTCTTTAAACTTCAAAGACAAAATTTAGCGGATAAAAAAATATTTGACTGTGATATAGGCAGCTGGAATGTTAAGATTAAAAAACAGCCGAATGAGGACTGGTCAAAAAAATGGAAAGAACATTGGAAACCGTCTAAAATATCGGAAAGAATAGTTATTTGCCCTACTTGGGAGAAATACAGCGCTGAAGATAATGAAATTATTGTAAATATTGACCCCGGAAATGCCTTTGGAACGGGAACACATGCTACCACCCGATTATGTGTAAACGCTTGCGAAAAATATATGGAAAAAAATTCAACTGCTGCGGATATAGGGTGCGGTTCGGGCATTCTTGCGATTTGTGCAATGAAGCTCGGTGCAAAAAGCGCAATTGGAGTTGATACGGATGAAACAGTCATTGATACGGCAAAAGCTAATGCTAAAGCCAATAATGAAAATTCAATAATATTCAAAAATGGTTCATCGGATAGTTTAGAGAGTAATACATACGATTTTGTTTTTGCTAATATTTTACATAATATTCTTGCCGAAATCATGCCTGATTTAAAGCGGATAATGAAAACGGGCGCTAAAATGGCTTTAAGCGGAATATTGGACGGCAAGGAAGATACAGTGATTGAGGCAGCAGAAAAGAATAATTTGAAAATCATAGAAAAAAAACAGCAGAAAGAGTGGATTGCTGTTGTTGTTCAAAAGGAGGATTAATGTCAAAGACAGCTGTAATAATACCTGCAAGATACGGTTCAAAACGGCTTGCCGGAAAGCCTTTATTAAGAGTATGCGGTAAACCGATAATTCAATGGGTGTGGGAGCGGGCAATAAAAGTTAAATCGGCAGATACGGTTATTATTGCAACCGACAGCAGAGAAATATATGACTGCGCTGAATCTTTCGGAGCAAATGTTGAAATGACCTCAGAAAATCATAAATGCGGCAGCGACAGAATTACGGAAGTTGCTAAAAAGTATCCTGAAATTTCATATATTGTAAACCTGCAGGGTGATGAACCGCTGATAAATACATCCTGCATTGAAGAAATAATAAAACTTATAAAAGAAGACAGCAATGCTGATATATCAACCTTGTTATCCGAAATAAAAGATGAAGATTTGGAAAATCCGAATATGGTTAAATGTGTTAAAGATATAAACGGATATGCGATGTATTTTTCACGGTCTAAAATTCCCTATGAAAGAAATATCGGAATTGCAAAATTTTATAAGCATATAGGAATATACGGTTATAAAAGAGAGGCGCTATTTAGAATGTCAGAGCTTGAACAGCCGGATATAGAGCGTGCAGAAAGTCTTGAACAGCTGAGAGCATTATATAACGGAATGAAAATTAAAACATCTGTTGTAGAATATCAATCAATCGGAATTGATACAATAGAAGATTTTAACGCATTTAAAAAACGAATGGAAAAAGAAAATGCCTGAACACAGTATTCACTATGAACACGAAAAGAAAATGCTTATTGTAATAATTTTTACAATTTTTGCAATGATTGCGGAAATACGGCTCGGCAGAATGACAAATTCAATGTCATTACTTGCGGAAGGGTACCACATGAGCGTGCATGTTTTAACATTGGGCTTAACCTATATAGCTTATGTAATAGCAAGAAAACTAAAAAATTCGCCTATGTTTGAACACGGCACATATAAAATAAGCGTGCTTGCAGGCTATACAAGTGCTTTACTGCTGGGGCTTTCAGGCTTTGGAATAATGTTTGAATCCGTTATGAGATTTTTTCATCCTCAGAAAATATATTTTACAGAGGCAATATATGCTTCGGTTTTTGCTTTAATTGTAAATTTTATTTGTATTATGATAATGGAAGGGAAATTCCACAGCCATTATTTTGAACATAGCGATGAACCGAAGGATTATAATTATAAGGCTGCATATTACCATATATTATCGGATGTTTTAATTTCAATATTGACAATAATTGCGCTGATATCAGGCAAATACTTGAACAATATTAACTTAGATGCGGTTACGGGTATATTCGGCGCCTTATTAATCATAATCTGGGCATTAAAATTACTTAAACACATGGTAAAAATATTATTGGATATGAAATAATGTTTTTAACTGATGATAAAAGGCAGAATGAAGCCTGCCAGCTTCAAAAAGCAAAATTTCTGCAGAGTGGAGCCGGGCAAAGCGGGCGAAATCGAATAAGCGAGGAGCGAGAAGCAATATCGGGCGAATAAAAACACCGATACAAAGATACAAAGCAAATTATTGAGCCGAAATGCGAAATCAGTGAACCTTTATCCGGAGCGAAGCGGAATATGAGAAAGCAGAATTCATGACAGTCCGGTCAGCGGAATTTCCGCAGGGCGAAGCAAAGCGTAGTCCCAGCAAAAACAAAAGCAAACGACAGCGACAGAGGAATTGTGAACGGATAAAATCCGGTAAGCAGCGACGAAGCGGCTTGAAGCCGATAGGCTTCAAAAAACGGAGTTCCAGCAAGCGAACGCAAAGCAATTCCAAGACAGCGGAATTGCGGACGGATGAAATCCGGTAAGCGAAAGACGAAGTGAGGACAGCGGAACTTTTGCAGAGGCTGCAGGC
>CAZBFV010000030.1:0-25017 GCA_964491345.1 uncultured Muribaculaceae bacterium
TGCTTAACGCAAAATTGTCGCTCATTATTTCGGCGTTACTTCGAGTTTGAGCCTGTGGCTCATCACTCTGCGCAAAATCCGCTGTCTTGGAATTTCTTAATCGCTCGCAGGTTAGGACTTCGCTACAGAATTACTTTAACAAGTAATTCTTCCGCTCTGCCACTGCTCGCTTTACAGGTTTCACCTGTCAGAATTCCGCCTGCATATTTTTAGACCTACAAGTCTTAAAGTAATCCGCCTGCCTTCATTATCTGTTCTGCAATCCACAGAAAAAACAGAATGCAGAAATTTATGAAAACCGCTTGCAATTTTATATTTAAAATAATTTTTTGATAATATTACATCTTTATAAAAACTATAGTTTATATAATTTTTTACAGATTTTACATCCATTTTTTTATCTAATTCAAGAAAAATATTATGTATTTGCTCAAAATAATATTCATCAAATTTTTTTCTTTCATTTTCTTTCGCAAACCGTTTTCTATCAGATTTCCATCTTTGTTCATAAACATTTATAATATTTACGGCATAAGCATTAATAAAATTTATCAGACCTGATTTTAATACGGTATCAATCGCAAGCCGTCTACTGTAAAAAAGCTCCTCCGGATTATAAGCCCTTTTTATTAAAGTCTGATTTCTTAATGTATCGTTTTTATCATATACTCTATAGTTATACAACGGCTCATTTAAAACAGAAACAGAATCTGCACATAAAAATGCTTTAACAATAAAAATCTGATCTTCCGCTTCTCTTGTTTCACTAAATTTTATATCGTTTTTTATAAGGAACTCTCTGTTATAAATCTGGCTCCAGACAACATTCCATACAAGAAAATTTGTATTCAGCTCTTTTAAATTTATTTTAGGACAATCAATTACATTTTTAAATGCCGAAATTTTCTCTTTGTTTACTGCTTTATTTCCATTTGTTTTATAAACATAAAAACCGAACATTAATATATCATTTTCATTTTTACTAATTTGATTATATGCTTTTTCAAAAGCATCTGTTTCAAGCCAATCATCAGAGTCAAGGTACATTATATATTGCCCCGAAGCTTCTTTTAATGCAAGATTTCTCGCATAACCCTGCCCCTTGTTTTCCTTAAGTTCAATTATCTTAAAGAGAATATCCTTATTACGAAGATATTTCACGGAATATTCTTTAAGAATATCTAAAGAACCGTCGGCCGAACAATCATCAACACAAATAATTTCCACACCGGATAAAGTTTGATTAAAAAGACTGTCTAATGCCTGTCTAAGATATTTTTCAACATTATATACGGGTATTATACAGGATACTTTTATCATCAATGTCCTTTCTACGGTTTAAGTAAAATTTTTAACGCCTTGCCGTTCATATGCTTAATAATAGCTTCTTCTGTTTTTTCAAGAGGCATAACATCGGTGATTAATTTTTCGACCGGCAGTTTTTTTTCATAAATAAGTCTTAAAGCCTCCCTGAAATATAAGGGAGTATGATGAAAAATACTTAAAACTTTTATTTCATCATAATGAAGCCGTCTTGTATCAATTGAAATTTTAGTGCCGGATTTGCATCCGCCAAATAAATGCACTGTCCCGCCTTTTCTTACAAGTGTAAACATCTTCTCCCAAATTTCAGGCAGACCGATACATTCAACCGCAACATCAAGCCCTTTTTTCCCTTCCGAAAAATCTATAAATATTTTTTCGGGATTTTTGTATTTTGTTAAGTCAACTATTTCATCAGCACCGCCAAATTCTTTCGCAAGTTTTAATTTTAAAGGATTTCTGCCCGCAGCAATTACTCCTGCTCCTTTTAATTTAGCAAGTTTGACAAACATTAGACCTATTGGTCCAAGCCCCATAACACCAACTGTTTGACCTGCCTTTATGCCTGTTTTTTCTATGCCGTGGACTACATTTGCAAGAGGTTCAGCGAAAGCGGCACGCTCAAAAGTTAAATCATCAGGCAAATGCAAAAGGTTGCGCTTTACTATTGAGGACGGAATGTTTATATATTCCGCATAAGAGCCGTTTAAAAACTCTAAATTCTCACATAAATTATAATCCCCCTTTTTGCAGAAAAAGCATTTTCCGCAAGGCGCAGAATTAGCCGCAACAACTCTGTCCCCTGCTTTAAATCCGGCTACATTTTTGCCGGTTTTTGTTATAACTCCGGAAAATTCATGACCAAATCCTGACGGAATTTTTTTTATCAATACCGGATGACCCCGCCTGTATGTTTTTACATCAGTTCCGCAGGTTAAAGCAGCTTTAATCTGAACTTGGACTTCACCTTCTTTCGGGTCATTTATTTCAACTTCTTCATATTTTATATTTAAAGGTTCGTAAAACTGTATGGCTTTCATTTTCATAAGCGGATATATGCTTTCATAATTTTGTTTGATAATGTATCCGCTATTGCCTGATTTAGCCTTTCAATGCTGTAAACCGTAGAAAGCCCCGATACTTTGGCTCTGCCTTCTTCTATCAAATGCATGGAATCTTCTAAATCTGCCGGAGATGGCGAATAACTGCCCATTATATTAAGCTCTCTGTAATATATATCATTATTTTTAAATCCGGCATCATCTTTTACACTTGAAAATACAACTATATTTGCACCATCTCTTGCAGATTTCACGGCAAAATCAAGCGGACCTGATGCACCTGCAGTTAAAAATACCGTATCAAATCCGATTTTAGTTTCCTGCTTCATTCTATTCAAAACATCCTGCTCATTATCCAATAAAAAAGATTTTTCAAAACCGAATTTCTCTGAAGCAATCACTCTTTCTTTTATAATATCGCATCCGTATGCTTTATTTCCGAAAGCATTTAATGCTCCGCCCATAAGTATGCCGATTGAGCCTAACCCGATAACCAGACATTTATAATTATCCTGAATTTTAGCACGTTTAACGGCTCTTATACAACAGCCCAAAGGCTCTAAAAAAGAGGCTTCTATATCGGATATACCCGGATTTATATTAAAAACAGTATTATTTAAATGTTCTTCCGATACAAAAATGTACTCTGCAAAACCTCCGGGCGCAATGTTTGTTTGTTTAAAGTGCCTGCACATTGAATAACTTCCGCCCCGGCAGTATTGACAGTTAAAACATGGAACATGATGCCCCAGCGCAACTTTATCCCCTTTGCAAAAACTTGTATTTGAATGTATTTCAACAATTTCGCCTACTGCTTCATGCCCTAAAACAGTTCCGTCTTTAACCAAACCTGCCTTTAATTTTACAATATCCGAACCGCACAGACCGCACCCCAGCACCTTAACTACAGCCCCGTAATCATACTCGCCCAAAATCGGCTTGGGCATTTCAACTATTTCGGTTTTCCCGTTTTTTAATATTGCTGCTTTCATACAATCTATATTATAGACTAAAATAATATATTTGAAAGCATCGTATTTATTTTTTATACTAAAAGCTATACGCTAAATTAAATTGTTGTCTTTTAATATTTTTAAATCATAGTTTGAAATTTCGTTTTTTAAAAATTCCTCAAACAAATCGGGGCGTTTTTGCTTCGTAACAATAAACTGGTTTAATCTTCTCCACTTTTTTATTTCCTCGTGATTACCGGATAACAGTACATCGGGAACTCTAAAGCCCATATATTCCGCCGGCTTTGTATAATGAGGATGCTCAAGCAGACCGTCGTAATGAGAATCATATTCAAATGAATCATCAGTTCCAAGCACCCCTTTTTGCAGTCTTGCTATACTATCCATAATACATAATGCGGGAAATTCCCCGCCTGTCAGCACAAAATCTCCGATTGAAATTTCTTCCGCCTGCGATATTTCTATAATACGCTCATCAAACCCTTCATAATGCCCTGATATAATAATCAGCTGGTCTAAGCCGGCATACTCTTTTGCCTTTTTTTGATTAAATACTCTGCCTTTCGGCGACATTATTATTGTTTTTGTATTTCCCGTCCTTTTAATACTTTTTAGTGCGTCCAAATACGGCTGGCAGGTTATAAGCATGCCTGCACCTCCGCCGTAAGGGGTATCATCTGTTTTTTTATGCTTGTCAATCGAAAAATCACGGGGGTTTACGGCATTAATTTCTATATATTTCCCGCTCACTGCACGTTTTAATATGCTGAAATTGCAAGCATCCAAAACAGAATCGGGAAATAAAGTAAGAACATCAAACCTCAACTTATCAAACCCTCAATATTGTTTATTACAACTTTCCGTCCTTTTAAATCAACAACCGGAACTAAATCTTTTACAAAAGGAACAAGATGATTTTTTCCGTTATTATCTTTAACAGACAAAATATTATTTGCCGGATTCTCGCCTACGGCATTTATAACGCCTAAACAAGCTCCGTCTTCATCATATACATTCATTCCGATTAAATCGCTTATCAAATATTCATTATTATCAAGCACCGCTTCAACTTCTTCTTTGGAAAGAAAAATATCATTACCTTTATATTTTTCCACATCATTCACTGTTTCAAATTCTTTAAATTTCACAATTGCATAATGCTTATGAAATCTTACGGATATAACATTCAGTTCAATAAAATCATCACCCTGTTTTATGAAAGCATGCTTTAAATTTTCAATCCGGCTTTCCCCGCCTTTTGAAAAACCAAGTTTTGCCTCCCCTTTTATGCCATGAAAATTCAAAATTTTTGCTATTGATATATATTCTTTAGACATAGCTTATTTAGTTTTTTTATATTCCGCAGGTGCATCTTCCCTGTCTTGATTCCATCTGTCAAGCCCCATTTGTTTTCTGATTAAACCGATGCCTACATGAACTCTCCACTCATCCATTCTAAGCTGTACGGCTATAATTTTATGGCATCCTATAGGGGGCAGGGGAAGCAGCGGTTCATACAAATTTTTGATTGCATACAGCTGATCCGGCGATACCGCAAGTTTTCTTTTCGGGAACGGCAGTTTCGGAAGCATAAGTTTCTGTCTTACAAGATTAATTCCGAAAAATACCTTGCGGGGTTCTAATCCGATAGCCTGTCCTATTACTTCATGTATATCAGGATTAGGAAGCGGTAATGCTTTTTTGTATAAAACCTCTATTTGTTCTATCTGCTCTCTGCTTACAAGAAGCTGTTTCTGCTGGCGCTGCTGTTTGGGTCTGCCGTTCGGATGCATTCTCGAAAAACCGCTTTGTCTTTGTCCCGAATTTGGTTTTGAATACTGCCTGTTCTGAAAATTATCATTATTTTTAAACCTGTTGCTTTGTCTTTGATAACCGCCGTTATTCCGGTTTCTGTTATCTCGTCTGAATCTGTCGTTACCGTAATTATTATTTGCATTCCGGTTATACTGCCCTCTTTCATAATTTCTGGAGCGGTATTCCTGATTATCTGAAATTCCGAAAGAATATGAATTATGTTTTGCATCACTCTGCGTTGAAGAAGCATTTGCAGCTTCCTGCGACAATCCTTCCGTATATTTTTTATCTGCATACAGACAATTCGGGCATATCACTCTTTTCGGATTTTTTGTTTCGAACTCTTCGCCACACTTAATACACTTATTAATGTACATTAGAACGTCCCTTTACTATTTAAGTAAATAACTTACTCTCCCAAACAGGACAAACAGTTGCTTACCTCTTTAATATCTCAGTTGATTAGAAAAATACTCTACCTTTTAAATTACAGTGTGAACCTTATAATTTATTATTAGTAAATACATTTATTATTTTATACGAAAAAATAATAAATAGCAAGCGGAAACAATAAAATTAAGATATATGATGTATTTGCGGAATTTTAAGCTCGGAATTTTGAGCTTAATTGACCGCATGCCGCATCAATATCCGCTCCTCTTTCAAGTCTTATTGTAACTTTTTTGCCCGAACTTTCCAAAATATACTTAAATTTTTGAACAGCACCGCTTGACGGCTTTTTATATTCACTTTTTTCATTTTGGTTATATACAATTAAATTTATATTGGATTTTAGTTTTGCAACAGCCTTTGAAAGCCGGTATGCATCATCAACCGAATCATTAATCCCTTTTATAAGCACATATTCTATCGTTACACGTCTGCCTGTTTTTAAAGTATATTCCTTTAATGCGGAAATAAGCTCGTCGAATTTGTACTTTTTGGCTATGGGCATTATGCTTTCCCTTACCTTTTGATTAGGAGCATGCAATGATACTGCCAGTGTCGATTGAAAATTAAGCTCCGCTAATTCGTTAATTTTTGGAATAATTCCGCAGGTTGAAACGGTAATTCTTCTTGCGCCTACCTGAAACTGCTCTCTGAATATTTTTATTGCGCCAAGCGTATTGCCAAAATTCTGCAGAGGCTCGCCCTGACCCATAAATACAATATTGGTAACCTTTAAGCCCGTTTCAGCCTGAATACAATATATTTGGCATATAATTTCTTCACATGTTAAGTTTCTTTTGAAACCCGATTTGGCCGTTGCACAAAAGGCACACCCCATATTACAGCCGGACTGCGTACTTATGCATGCCGTTAAATTGGCTCTGTTATCAAATCTCATCAATACAGATTCTGCATAATTGCCGTCGCTTGTTTCAAATAGGAATTTTATAGTTCCGTCTTTGCTTATCTGCTTATCTTTTAATGATATTGAGCTTAGAACAGCCTTTTCTTCAAGCAGTATCCTTGTATTAACCGGCAGTTCCGCCATGTCATATATATTTTTTGCCGGTTTTACATACAGCCTGTTATATACCTGTTTTGCCCTGTACTTTGTCTGGGCATTTTCAAGCATAAATGCTTCAAGTTCTTCAAGATTTTTTCCCGCTAATACGAATTTTTCCATATATCTTACGAAATAAGTCAATATTACTCACAAATTTTAACATAAAAAACCCTGCTTATTGTTTTTTTTATTGTTCATGTTAAGATTATAATAAGATGGATATGAACCAAGGAGAAATAAATTGAGAACTTACGAATTATTATCAATAATTAAGCCTAATATTGATTCTGAAGAATTTGATAAAGAAGTTTCCAAAATTGAAGAAACAGTTGCTTCTTTAAACGGCAGAGTCATTTCTACTGATAAAATGGGGCGCAAAAAATTATCTTATGATATTAAAGATTTCAGAGATGGTTATTTTGTCGTTCATAATTTTGAGATGGAGCCTAATCAGGTCAGCAAATTTAACAGGCAGTTAAGATTAAATGAGAACATTTTAAGAATTATGTTTTTTGAAACATCGGAAGTAAAAGCATAAGTATCGGAGAATGAAATGTCAATAGCTAAAGCGGTTTTATCAGGCATAGTGTACAGGAATCCCGAAAAAAGGTTTACGGGCAATAATGTTCCGGTTACTTCTTTTACCTTAAATATTGATGAAAAAGAGCAGTCTTTAATACGGATTACCGCACGGGGAAATAATGCGGAAAATATCGAGCGGGCTGTTTCGAAAGGCGATAAAGTTGTTGTTGAAGGAAGGCTTCAGGTTTCTGCCGTCCGGTCTGATGACGGCACGGACAAAAAAATTATGGAGCTTGATTTATCAGGATTTGAAGTAGTTGCATCTTCAGTTAAGTCTTCTTCCCCAAAAAATGACAAGGTTGTTGAATTCGGCGAAGTTGAAACCGAAGATGTTTTAATCGGCGAAGAAGAAATTCCGTTTTAAAAATAGAAAATAGAGGTTAATATAATGGCAAAAGAACAATTAGACAAGAAAAAACGAAAAAATTGCAGTTTCTGTGCAGACAAGGCGGAAACTATCGACTACAAAGATGCTCAAAAATTAAGAAAGTATTTAACGGAGTCGGGTAAAATTCTTCCAAGAAGAATTACGGGTACTTGTGCTTCGCATCAAAGAAAACTTGCATCTGCGGTCAAAAAAGCAAGAGAGGCTTCTCTGCTCTGCTATGTTTTCGAGTCATAGTTTTTTAATAAATCAGAATGGAAAAGAGAACTTTACGTTCTCTTTTTATTGTATAAAATATCGGGGTTCAGCTCCCAATTTATTATCAATCGTTTAAAATATGCACTGCCGATTTTGTTACAATATTCGGCGGAGAGTATATTCTGTTATAGTTTCCGTATCTCGGATAATAAAAATTATTATACCTGTTAAAATTATTAAAATACGGATAAAACCTCCGGCCGGGGATTATTCTGTTATTTATCGGAGGGAAATAACTGCTGTACGGATAAGAATAGCGGTTATGAAATGTATTATGGCGGGGGCAGTATTTCGGCGGATTATAAAACATATTGCGGAACTCATTTCTGTATATATCAGGGGTATAGCCGTACCCTGCCCCGTACATCATCGGTGTATAGCCGGTTATTACTCCCGTATTATCAAAGGTATCTGCGACATTATCAAGAAAACGCTGTATTATATTCCTTTTTGGCTGAATATTATAATCATAATCCGTCTGAGGATATATAATATTATTCGGATTTATCTCCGGTCTGATTACCTGGGAAAGTCTTGATAACCTTGTATCTATATCTCCGCTTTGCGACATTCCCAATACATCATTTTCAAGTCTTGAAAGCCTTTCGGACAAACTTTCCTGATTGAATGTATGTCCGTACTTAGTCTTTTCTATATCATCTATATTTACCTGCGGATAACATGCCGGCTGAATTATAAATAATAATAATAACACCTGTATTATGAAAATTCTTTTTAACATATTTAATCTCCTATATTGTTATAGAAGATTTATATAATTTATTTAATTCCTCATACGGGCAGACATGTTATATATTTTTTAATTCCGGAGGTATATATCTGCTCCAGTCTTTTTCAAGTTTATCTATAAAATTATGCGCATCAATTACATCATCATAATTTATAGGTTCAGGGCATTCCTGAAATTCCAAAGGCTTATCCTCCCCGTTTTTTATGCCGGCAGTTCCTAATATTGCAATACCAAAACTCTTTTTGCAGTTTGAACATACTATTTGAATTACAATAAGACTTTCTTCTCTCCGCACTATTATAATTGATTCTTCATCAAAATCTTTCCCGCATTGGCTGCAGCACATATTTGATAATAATTTTTTTATTTCTGATTTATTCATTTAATCCTCAATTTTTTTATCTGTTTTATCAGTTAAAAATGTTTAAAAAAAACTCATTTGTGGCATTGTATAATTGTGGTTATTAAAATAAAGGAACTGTGTTATGGATGGTCTTTACTTACTGCTTTTCGGTTCATTAATGTATTTTTTCCTTATTGCTCTGCCTTCTATGATAGAAAAGAACAGCACCCAGCATTAATCTAAAGTTTTATTTTATCAGCAGAAAAAACTGCGGTAGAAATGCCGCAGTCTTTTTTCCGCAAAAGTAACATTTCTTTTCTAACTTCCGGCTATTCCGTATATTTATTCAAGACATTTTATGCGAAAAAAAGTTCCTGTGTTATTTTTCTTCCCATATTGTTTTATCTTTTGAATCTTTTAACACTATATTTATTCCATCAAGCAGATTTCTTATTTTATCCGCTGTCAGCCAATCTTTTTCCTGCCTTGCTTTATTTCTGCACCCGATAATTTTTTCCATTAATAAATATCCTTTTAATTTTTTATCTTCCGGAGTTAAAAAGTCCATATCGGCAGTTATTCCGCTCAGGCGGTTTTGAAGTTCCTCCTCTGTCATTTTTTTGTTTTCTGTATTAAATCCCATTACGCTTGTTAATGTATAAAGCAATGCGCCGTATTTTTTTGCTGAAGCGGTATTTTTTCCGGCAACCGCTTTGTTTGCGTTTGCCGAAATATCAAATATTACGGCTATTGCCTTAGAAGTATTTAAGTCACTATCCATTGCTTCTTTGAATAACTTTAATTCTTCGGTTTCGGAAATATCATAACCGGTATAATCACTGCCGATATATCTTTTTATCTCATTCAGCGCCGTTTGAATTCTTTTCCAGCCGGCTTTTGCTCCATCCAATGCGGAATCATTAAACTCAACCGGCATTCTGTAATGGTTTGTCAATATAAATAATCTGATTGTATTCGCATCATAATTCTTTAATAAATCATCAATCGTTACAAAATTTTTTAGTGATTTAGACATTTTTTCTTTATTAATTGTAACAAATCCGTTATGCAGCCAATAATTTACAAATTTACATCCGTTTGCGCATTCAGACTGCGCTATTTCGTTTTCATGATGAGGAAATATTAAATCCGCACCTCCTGCATGGATATCTATATGTTTTGCAAGATATTTCCTTGCCATTGCACTGCACTCTATATGCCATCCGGGGCGCCCTTTGCCCCACGGCGACATA
The DNA here is from genome assembly GCA_964491345.1 of uncultured Muribaculaceae bacterium. Classification (GTDB taxonomy): domain Bacteria; phylum Cyanobacteriota; class Vampirovibrionia; order Gastranaerophilales; family Gastranaerophilaceae; genus Avigastranaerophilus. The sequence goes on from CAZBFV010000030.1 coordinate 10,259, forward strand.
TATCCGGATTCTTCATCTTTTTTCCATAATGCAAAATCCAATACATCTTCTTTTATATTTGAAGTTTCTACTCTTGCACCTGCAATCAAATCTTCTATGGGCTGTCTGCTGAGTTTTCCGTATTCTTTGTATTTTTTTACCCTGAAATATACATCTCCCTGAACTTCATAAGCGTAGTCATTTTTTATCAAATCTTTTATTATTGATATCATCTCGCCTGTCGTTTTGGTCGCAAAAGGCTCTGCATCAGGCTTTAGAACATTCAGGCGCTTCATTGAATTTTCAAATATTTCATAATAACGTTTTGAAATAACTTCTGCCGTTGTATTTTCGGCTTTTGCTTTTTTTAATATTTTATCGTCTACATCGGTTATGTTTCTGCAGTATTTTACCTGATACCCCGAAAATTTAAGATACCTGTATAATATATCCCACGTAATATAACACCTTGCGTGTCCTAAATGAGGATAATCATAAACAGTGGGCCCGCATACATACATAGTTACTTTGTTGCCCTCTATGGGTACAAATTCTTCAACTTTATTTGATAATGTATTGTGTAATTTCATAATAAAAATCCTTTTTTATTATCTTACTACAAAACAAAATGAATAAAAAAGGACTTAATTATTTTTTAAAGACTAATTTACCTTATATAATATAAGCGTATTCAAATCTTCAGGTTTTATACAAATAGGCAGTTCCTGACCGTTTGAATTGCGTCTTGCAAGATAATAGCCTTCATTCGATTTTGATATTACATAATCGGACTTATCGGATGTTCTTGCATTCTTAAATTTTGTTCCGGTTTTTATGCCATGCTTTAAACCTTGTTTAGCATTCGTTACGGAAGGATTTAAATATATTCTGGCTGTCTGCTGTCCGTTTTGTCTATCCATTTTTTCGGTTAATTTTGAGCTTGCGCCTCTTGAATCGGTAAGTGCAATCACAACAGACCCTTCATCATTATATCTTAATATTCCCTGCATTTTTTCGTTTCTTATAAGTTCACTTGGTTTTCCTTCTTCTTTTGAAACAGCTTCCTGCATTACAGGCAGAGTAACAGTCGCACCGTCATTTAATGCGCTTAATTCCGGCATGTTTCTTAAATTGGAAATTTCATTCGCCTTATCATACAATACACCTATTCTTGAATATAAATTGCTTGAACTCTTATCAAGCCATTCCCAGGGAATTACATTTCTGTTCTGCTGGTGATAATTTTTGGCTTTTTCTTCTGCTCCGGTAACTGCTAGCTTATCGCCCGCAAAGTCGGTCGGACTGCCCGGCAGAACAGTCAGTAATTTTAATATTGATAAATATCTGTCATAAGCAGGCTCTATAATATTCATAAATGTCTGAGCTTCAATCTTTTTCCTATCCGGAATTTTTGCTCCGTTATATTCAGCCTGCTCAAGCACGCTTTGTATGGCAATATTTAACGGTCTTGTTCCAAAGGCTTCCGCATCAAAATTTTTACCTTTGAAACTGCCTGAAGCAAGTTCGGCTACAGCATTATCAATTTCTTTTTTTAACTTGTTATCGGATAATACTTCATCAAACGCATCACATAATCTTGCACCCATTGCAACTGCTTTAGAGCTTATTTTATCATAATCTATTGATGAAGCAGGCTTATTTAAAACTTTAGCGGCAATTTGTTTATGCTCGCCGGATGAAAAATTTGTCTTATATAACCCTGCATCCAGCGATAATAAATGCAATATGCGGGGTTTATCATGATTATCTACAAATGTATAAGAATTATTGACTCCGTCATCGGGGCTTTGGAACAAAAATCCGGGATTCTCCCCCCAGCCTTCATCCAGCTTTTTTAATATATTTTTGTTCATTTCCTGATTTGCCTGCCAGCCGTTATTATCGTCAAAATCTTCCAAAAGCAGAGGCGCATACAAATCAGGAAGCAGAGAGAAAAAGTAATTATAATTTGCAACCGCCGTTATTCCAGTTTCCTGCAAAAATTTCTGCTCCGCATCGGCTGCGCTTGTATATGGCGCTTCCGCATCATTTTTCATCAGCATATCTAAATCGGTAATTTCAGCTGTCGTATATGCGTGGGGGTTTTCTTCCAATACCGCTTTATTGTATCTTCCCCAAAAATCAATCACCTTATCCCACGCTGACGGCATACTCTCCATATTTGACCTTACCGCATCTATTGAAGCAACATCTTTTGCCGCATCAATTCTCCAGCCTAAGCCGGATTCCGTCCTGTCCGTTATCATTTCCGCAACTTTAAAATCATTTAAAGAACGGTTATGAAATCTTTGAGCAATGCCTTTTGTTAATTCTGATATATCTTCCTGCGAAATATTATCCAATCCTTTTTTTAATACATTCAGTGCAATTTGTGCTTCTTCTTCGGATGTTTTGCCTTCATAAGGTATGCCTATTGACTGCATTGTTATATCTTCCGGATTAACGGACGAAAAATCAAACCTGCCGTCCCTGCTTATTTCTATTTCGGATTTAGGGCTGAGAGCTTTTGTAAATAAATATTTTGTTATATCCGGAACTGCTTCGTTAATAACATATCTGCCGTACTCTGAAACATTCCCGTATTCATCTTCTATATCAGGCACGTCTTTTAAAACCTGATAAATAACCGGTGCAATTTTTTCTATATATATATTATCCATCTGCTCGTACACAAACGAATATTTTTCGGGAAGATTCGGATTGCCCGCTTTTAAAATATCATACCTTGATACTCCGAGTTCATCATCCGTATTTGCTTTTTTTTCAATGTAAGGCGAAGTCATAACTCCCAGCAGATTAACTGCAAAAGGCAATGTTTCCAAAGGCACATCCATTGCTTTTTTCAGTATATAATCATTTATTTCATAATCATTTCCATCAGGATAATCAGGATTAATTTCATTTCTCATATCGGCATCATCAAGCAGTCTTGAATGATAACTGCCGTCAAGCACATTTTCAATAACTTCTTTATCCGTATTTTCTAAAATCGAGCCGGGAAGTTCTCCTTTCTCTGCACCTTCTTTGATTACAGCCATATAATCATCCGCAGTTTCAGCCCTGCCTCCCAGTACGGACGAAGCATACTCTAACTGTGTATCAGCCGTGAGTTTTGTCCAATATCTGCCCGAATTTACCGCATAATCCCTGACGGCTAAAGCACCTCTGTCAAAATCATCAATTGCTTTTTGTCTTTCATAAGGCGGAAGTTTGCTGAACCTTGCTTCATCGTTAGGACTTCTGTAAAAATTCAATTTTGCAATATCAACGTTGCCGTCCCAGACTTCCAATCCTCCGCTTGCACTCTTATTGACAACGCCAAAATTTTCAAAATTAACTATCTGTTTAATGATATCCGCATCGCCTAAATCAACTTTTCCTTCTCTTTTATATACCATATTTACGTTCCTTGTTAAAGCATCGGGGCTTACCTCTATAGGAAAAGGATATACGGCGTCATCATGCTTTGTTATGTCATATATATTATCTGTATTCTTTTTATCATAAGTTGACATTCTTAATGGAGAATCGGATTTTATCTGTTCTTCACTTGCAAGCCGTGTATCATAAAACTGTACATAAGTCGGTTTTGCCGGATTATACTTCGGATTTTTGACACTGAATTTATCTCCGCTTTCATTTAAAATAAAAGGAGCATTTATAAATTTAATTCTTGAATATTTTGATACATCGGGCAGAATCCCTAAATTTATTCTTTCATCAGACCTGAACATATCCTTGCTTACGGAATCCCGACCTTTTCTTAAAAGCTCCGATAAATGAATGCCTCCGAAACCCTCATTGACTAAGGCGGCGTCAGAAATCCAATTTATATCGTTTTTAAACAACTCCCTCTGCATTTCTTTAAAATCTTCTTCCGTTCCTAATGAAGGGCATACCTGATAGGCATTTTCAGTCCAATATAAGTGCGATGAAATGGTATCCCTCGTAAAAGGAGTGCCTACTATTCTTTTTACACCTTCTTTTGCGATTTCGGGCAGTCTTGATGTAATACCGGCAAATTTTCCCCCCAGCTTATTTGCATGATTTCTTACACTGCTTAATGCGGTATTTCTTAATGCGCTGTTTATGCGACCGTCCGCACTGTCAGCCCCCGGATAATATTCATCGGGCATTATCAGCTGCATAGGTCCGTTCTTATTAATTACAGCCCTGTTTGAAAGTATTATGCTGTATTTATTATTTGTGTTCTTAGTATCTTTAATATTATATACAGTTCCGTTATCATAAGCATAAGAAACTTTTTTTGTGTCTTTATCCGTCAATCTAAATCTGTAAGCGTATCCAAGAGGTGAATCAAGCTGTTTTATTCCGGACAAATCTACCGTTACCGAACTGCCTTTCATCGGAATAACCGCATCAGGCCTGTTTTTATCCGCTCCCGGTATTATAAGATTTTTTAAATTGTCTTTGTCTATATTATATAATTCAAGTACACAGCTATACTTGTCCGTATCATATAAATAACTGAACCTGTGTTCTTCATATCCGAATTTATCCATTGATTTTTTATGTGCGGAAAATGATATATTCTGTGCATTTAAACTATTTTTTTTTATATTCACAGCCGGCTCCTTTTTCATGCAGAAATTCACATTATATTAACTGCCATAAATGTTTTTTCTTGCTTTATTTTTATTTTAATCTTAACAAATTGTTACAGTTATTTAGCAACAGATTTTGTAAAATTTTGTAAATTTTTTATTCTGTTTGTCCGGTCAATTAACAATTATGTTTTTTTTCATACATTATTGATTTATGGCAAATTGTATTTCCAATATTGTAAATACCCGAAATCAGCAGGTTTATAACCCTGCATCGGTTAATCTGTTTAAAAAAGAAACTAAAGCTAATCGTGTCATACAAGCGCCGGATTCGCTCTATAAATATTCTTTAAATGAAAAAATACAGGAGCAGGATGAATTTAAAAAAACAGTCAGATATGAACAGTATTGTAGAAATAAGAAGAAAAAAGGCTCTTTTCTGAAAACAGCGCTTATTTCGGGAATTATACTCCTTGCTTGTGCTTTTTTGAAATTAAGAAAAAAATAAGAATATGGAAATTAAATCTTCTCGCCCAGCTCCTATATTTGCAACGAAATTGAAACAAAACATCAGCAGAAATAATGTTTTATTTTCAAACGCAGTTTCATGCGGCCAAAATTCTTTATACGAAAAAAATGTATCTTTTTCCGGTAATTTTTTCTCATCAATTTATACAAGAGGGATTAAAAATACCAATCAGAATCAAGAGGGCATAAACGCAGGCGGGTTTGCCGAATTACTGTCTGTCGGAATGAAAAATACTTTAGAAGTAAGCCTTCCTCCCCGTAATTTTAAAAATATAATGTCCCCTGAGGAATTTTCTGAAATTCTGCCTGATTTACGGCGGGAAAATTTTATTTCTTCAAAGGAAAACCAAAAAAACGGAGTCTACATTGCTGATTTAGATTACCAAAGCAATTTTTCAAGCGGGAAGGAAAACATATTTCAAATACTTGATAATCTTGCAATATTTGCTAATCAATACTATTCGAAGCACGGCAGAGATTTTATTTTTGCTTTAACGGACAGAGATTCAATTGAAGGGGTGCAGAATGCGGTAAGAATTATCGCCGAACATCCTTCAAGATTTGAACATGTTAAATTTGTCCCGGGAATAAAATTATCTTTTGCACACGAAGCTCCCTTTTCAAAACTAAAATATGAAAACAGTGATATGCTTGTTTACGGGGTTAATCCGTTTTCGGAAAATGTCATTAATTTTCTTGATTCCACCATTCAGCGCAGAAAAACAATGTCTGTTGAATTTATAAGGCAGGTTAGAAATTTATATCCGGAATTTGCCTATAATATTAAGGAGTTTGCGGAACAAAACCATTTGAAATATAAAAGGGATTATACCGTTTCCAATCTGTACTGGCGTGCAAGGGAATATGCAGAAAGAAAAGGAGGCTCGGAAGTCAGCGGAGAGCTTCCGCCGGAACAGGTATTAAAAGAAGCCGACGATATTTTGGACAATCTTGAAAAAATATTTATGGGGTCGGATTTTAAGGCTTTCTCTGCCATAGATTCCGAAATTATAACCGATGAAAAAGTGAACAAAGATATAGAGCAGGTGTTTAAATACTACTCTACTCATTACGACAATGGCAAAGGCAGAGTTGTATCTTTTGCCGAAAATCTTTACAGCGATATGATTAATACATTTTCATGCGAACCGCATAAACCTGTTATGGCTTTATCTTCACCGTATTATTTTTATCATTACTTTGCTAAGGATAAATCAAAATTAATGACAAAAAATATGAAAAATGTCGTTGAATTCTTTAAACAGCTTCAGCAGAATTCAGAAAACATGCTTTCCGCATTCGAAACAGTCGCACCTCTGTATGATTTAGATACTGTTCTCGGCAGTGATACAATTGATAAATTTAATAACTATGTAAGAAAATACACGAACTTTTATGAAGTAGGCGGAAGTTTCGCCAAAAGAAGCATCCCTTAATCTGCGCAATATTATAACTATCTGCTGTTTGAGCCTAAATTATAAGTTAATACGGCATTGTTTCCCTGCTCGGAAACATATAATATATCATTTTTTATATATAAAAAATAAGGTTTTGATACATTATTCATAAATACGCTTACATTTCCGCCTTTTGTTATTTTTAATATGTTATCCGCTTCAAAATTTGCGACATATATATTATCATAGTTATCTATCGCAAGCCCTACCGGTCCGTCAAGCAGATAGTCTTTTACAAAATTTGTTTTTTTATTATTTTTGTCGACTTTGACTATCGAATTATCGGAGTAGCACGCAACATACATGTTGCCCTCGGTATCAACAACCATACCTGCCGGCGAATCGAATTTGTCAATCAATACCTTTTTTGCATTTACTGCGGTCGTTTCTTTTGAACGCTCTATTTTATTCCGCTGTAAATCAAACAGCTCGTTTGCATCCTGCATTAACTGCTCTGCCGTATAATAATTGTCATAATCATCAGGTATATACTTTAAATACTTTAAACACAAAGAATAATTTTTTCTGTTATATGCAATTTTTGCAACCTGCAGTATTGCATCATAATCATTCGGATTTAAAGCTATCGCTTTTACATAGGTATTATATGCTTCATCCGGCTTTCCCTGTGCAATGTATATGGAAGCTATATTATAATATGCGTCGGATAATTTGGGATTATATTTTAAAGCCTCTTTAAATGCACTGATTGCACTGTCATAGGCTTTAACTCCGGTTAAATCTACGCCTCTTGAATATGCTGAAACGGCTCTCTGCATATCATCCTCGGATATATCATCTTCCATCGCAAATGCAATATTCTGCATATATCCGGCTATTAAAGCTATTAAAAATAAAAGTATTTTTTTCTTCATTACACCAATGTCTTTGATGGAATACTATAATTAAATTGTACTTCTTTTTCCAGCATAAAGGCAACATTTAACAGTTTCGTTTCATTCAGGCAGTCTGCCTGAAGCTGCAGACCTATGGGCATGCCTGATTTATCAAGCCCTGCGGGTATGCTCATAGCGGGAATGCCTGCTAAATTTGCGGTTATTGTTGCTATATCCGTTAAATACATGCTTAACGGGTCTTCTGCCTTAGAACCTATATCAAAAGCAGTATGCGGGCATGCGGGGGACAACAATACATCGATTTTTTCAAAAGCCCTGTCAAAATCATTTTTTATCAAGCGTCTTAACTGCTGTGCTTTTTTGTAATATGCGTCATAATATCCGGAGCTTAATGCGTATGTGCCGAGCATAATTCTTCTTTTTACTTCATCGCCGAAACCCTGCGCTCTTGTTTTTACATACATATCATATATATTATTAACATCTTTTGCCCTGTAGCCGTATTTTACGCCGTCATAACGGGCTAAATTCGAGCTTGCTTCCGCTGTTGCAATAACATAATAAACGGCTATGGAGTATTTAATCAGAGGAAGCGAAATCTCAACAATCTCAGCACCTAAACTTTTATAAATTTCCATTGATTTATCTACGGCATTTTTAACATCATCCGCCAGACCTTCGGAGCATAGTTCCTTTATACAGCCGATTTTTATGCCTTTCAAATCCTTTTTTAAATCCTTTGTAAAATCAGGCGAAGCCTGATTTAAGGATGTTGAATCTTTTTCATCATGACCTGATATAACATTCAGAAGCAGAGCCGCATCTTCAACCGTCCTTGTTATAGGTCCTATCTGGTCAAGCGATGAAGCAAATGCTATCAGCCCGTACCTTGAAACACGCCCGTATGTGGGTTTTAAGCCGACTAATCCGCAATAACTTGCAGGAAGCCTTATACTTCCGCCCGTATCTGACCCTAATGCCGCAACAGCTTCGCCTGCGGATACTGCGGCAGCGCTTCCTCCCGAGCTTCCTCCGGGGACTTTTTTTATATTCCATGGATTTCTTACTATTTTAAATGCGGAATTTTCATTGCTTGACCCCATTGCAAACTCATCAAGATTGGTTTTTCCTATTACGGGAATTAAATTTTCCTTTAACTTTTCTGCAACGGCGGAATCATAAGGGGAAATAAAATTTTCAAGCATCCTGCTTGATGCAGTCGCCGGATAAGATTTAAGATTTATATTATCTTTTAATGCAAGCGGAATGCCTGCCAGCGGGGGGAGCGTTTCTCCATCGGCTATTTTTTTATCAACTTTTTCTGCAGTATCAAGCGCCAAATCTTTAGTAAGCGAATTATATGCACCGATGGTTTTGTCAACATCTTCAATTCGTTCATAAACAGCCTTGGTCAGTTCTACTGCGCTTACGTCCTTATTTAATAATGCCTTTCTCTGTTCGGATGAAGACTTTGTAATCAGCTCTTTTATATCCAATTTTTTATCCTCTCATGCTCTCCTGTTATTAATATTATAAATTAAAGAATATATTTTTGTTAAATTTTATTTCCTTATATTGTATAATTTTACTTGAGAGGTGGGAAAATTGACAATAATATCCGATGATAATGATGAATTAAATGAAAAAATCCGCAGAAAAAACCGGCGTGAAGATATTAAACCGGATGAGATGCCTTCCGAGTCTTTTTTTGAAGCTAGTATAAGACCGAAACATTTTGATGAATACATAGGTCAAAGTACATTAAAAGATTCTTTAAAGATTTCGATGGAGGCTTCAAAGAAAAGAGAGCTTCCGCTTGACCACATTCTTTTCTACGGACCTCCGGGGCTTGGAAAAACAACGCTTGCTTCTGTTATAGCGGAGGAAATGGGAGCAGGAATAAAAATAACATCCGCTCCGGCGCTTGAAAGACCTCGTGATATTATCGGAATTTTAATGGCGCTTAAAGCCGGAGAGGTTCTGTTTATAGATGAAATACACAGATTGAATAAAATTTCGGAAGAAATTTTGTATCCTGCCATGGAAGATTTTGTTTTGGATATGACAACGGGAAAAGCACAGACTTTAAAGCCGATAAGAATACCCCTTCCTAAATTCACTTTAATCGGCGCAACAACAAAAGCCGGTTCTTTGTCAGGTCCGTTAAGGGATAGATTCGGCATTATCCACAGGCTTGAATTTTATACGGACGATGAACTTAAACAGGTAGTTCAAAGAACAGCGGGAATTTTAGATATTAATATTGATGAAAAAGGTGCTATGGCTATAGCAAAACGTTCAAGAGGCACTCCAAGAATTGCAAACAGGCTCGTTAAAAGGGTTCGTGATTATGCAATCGTCAAATCAGCGGGTTTTATTGACGAAAATACGGCGAATAGGTCGCTTGATATTCTGCGGATAGATAAATTCGGGCTTGATAATACCGACAGATGTTTATTATCGCTTATTGCGGATAAATATAACGGAGGTCCGGTCGGAATAGAAACCCTTGCAGCAGCTTTAGGCGAAGATTCAAAAACGATTGAAGATGTTTATGAGCCTTATCTTGTTCAAAAAGGTTTTTTACAGAGGACGCCGAGAGGCAGAAAATTAACTCCTTTTGCATACAAATGCTTTAATTTAAAAAATACGGATTTACAGCAGCAGTTATTTTAGACTGATGCGGAAATTTTCCTCTGCCGATTAAATTTTTGTTTTTTTTATGTTATTTTGGTATAAAAATTATATTCGTTTTTTTCATAATTAAATACAAATAAAAAAATAAAAAAGAAATGAGAATGAGATGAGAAGAACACCTTCAAAATCAATAGCAGTTACATTTTTGTTTGATTGCGCCGTGCTTTCGTTTATCTCGTCTTATATTGCAAAAAACATATTCGGCGGTTTTGTTCCTGACTATATCATTTTAATAAGCGTATTTTTAATCCTGTTTTTCGGTTTGTTCATATTATTTTTAAAAGGCAATTACAAAATCAGAGAGTTTAATATATCGGTAAAAAATACATATCTGCTCCTTGAAGGGCTTATTCTTGCACATATTCCCGCCGGAATTCTGCTGTATTTTTTATCGCCTAAAACATCGGCTTTAAAGTTTATATTTTTAAACATAGTAGTTACTTTTATCGTTTTGGAATTATACAGAATACTTTTTCATATATACCTGTTCAATATAAAGCGTACAAAAAATGTTTTAATAATAGGCTCAGGCAGAAATGCAAAGATGATTGCGGATGAAATAATAAATAAAAAAGCACTGAAAATGAATGTCTGCGGTTTTATTGACGATAACAGTCCGTCCGAAGAAAAAATTGAAGATAACAGATATAAGATATATATCCGTCCGTACAGTATAAAAGACATAATCGAAAAAAACGAAGTGGATATAGTAATTATGGCAGTAGCGGGAAGAATGAGCGAGGACTTTTTGACCGAACTGGTATTTGCAATTCCTGATGATGTTTATGTATATAAACTTCCGCAGTTTTATGAAATGATAACCGGTAAATATTTTATAGAAAAATCTTCCGTCAATCTGTTGTTTTATGATTATATCGAGGGACGCTCCATAGCGTATAAAATTTTTAAACGAATGTTTGATATTGCATCAGCGGTAATTATACTTGTATTGGCATTTCCGATTCTTGTTTATATAGCCGTCAGAGTGAAATTAACGGACGGAGGCTCGCCTTTATATGTGCAGACAAGGATTGGCAGAGGCGGTAAACCTTTTAAAATGTATAAATTAAGAACAATGTACATTAATGATTATGTGCCGAAAGCCGGGAATATAGCCGATACAGGCAATCAGGATAAAGACAGCAGAGTTATTCCTTTTTGTAAATTTGTAAGAAAAGCCCGCTTTGATGAAATTCCCCAGATGATTAATATCATAAAAGGCGATATGTCAATTGTAGGTCCGAGAACGGAGTGGGAGGATTTAGTAAAAATTTATTCAAACGAAATTCCGTACTATAAATGCCGTCAATGGGTCAAAACGGGCTGGACGGGCTGGGCGCAGATTAATCAGGGTCATTGCGTTTTAAATGACGATATAGCCGAAAAACTTCAATACGATTTATATTATTTGAAAAACAGAAATATAGCCTGGGAGCTTTGTATTCTTGTAAAGGCAGTATCAATGGCATTATCCGGCAGGCACGGCTGATATATGGAAAACAAGGAAATCAGCCGAATACAAAACAAATATGCACTCTGCATTGTTGATGTCAATAATCTGGGCGCAAGGACATTTTCATATATTATTCCCGATTATCTAAAACCGCTGATAAAGACAGGTCAGGCAGTATCAGTGCCTTTCGGAAACAGAAAAAAAAGCATAGTAGCTTTTGTTGCGGGGTTTTCCGATTATTTGGAAGAAGGAATAAAGGCTAAAGAAATAATTAAAATTATTGATTCAAAGCCGGTTTTTACGCTTGATTACCTGAAACTTTTGGATTGGATGGCAAACTACTGCTGCTGTGATATAAACAAGGTAATTCAAGCCGCAATACCCATGAAGTTTTTAAAGGAAAATTCATCGGCAGTAAAAAAAGAAAAAACGGAAAAATATATTATTTTTAAAACAAAACAAAATGCTTCTTTAAGACAGCTCAGACTGCTTGATGAACTTGAAAAACTAAAAAAAGCTCCGCTTGCGGATTTTGTAAAACGGATGAATACAACAAGAACTTCCGTATTGAAACTTAAAGAGCAGGGCTTTATTGATATAACAGAGCAGAGTATCTACAGAAATCCCGTAAATGCTTATAAAAATATAACAAGAGATGATTTTCCCCTTCTTTCGGACGAACAAAAAAATGTTTTCAGCGAGATAGAAAAAAGACTTGATTCGGAGAAAAAAGGAACTTTATTATTAAACGGAATAACAGGTTCGGGCAAAACCGAGATATACTTTCGTGCAGTAAAAAAAGTTCTTGAACAGGGTAAAAATGTATTGTTTTTAGCGCCTGAAATAGCACTTGCCTCTCAATTAACAAGAAGGCTCATAAAAAGATTTAACCCTGATGAAATTGCAATCTGGCACAGCAGTATTTCGGAAGGCGAGAAATTTGATGTCTGGAACAGGATAAGAGAAAACAAAATAAGAATTATTATCGGCGCAAGGTCTGCGGTTTTTGCACCTCTTAATAATATCGGGCTTGTAATCATTGATGAGGAACACGAAAATACTTATAAGCAGACCTCGCCAGCTCCGAGATACGATGCAAGAACGACGGCAGAAAAAATATGCGGAATTTATAACGCACTTTTATTAAAAGGGAGTGCGACTCCTGATATAAGTTCGTATTATAAAGCAGTTAAAACTTCATCGCTTATTGAGCTTAAATCAAGATTTAACAGTTTAGGTTTAGCAAAAGTAACCGTAATTGATATGAAAGAAGAATTCTATAAAGGCTCAAGAAGCATTTTTTCAAATGCCTTGATAAATTCTACAATGGAAACTTTAAACAATAAAAAACAGGCTGTATTTCTTATGAACAGACGAGGTTTTTATACAAGCATTCAATGCAGAAACTGCGGAGAAGTGATAAAATGCCCTAACTGCGATATTCCGATGATATACCACTCAAGCGATAACACAATTAAATGCCATTGGTGCAATACAGTTAAACCATTGCCTGAAATATGCCCTAAATGCCGGTCTGCAGAAATAAAAATGAGCGGTGCGGGAACTCAGAGAATTGAAAATATTGCATCAAAATTGTTTCCAAACGCAAGGATAGAAAGAATTGATTCGGATGTTTTATCTTCCAAAACAAAATATATAGAGATTTTAGACCGATTCCAAAACGGTCAGACGGATATTCTGATAGGAACTCAAATGATTGCAAAAGGGCTTGACAATAAAAACGTTACGCTTGCAGGTGTGATTGATGCGGATATAAGTTTTGCTTTCCCTGATTATCGTGCCGGAGAAAGAGGATTTCAGCTTCTTATGCAGGTTGCGGGACGTGCAGGCAGAGGAGAATTTGACGGAAAAGTTATTTTTCAGACCTACAATCCCGATTTATATGCAATTAAAAATGCAAAAACTCAAAATTATTCAGACTTTTACAAAAATGAAATATCCAGAAGGGAAATGTTTGATTATCCGCCGTTTTGCCAAATAATCAAAATAGTTATATCGTCGATTGATGGCGACAGGGCTTTCAAATGCGCTTTGGAAATAGCGGAAAGATTAAAACTTCAAACGGAAAAATTAAAACTGTCCGAATATCTCGAAATATATGGCGCAGTAAAATGTATTATGTATAAAATTAACTCGGAATACCGGTATCAGATTATTATTAAAAACCGAATGAACAAAAAAGGACAATACATTATTTCTGCATTTTTTAAAAGCATTTCAACCGCAGAAGATATTAAAACATTAATAGACATAGACCCTGTAGATATTATATAAAACGGTTAATGAAATCCGCAGAAATATTAATCAGACTTATTTATTCTTTTATATTCCGTAAAAACCGCTTTCGCTGTTTCTACGGCATCCGCTGTAATACATAAAGCCGATTTGATTTTGCATTCGTATATCCGTAAATCGCAGAGTTTTAAACAGGATATTTTTTCGTGCGGGAACGGGCATGGAATGCAATTTTTTTGCAATTTTCCTAAAACCGCTGGATTATAATGCAGAATATTTTATACAGCTGTTAAGTCTTTTGATATTTATTTTTTTTCAGCCTTGATTAAAATAGTATCAAACTAATTTTTTTAAAATTCCGCTTCATTTTTTAATTGCAGTTTTATTTAAAATACTTTCAATATATGTTAAAGGAGTGATTAGAAAGGAAATAAATTCGCATATAGAAGATATTTATCATCATTGCGGACAAAGTGAATTTTCTTCTGTCATTGCGAGCGGAGCGGAGCAATCCGGTTTTTTCTTCCGGATTGCTCCGCCCGGCTCCACTCTGCGCAATTCCGCTAACCGGACTTCGTCCGTACAGAATTCCGCCTATCGGGGTTATGCACAAATAAAAATAAAAAATCAGAAAACATATACGAAGCGCCGTAAAATTGTTTATTGAAACAATGCCAAAGCGTGCGTCGTTTAGCACGCTTCTGGTTGAAATTAACAATTTAGGCGCAGAGTATCCGTTTGATGATTTTTATTTTTATTTTTTGTTCACATCCTTTTAATTGGTTTACAGGTTTCACCTGTCAGAAATTCCGCTTCTTGGAATTTCTTAACCGCTCACAGGCTGGGACTTCGCTACAGAATTACTTTAACAAGTAATTCTTCCGCTCCGCCGCTGCTCGCCCTCTTGAAATTCTTTTCGCTCGAAATTGTCGCTCCTTCGATTTCA
>CAZBFV010000031.1:0-23943 GCA_964491345.1 uncultured Muribaculaceae bacterium
TCTGAACGGATTGCTTATGCGTGTAAATATGCGAAAAATAAGCGGTCGTTTATTTAAAGAGTGTTTTGTTGCTCGCAATGTTTTAAAAATCTTGCAACGGTATCACGGGTTACTCCTAATTTTTTACCGATTTTTGTATTTGTACATCCTTTCTTTTTCATTCTTAAAACCTGCTTTTCGTATTTAGAAAGTTTTAAATATCTGCTTTTACTGCCTTTGGGGCGGCCTAAAATTATACCTTCTTCTCTTTTTCGTTTTAATGCCTCTTTTGTTCGCTGGGAAATCAAGTTTCTTTCAATTTCGGCAGACAATCCGAATGCAAATGCCAAAACTTTAGACTGAATATCATCACCAAGCCTGTAATTATCTTTTATTGTCCAAATCTTTGCTTCAATTTCCATACAATAATGCAGAATACTCATTATCTGCAGAAGATTTCTTCCAAGTCTTGATAATTCCGAAGCAATCAGAATATCACCGGCTTTTAAATGTTTCAATAGATGTCCCAGCTCTCTTTTCTTTAATGATTTTGTACCGGATATAGTTTCCTTAATCCACATATCAATCTCAATATTCTGCAATTTTGCAAATTCAACTATTTCAAACTCTTGATTTTCTGTCGACTGTTTGTCTGTACTTACACGAATATAACCATATATCATAATCCGGCTCCTTTCTGCTTATACATTTAAACGGCAGTAAAAAATTTAACCGGAAAGCAGAAATCAGAAAAAACAGTAAATAATCATTTATTGTAAAAAAGTTTTTCAGACAGAGTAATTAATTTAACTTTATAATATTTCCAAAACTTTTTTATGTTATTTTTATGTTATGATTATACATACAATTATACAAAAAATTAAATGGAGTGATTATGCAGCAGTCGAATTCTTACTATAATCCTGCAGGGGAAATTGATGAGGAATTAACAATTGATTTTAAAAAAATATTCGTTATTGTTTGGCGCCGAAAATTTTTAATGCTGAAAATATTTTCATCCGTTATTTTATTTTTTATTCTTTCAACATTTATTTGTCCAAAAAACTATCAGGTTGATGCTGATTTATATATTAATAAAACCAATAATTCCAATATGATGGAAATAAATCCATACTTTATATCGGAAATCGGCGCAGGAACAGGAATGGCTTCATTGATGACAGGCGGAGGAAATTTAACAAACGAACTGGAAATTATACAGTCGCCTCTTGTTATTGATAAGGTTATTCGTGAAAACGACCTTCGTTTCAAAAAACTTTTCGGTTTTATAACTACACGAAAAACCGGACAGTATTTGACCACCGAAAAATTTCTGAAGAAACAAATTTCTTTTGAAATAAAAAAAGGCACGAATATTGTAACAATAAGTTTCAAAGATAAAGATAAAGAGCTTGCGTATAATGTAGTCAGTTCGATTATTAAAAATTATATTCAGTTACATAAAGAAATAAATACCGAAAAATCCAAATCGGATAAATTAATTTTAGAAGCAGAATATAACAGTGTAAAGGAAGAACTTAACAAAAAAATGAATGCGGTTAAAGGCATGCCGAGTTCTTCCATGTCAGGCTCCGGCGGACTAACAGCCTTAAGCGTATTTTCAAAATCGGCAAGAAAAGCTATCTCCGGCATTCAAAGCGAGTATGTTTCAGGAGTAAAATCTGAAATTGCTTTGCAGGAAGAAGCCGAAAAGGTTGCCGAGCTTGCTAAAAAACTGGAATGGGCAAAGCTGGTTGAAAATATGTCCGATTCATCTAATGTAATAGTGTTAAAAGAACCTAAACATCTGAAAGATTATGAGCAGGTTTCTCCAAAATTATTTATGAATATTGTTTTTGGTATCATATTTGGAGCAATTTCTGCACTGGGCATGGTAATTTTTAAAGAGAACACCGATAAAAATTTATCATATTCAATGTTAGGCGAAGAAATTATTTATAATATCGAAAAAGATTTTATTGATTTAAAAGCAATACTTATTTCACAAAAAAGAGAAAATGTTTCTTTTATTACTTTTGAAAATATAAATGAGCCGATTTTATCCGAGCTTAATAAATTTAACAATCTCAATTTTGTAAAAGCCGGTATTTCAGAAGAATTTGAACACGGCACTGATAATTCCGATAAAATCATTTTGGCAGCAAAAATAGGACAAACGGATGCCAGACTGTATAAAAAAATTAAAAATTTATTGGTTAAAATGAATAAAAGAATAATAGCAGAAGTTTTAGTATAAAAGGAATGAAAATGAAAGTAGAAAAACAATCAACAGTTTGGCAGTCTAATTCAATGGGGATTTTTGACGGATTAAAACTTAAATTTAACAACTTTGTTATTGAGCAGACAATTAATTATTTAGGCAGTAATTTCAGTAAAGAAAAACTTATTAATCTTGCAAAAATATTTGAAAAAATATCGGGGTCTAAAGGCGGTATAAACCATGCCAAAAGAATGCAGTGGCTCTTTGAATCCGAACATCCGCATCTTTACTGGTGGAAGAAAATTTTAACAGAACTAAACCCCAGATGCAGGAACAAATGGATAAAAAACTTCTTTGTAAACGGCTATTACGGAGATAATTTAAGAAAACGCTCCGAATTTAACAGGAAAAACGGGTTTTTTCCTCCCACTGTTTTATTATGTTCTATTACAAAAAACTGCAATTTCCATTGCAAAGGATGCTGGGCGCATGAATATGATGTCAGAGAGGATTTAACAAAAGAAAAATGGAAAGAAATTTTTACGGAAGCCCGTGACGAAATGGGCATTCATATATTTCCGATTGTCGGCGGAGAGCCGTTCTGCCGGAAAGAGTTTTTGGAGCTTGCCGAAGAATTTGACGACTGTACTTTTATTACTTTTACAAACGGCTCATTAATAAATGAACAGACAATTGAAACTCTTAAAAAATTAGGCAATGTCCATCCCATGTTTTCACTCGGCGGTTTAAAAGAAAATACCGATTCAATCAGGGGCGAAGGCTGTTTTGATATGGTAATGCAGAAAATGGACATGCTTAAGCAAGCGGGAATACTTTTTGGTGCTTCAATTACCGCTACGAGTGCGAACTGCGATGAAGTTACATCGGATGATTTTATGAAAATGCTGTCGGATAAAGGAGTTCTTTGGGCATGGTTTTTCCATTATGTACCCGTAGGCGACAGTCCAGATATATCCCTTACGCCTGATGCAAAGCAGAGGCAAAAAATTTTAAAAGCGGTTTATAATGCCAGAAACACACTTCCTATGATGACAGTAGACTTTTGGGGCGACGGACCGGAGATGATGGGCTGTATTGCAGGCGGAAGGCAATATGTCCATATTAATCCTAAAGGTGATGTTGAGCCTTGTACATTCATTCATTTAGCCACTCATAATGTAAATAATTGTACATTGACGGAAGCATTATCCGCTCCGTTTATGAAGGCTATCAGGGACGGAATACCTTATGATGACGGCAACATGCTGAGACCATGTATGATTGTGGACAGACCTGATGTTTTAAGAAAATACTATGAAGAATTTAAACCGTACGAAACGCATAAAAATGCCGCAGTTTATTTAAAAGATAAGACTATCACTCAAGAAATAGATAAATATTCAAAAGAGGTAAAAGATATTCTTGATGATGACTGGAGAAATAATATGTGGATGACCGTTTTTCCGCTCGAGGGAGAATACTATGTAGACAGAGATAATTTCTGCTCAAAAGTAAAGCCCGAATGTTCAGGTCAGGAGCAATGCTCTTGCAGCAGAAAATAAACAAGAGATTTATTTTTGAGTAAAATCCGCTTTTTAAATCAGGAGCAGGAAAATGAATAATGTTCTTGTTGTTTTTAATTTCTCGGCGGGACGAAAAAAAGCCGTAAAATTTAAAAAACAGATTATAAAATTCCTTTTAAAAAGATGTGCCAGATTCAAGTTTATAAGTATTGAATTATTGAAAACCGCAGAATTCGATAATTTTGATACGATACTTGCCGTCGGCGGAGATGGAACAATCAATAAAGTTTTAAAATATATAATTAATACCGATAAGATTTTAGGCATAATTCCAAGCGGTACAGCAAATCTGCTTGCGGCAAAACTTGGAATAAACAATTTAAAACAAGCCTTAAAAATAATCGACAGGCAAAATTACATAAAAATAGATTTGATGAACATAAATAATAAACTTTCAATTCTAAGGTGCGGTTTAGGTTTTGATGCGGATATAATCGGAAAAACACCCCAATCATTGAAAAATAAATTCGGTTATTTATCTTATTTTATAGCCGGTATTATTTTTGCATTAAGGCTTAAAACAAAAGAATATGTTATAACAGCAAACCGGGAGCAGAGAGCAGTAAAAGCATCCTGCATTATAGCTGCTAATGCGGGCAATATGTATAAAAATTTGTTTCAGGTTGCTGATAACTCAAAATTAAATGACGGATTATTTGATATATTTATTTTGAAAACACAAAATCCCGCATTACTTTTAATTGAGATTTTAAAAATAACACTAAATATAAGAAAAAACAATTCTATAGCTGAATATATAAAAACAAAAGATTTTAAAATAAAGAATAAATATTGTTTAGCGCATATAGACGGAGAGAAAACTAAGTTTACAGAAGATTTGAATTTTGAACTTATGGAAAATTCAATTAATGTTTATTGCGCATAACCCCAGCGGCATTCTGTACGGACAAAGTCCGGTTAGCGGATTTTGCGCAGAGTGATGAGCTGCAGGCTCAAACTCGAAGTAACGCCGAAATAATGAGCGGAATTTCCGCAGAGTGGAGCCGAGCGAAGCGAGCGAACTCGAAAAGGCGAAAATCGTTCGGAGTGCAAAAAGCCGATAGGCTTTTGAAACGGAGATACTAGATTGAGCCGTAAGGAAATTCCAAGACAGCGGAATTTCCGCAGAGTGGAGCCGAGCGAAGCGAGCGAACTCGAAAAGGCGAAAATCGTTCGGAGTGCAAAAAGCCGATAGGCTTTTGAAACGGAGATACTAGATTGAGCCGTAAGGAAATTCCAAGACAGCGGAATTTCCGCAGAGTGGAGTCCGGTCAGTAAAAAAATGGAAAAAAAGAAAAAATCTTATAAATTTCAGGAAAAAAATTTCCAGAATTTATAAATAACATATTTAAATAAGTTTAAATTATCCGCAGAAAATCATTATTGCAGATAACTTACAAGGATAAACGTAAATCTTTCAGGTCATAAACGGTTTTACGAAATCGAAGTATTAAAAACAGCGAACATTCCGATAAAAAAATATTAACTGCGTCCGAAAAAGCATGCAATCAGTCTGCAGGCGTATAGTTCTTATTGTTTACGAAACATAATTTATCAGTTTAAAAACCTCTTTCAAAATTTCTATAAGCTGATTTAAGAATTTTTTATCCTTTTTTCCCCTTCCCTTCCCTTCCCTTCCCTTCCCTTCCCTTCCCTTCCCTTCCCTTCCCCGCAACTATAAAAAAAACAGCATATTTCAACAGTTTACGGTGAAAGCAAAAAAAGGAGCGTTTTTGTCTTTTACAGCCTCCCGAACTTTCTGTAATTGCTTCTGATGTATATGCTTTTTTTCCCCCCCCCCAAAAAAAAAAAGATGTATTCCATAAAGATTATTATTTTTTATGCGGTAATTTTCAATTGCAGTTTTTTCTGCCCCGAAAAAAATTCCGATCCTGCGCTTAAATCCGCATAACTATAGCTTTGTTCTTCATCGGACGCTCTATAAATTTTTCAGTTTTATAAAAAATATTTATATATTTTTTAAATATTCTCAAATTCTTATTACAATTTGTAATATATATTATATATATGTTATATATATAATGAAGCAGGGAATAATATAATTAAAGACAATAATTTTGTATTTTCCTTCACTCCTTTTCTCCATAACAAGACTGTAGCCGCAATGCGGCCTTTTTTTTATATTAAAGAGTATTTTGGACCAAGTAAATTTTTTGCAAATAATAAAGAATCATTGTTAATTTCGCCCGCTGCTAAAAGGGCTATTGCTCCCGCCCTGTCTTTTTCTTCAAGCCTGCAGACGCTGACTTTTGTAGTTTCTGCCTGAATTTTTTTAACATAAAAATGATTGTCAGCCTTTGCTGCTATAATCGGCTGGTGGGTTATAAGTATAATCTGGTGGGATTTTGCCAAATCTTGTATCTCGTCTGCTACTGACTGCGAGGTTTTGCCCGATATTCCCGTATCAATTTCATCAAAAATTACCGTATTTGTTGCATCTGCTTTAGCAAATATCGATTTTATTGCAAGCATTACTCTTGAAATTTCACCGCCCGATGCTGTTTTAGCTAAAGGTTTTAACCCTTCCGAAACATTTGCTGATATTAAAAATTCAACTTTATCAATTCCTTTTTCATTCATATTACAAGGTTCGACAGAAATTTCAAACTTTGATTTAGGCAGTTCAAGTTTTTCAAGTTTAGCTGTTACCTCGTTTGATAATTTTTTTGCGAGATTTTTTCTTGCGCTGCTTATTATTTGAGATAAGTTATCAAGTTCATTTTTTACTTTTTTTATTTCAGCTTCTGTTTCAGCTTTTTCATCCTGTGATATTTCAATCGAATTTAATTCATCCGAAAGTCTTTGATAAGTATTTAATACTTCTTCCAGACTGTTTCCGTATTTATGTTTCAGTTTATCAAGAACGCTTAATCGTTCTCCTATAAAATCCATACGCTCTGTATCATTTTCTTTTGAGTCCGAATAATCCCTGAGAGTGGAAGATATTTCTTTTAATATTTCATAGGCATTAAATAAATCTTCTTCCAACGGCACTACTGTTTCATCTATGGATGAAAGTTTTGATATATCGGATTTAACTTTGCTTAACAGGCTTAAAACATTCACATCGCCGTCATTTAATGCCCAGTATGACGAATATGCGAGTTCTTTTATTTTTTCAATATTAGACAGAACTTCAAGTTCTTTTTTTAATTCTTTATCTTCGTTAATATCTTCAATACCTGCTTGTTCGATTTCATTTATTTGAAATGCCAGAAAATCGCTTTGCTGTTTGGCTGTATCGGCTGTTTTTATGTATTCTTCAAGTTTTTTATTCAAATTTAGATATTTTTGATACAGATTTTTGAACCCGCTTACATTTTTTCTATGAGTTTCCGATGCAAAGTTATCAAGCAGTATTATATGATTTTTCGGCTGAACATAGTTGTAGCTCTGGTGCTGGGTATGTATATCAAGCAGTTTTTCCCTTATTTCTTTTATAAAATCAAGGCTTACAAGCACCCCGTTAATTCTTGAACGGGTGCTTGACGGTGTTATTTCCCTTGATACGGTTATTTCATCATCCGTAATATCTATTCCGTTATTTTCAAATATTGATTTGTCAAAATCGGGTTTTAATTTGATAACAAGCTCTATATATGATTTTTCGGCATTCGATTTTACCGCTTCCCTGCCTGTCTTTGCCCCCAGTGCAGTATCTATTGCACTTATAATAATGCTTTTTCCTGCACCTGTTTCGCCAGTAAAAACATTAAATCCTTTATCAAATTCAAGTGTTATTTCATCAATCAAAATATAATTTTTAACCGTAACAGATTTTATCATTCTAGCCTTTCCATGAAAGCCCCCAATGAAGCTTCTCTCTTAATACCGTATAAAATGAATTTTTTTCGAGATTCAGAAGTATTAATTCAGCATTATACGGGCTTTTTTTTATCTCAATTTCTTCATTTAAGCCTAAATTATAAGTTTTCTGCCCGTCCGCAGATATTTTAAGAAGCGGTTTATTCTGGCTTGAGGTTACCTTTATTATTTCTGATGACGGTATTACTATAGGTCTTGCATTCATCGTATGCGGACATATCGGAACTATAACAAGAGCATCAAGTTTCGGCGCTAAAATCGGACCGCCCGCCGATAATGTATATGCTGTCGACCCTGTCGGCGTTGAAATAATTATTCCGTCCGCAAGATAATCGCATACTATATTATCGTTAATATGCACGTATAATCTTGAAGTTCTTGAAAAACTGTCGCCTTTTATTACTATATCATTTAAGGCATTCATTTTTCCGTTTAATGCCGAAAGCATTAATCTGTTCTCTGTTTTAAAAGCTCCCGCCATGACATAATTAACTGCTTCGTCCGCCTGTTCTGATTTTGCCTGTGATAAAAAGCCTAATCTGCCTATATTTATGCCTAAGATTGGAACAGAATATTTTGCATAGTATCTTGCTGTTTTTAATATTGTTCCATCACCGCCTAATATAATTGCAAATGTGATGTCATTTTTATAATTATCCGTCGTTAAAATTTCCGGTTTAACACCTTTTTCTTCGAGTATATGCTTAATTTTATATGCCGGCTCTTTGGCTTTTAAATTGTCGATATTATAAAAAATGCCTGTGTTTGTAATATCTATTTCATCACCGTTTATTGATTTTATTATGTCCGGCATATAAAAACTCCTATAATTTATATGCCATAAGCAGGCCGTCAGGCAAATCCAAAATCTGCGCCTGATAGCCGGGATTGTTTGATATTGCTTCCACAAACGGCTCTGCTTTTTTATAATGCGATGTTATATTATCCGCTAATATAATTCCGCCTTTTCTTAGTATCGGATGAACCGCTTCAAAATAACTCAAATATTCCTGCTTATTTGCATCCATAAAAATTAAATCGAATATCTCTTTAATTTCATTTTTTATAATGTCGCATGCCCGCCCCGTCTTAAATGTTACATAATCCGATAATCCGCAGTTTTCAATGTATTTTTTTGCAAGACACTGCCTTTTTTCCCAAAATTCTATGGTTGTAAGATGACCATTGGTATTCTTAAGCGCCGAAGCAAGCCATAATGCGGAATAGCCGTTTGATGTGCCTATTTCAAGCACTTTTTTAGCATCCGATGCTTTTATGAGCATATTCATAAAATTTCCCGTCTGCCTTGATATATTCCAAAATTCTTCAGCCGTTTTTTCCAATTCTTCCAGGGTTGACTTAAGCTCAGTTTTCATTGTTTCTTTCCAGAATAGTTATCATATTTATATATTCGCTTACGGGTAATGTCTGAATTGACTCCTCTTTATTCATATCATACACAACATATTTTAAATCGCTCATATTTGTAATAACGGCAAGATTTGAATCCGGAACAATGCTGAAGGATTTTGAAAAGCCGTCTAACGGAAGTTTTGAAGAAGTAATTTCGGAAGTAAACGGCCTGTATTTATATACAGTGTTGTTTCCTGCACACAAAACAAATATGCCGTCTTTATATAATGCCATATCAACAGGCTTTTCGCCTACATCAATATCTTTTATGCTTGTTGAATATATAACAGCATCTTCTTCATTTTGATTTTCATTATCTTTCCTCTGCCGGTCAATATAATCAAAGTTGGTATAAATATCTTCGGTTGCCTGTTCGGGAGCATTTTTTACTTCATTCTGCTCATCTTTTTCTTTTCTTTTTTCCCGTTTTGTTTTTGCAATTTTATTATCCTGATACAAATCATACTCAATCACCCTTAATTTTGGCGATGTTCTTGCAATAACATATAATACATCATCTTCAAGAATAATCTTTGTGGCATTCGGATAATTTGAAATTAACTTATTCTGATAGTCATTTTTTAAATCAAGTATATATATGTTTGAAGTTTTTATGTCAACATAGGCAATCTTAGACCCGTCTTTTGATATAACAAGCCTTTGGGGCGAACCTACAAGCTGAATCTTTTCTTTTATTGAAAATGTATTTAAGTCTATTATAAATAACGATTCATCATCAATACTTGCAACATAAGCAAGATTATTTTTATCATCAACGGCGATTTCAGACGGAAACACTGTTAAATCAATATGTTTTGCTACATATTCATTGTTTACATCCACAACATCAAGATTTTTCTGCTTATTTGTTGCAATAAGCAGAAACTTTCCGTTTTTTATCGGTTTTACATCTTTCATAACCCCTGATGTCTTTAATGAGTATAAAGGCTCCGATACGGTTGATGAAAATACCTGAAGATACTCAGTCTGAAAATTATTAACAAAAAACAGTTTGTTTTTTAATTCATTTGGAACAGAATATTTGCGTGTATTCCATGCCCCTTTTCCGGAAGGCAGGGGCGCTGATTTTCTTCCGCTTACAAAACTCGGCGATTTTGCACTGCCTACAAACGGAATTTGCACATCGCCCAGTATCCCCGCTAAATTTTCGGGGAATACAAGTCCTCTTGGAACTATTATATCTTGAGGCAGTGCGCCTGTGAGTATTTCAGGGGGAATATCCGGCATATTTCTTACCGTAAGCGCATTATCCCCTGCTTTTATTATTTTCAGCAGACCGTAATTATTATTAAATAAAACCATATCAGGCAGTGAATCCATATTTTGGTTTAAGGGATAGGTTTTTGCTACCTTTATAACATCAACTTCCTTCGGATGCGCAGGTATGACAGGCAGATACATTACATCTTTATCATATACTACTATTCCATCAAATCTGATTGACGGAACTTTCTTCTGCGATACGAGGTAATCTTTCAAATCTCTCGGAAACTGTACGGCTGTAGCATCTGCAGAGCTTATAAATATTGCCAGTATGCTTAAAATAATTGATTTAAGTTTCATATTCCCTCTTTTAATTGTGAAGTACATTTTTCATTTTATCAATGAATTTAGATGCGGGCTTTTTGTTACAATTGATTTCAAACAGCTTTCTGTACAGCTGTTTTTCTTCTGCATTTAAATTTTGAGGCGTTGCTATTTTTACTATAAAATTATGATTGCCTCTCTTATTTGAATTGCCTAAATTCGGAACTCCAATACCTTTTATTTGCAGAATTTTATCCTGTTCAACCCCCATGGGTATCTCAAGCTGTGTTTTGCCGTCAAGCGTATCAACCTCTATCGTTCCGCCTAATGCAGCCTGAGGGAATGAAATTTCCACCGCAGAATATATGTCATAGCCGTCCCGCTTGAATTTTTCATGTTCTTCCACATAAATTACCACAATTAAATCGCCTGTTCTGCCCCCGTTTTTTCCGCAGTTGCCTTCCTGCGCAAGCCCTATTCTCGAACCGTTGTCCACGCCTGCGGGAATATTAATATGAAGCGTTCTTTCCGTTTCAAGACGGCCTTCGCCACGGCACTTTTTGCATGGATTAGTATTTATTTTCCCCGTTCCATTGCATTTCCGGCATGTTGTTATCTGCCTGAAACTGCCTAGCGGAGTCTGCGTTACCTGCTGAACCCTTCCTGTGCCTCCGCAGGCAGAACACGTCTGCGGTTTTGAACCTTTTTCAGCTCCTGTTCCGCTGCATTCGCTGCACGTTTCCAAATGCGAAATTTTTACTTCCTTTTTTACGCCGAATACAGCTTCTTCAAATTTTATCTGCAGATTTAATCTTAAATCCGAACCGTTTTGAGGGCTGTTCGGGTTTGTAGCCCTTGAAGAAAATCCAAACCCGCCTCCAAAAAAGCTCTCAAATATATCGTTTAAATCGCCGAAACCGCCGTCAAAAGGTCCTGATGTATTAAATCCTGCATTCTTTAATCCGTCCTCGCCGTACCTGTCGTATGTTGCTCTTTTCTCATCATCTATTAATGTTTCATAGGCTCTGCCGAGTTCCTTAAACTTTTCTTCCGCATCAGGCGCTTTATTTACATCCGGATGGCACTGCCTTGCCTTCTTTCTAAACGCTGATTTTATTTCTTCTTTTGATGCGTTCCTGTCTACTCCTAATATTTCGTAATAATCACTCATTTTCCTCTAATCTCTCAATATATTGTATATTTATTTTACCGCAACAGCAACCATTGCCGGTCTTAGAACTTTACCGCCCAGTTTATAGCCTTTCTGCAGCTCCTGCATTATTGTATCTTCCGGATATTCCTCTGTTTTGTTCTGTATTACGGCTTCATGCAGGTTCGGATCAAACTTTTCCCCCACGCTTTTTATTTGTTCCAGCCCCAGCTTCGCTAATGAGTCAGTTAATTGTTTATTTAATATAAAAAATGTTTCTTTCATTTTATCTAAATTATCAATTTTTTCTGCCATAGATACTGCCCTGTCGAAATTATCCGCAACTTCTATTACTTTTTTCATACACTCCTCGGCGCCGTATTTTAGCAGTGCTTCTCTTTCCTGCACCTGTCTTTTTCTGTAATTTTCAAAATCCGCAGCAAGCCTTATATACTGGTTATTCAAATTTTCCAAATCCTGTTTGAGTTTTTCCATTTCGTTTTCTATTGTTTTGGAATTATTATCTTTTGCTTCTTCGCCGGAAGTTTCTGTTTCCTCCGTATCTTCTATGATTCCGCTTTCCGTATTTTCTTTGTCTTCCGGTTCTTTATTATCCTGTTCATCTGCCATAGCATCTTCTCCTTTTCTGTCTGCCTTTTGTGAAAAAGGATTATTTCCGTTTATTCTGTTTTCAAAAAACCTTTTCATATTTCCCCGATACTTTCTTATATCTGTTTATATTATAAAATATCAATCCTGTTACTCAACAGTTATTAATTTTTTTTTAACTTTTAATTAAATTATAGGATTGTTTACGGTTTTAAAATAAGGTAAAATAAGTATATCAGAAAGTTTTTTATGGCTAAAATCAAAAAAATCAGTTATAGTAATTTACTTCACATAAAAAAATTAATCTCCGTAATCAGCTCCGATAACATTATGAATTACAGACGATTATTCTTATTTTCTGTTCCTGTTACTTTTCTCCAAAATCTGTTCTACAGCGTATTATTAAGAAGATTTACCGAAACTTATGTTGTATCCGATTCAAATAACTCTCTTAAAGGGGTAATCAGTGTTAAAGCTCAGCATGGCAATCCTTATAAATGGCAGATTAAAAGGCTTTTTTTAGACCGTAATTCTCATGAAGAAGGAAAACAGCTTATTGAGTATATTATTGCCAAGTTCGGCGCAAGAGGCGTGGATACTTTTTATGTTTCCGTTGATGACTTAGAACATGATTTAATTGATTTATTCATTAAAGGATGCGGTTTTAGATTGTGCGGATATGAGGCTTTATGGAAAGTTTCAAATCTTAACTTTGTTATGGATGATTTAAATGAAAATATATTCAGGTCTCTTAAAAATTCCGAACTTCAAAAATCTGCCGATTTATTTAATGAAAATTTAATAACTCATTATAAATATTCCCTTTCAAAAGCAAAAGACGAATTCAGCGACCGCTTTTTCCAAGGAATTGGTTCGGAAATGAATTTTAAATACATTCTTTTTGATGAAAGTTTTAAGCAGATAAAATCTTTTATCGAAATTAAAACTTTAGATAACGTTAATTATTTTGTTGATACTATAGTTCCGCCCCAATATTTTAGTTTGTATCCCCAGATTTTATCTTTTGCGGTTAAAAAAATTATTAAACGCAACAAAAAATTTCATCTGTTTATCAAAAACAGAAAATACCTTCAAAGCGCCGAACTCCTTGAAAAATTTTTTAAAGAGAATAAATTTGAGCTACTCCAGAATAACGCCATGCTTGTCCGTGATTTCTTTAAACCGGTTAAAGAAAATAATAATATTTATAATGATGCGGTAATATTCAGCGGGTTTGAAATATAATACAAAGAATAATTTTATATTCTTTTCAATACATAGTTAACAGCGCCTCTGTTTTCATCAAAC
Organism: uncultured Muribaculaceae bacterium; assembly: GCA_964491345.1. Lineage (GTDB taxonomy): Bacteria > Cyanobacteriota > Vampirovibrionia > Gastranaerophilales > Gastranaerophilaceae > Avigastranaerophilus. The sequence continues at coordinate 13,658 of CAZBFV010000031.1, forward strand.
ACGGATTTTGCATTTTTGCAGTATTCCTCGTATTTTTCGCTGTCATTATAAAAACTTATTAATTCCCCGCTCAGTTCCTGTTCGTCTGAAACAATTACGGCGCAGTGCTTTTGGATAACCGTTTTATATACATCTTTAAAATTAAATATACAATCACCTGAAATAACGGGCTTGTTCCATATACTCGCCTCAAGCGGGTTATGCCCGCCCGTTTTGGAAAAACTTCCGCCGATAAATGCTATATGGCATACCGAAAATAACTTTGCTAATTCGCCCATTGTGTCGAGCAGAATTATATCACACTCATCAAAGTTATTGTTATTAGAGCGTTTTCCCCATTTATATCCTGACTTATCCAATAATATTCCTGCTTCTTTATACCTTTGAGGATGGCGGGGCGCAAGAAGCATTTTTGCATCGCTACATTTCTTTTTTAATTTATCGAATGCGTATAATACTTTTTCATCTTCGCCTTTATGCGTGCTTGACGCTATAAACAGTCTGTATTTATCCGTTTTCAGTTCATCTTTGTATTTTTGTATTTCCTGTCCTGAAAGATTTTGAGTAATATCAAACTTTAAGTTGCCCATTACTTCAACTTTATCTTTTTCAGCGCCTATTTTAACCATTCTGTCCAAATCATCATAAGACTGCATAAAAATTTTTTCGTACATGTTTAAAACCGGTCTTAAAAATAATTTTATTTTTTTGTAGCCTTTAAATGAATTCGGCGATATTCTGCCGTTTACGGTATAAACTTTTATGCCCTTCATTTTCGAGGCAGTCATAAAACATGGCCATATTTCCGTTTCCGCTATTATTATTTTTTGAGGGTTAAAAGTATTTAAAAATGACAGAACGCTGAAGAAAAAATCAAACGGATAATATGTAACTTTATCCGCCGTATTAATAAAAAGTTTTTTTGCAAGCTCCTGTCCTGTTTTGGTAGTCGTTGTTACAATAATATGTTCTGCTGGATGTCTTAATTTATATTCTTTTATAAGTCTTTCCGAAGCATTTGCTTCACCTACCGAAACCAAATGAAACACAACGGTTTTTTGTCCTTTTTTATCGCAGGCATAAAACCCGATTTTTTCCCAAAATCCAGCACGGAATTTCGGACGGGCAATAAATGCCGTTAATATCACGGGGGATAGTATTACCGCAGATATGATTAAGGCAATATTATATATTATAATCATCATTTCAGCTGTTTTCTTCTTCTTCTTTATTCATCATTATTATTTCTTCGGAATTTTCGGAAGCGCCTGTCAACTGCTCCGGAGCAACAATTTGTATTCCGAATTTTGTTCTGAATAAATGTTTTACGGTTTCGCTTTGAATGTCATACATCATATTATTAAACATTTCAAATGCTTCTCTTTTATATTCAAGCAGAGGATTTTTTTGTCCGTATGCCCTTAAGCCGATGCCGTCCCTCAGCATATCTATATTATGAAGATGATCAATCCACTTATTATCAACGACTCTTAAAAGAATATCTTTTTCCAATCCTCTCATTACATTGTTTGAAGAAAATGCTTCCTCTTCAGGTGTATCCAGATTATACTGCATTGCAACATCATTATAGAAATTAACGGTATTTTGCTCGTGTTCTTTATATGCTTCTATTGCGAAATCTTTTATCTTTGCATAGACATTTTCATATTTTAAGCCCTGAATATCTTTCACCTCTACATAAGCTAACTGCGGAATTTCCGAATGGATTTCCTTTACGAGGGATACTAAGTCTTCATATATGTATTCATCCGGGTTCATTCCGGGAGCTATATACGTTTTTAAGAGCCTGTCTGTTTCTCTTTCTATCATATAATAAACATCTTCTCTTAAATCACCGCCTTCAAGCACTTTATTTCTTTGGGCATAGAATTTTTCACGCTGTAAATTCATCACATCATCATACTCAAGCACACTTTTTCTTGCATCAAAATGAAACGTTTCCACTTTCTTTTGATTGCTTTCTATCTGCCTTGTAATAAGCCTGTTCTCAATTGCCATATCTTCTTCGATTTTTAATGTATTCATCAATGCCATTATCTGCTGACCGCCGAAAATCCGCATTAAACTGTCTTCTAATGACAAGAAAAATCTTGTGGAGCCGGGATCGCCCTGCCTTGCTGCACGGCCTCTCAGCTGATTATCAATTCTGCGTGATTCATGCCGTTCAGTACCTATAACGTGCAGTCCGCCAGCTTCTATAACTTTTTTATGTTCTTCTTCCGTTGTTTTTCTGGTTTTAGCGAGAATTTCATTTTTTATATTTTCGTAATCAGGGGTATTTTCAAGAGTTATTCCCATTCTGTCAAGTTCTTCTTTTGCAAGATATTCAGCATTACCGCCTAAGAGAATATCTGTTCCCCTCCCCGCCATATTCGTTGCGATTGTAACAGCGCCGTAACGGCCTGCCTGCGCTATGATATAGGCTTCTTTTTCGTGATGCTTTGCATTTAATATATGATGTGCAATTCCTCTTTTTTTTAAAAGCTCCGATACCAGTTCCGATTTTTCTATGCTAATTGTACCGACCAGAACGGGGCGGCCTTCTTTATGCATTTTTATTATTTCGTCAACTACAGCCTGATATTTTATTTTTTCTGTTTTATATATTATATCGGGATAATCTTTTCTTATATCGGGTTTATTTGTCGGTATGCTTGTAACTTCTAAATTGTATATTTTCCCGAACTCTGCTTCTTCCGTCATTGCAGTACCCGTCATACCCGATAATTTCGGATATAATCTGAATAAATTCTGGAAAGTTATGCTCGCTAAAGTCTGCGTTTCATCCTGAATTTGAACGCCCTCTTTTGCTTCAACCGCCTGATGAAGCCCGTCCGACCAGCGCCGGCCTTCCATCAGCCTTCCCGTAAATTCGTCAACTATTAATACTTCGCCGTTTTTTATTACATAATCGGTATTCAGGCGGAATAATTCCTTTGCCTTTAAAGCCTGTAATAAATGATGCGCATATTGATTATTAATATCAAACAAATCTTTTATTCCCAGTATTTCCTGAGCTTTATCAATGCCTTCTTCCGTTAAAATTACATTTTTATTTTTTTCATCGACTTCATAATGCTTATTTTTTTCCAATTGAGGCGCAACTGCCGCCATAGTCCTGTATAATTCAGCCGATTTTTCCAATCTCCCGCTTATTATTAAAGGGGTTCTTGCTTCATCTATCAAGATGCTGTCAACTTCATCTATTATGGCATAATTGTATGGACGCTGGACTTTCTGCCCGATTGAAGTCGCCATATTATCTCTTAAATAATCAAACCCGAATTCGTTGTTGGTTCCGTATGTTATATCGCATTCGTAAGCCTCTTTTTTCTTAAAAAAACTTTCATAATCATTCATGCCTGAAAGGATTACACCGACTGAAAGCCCTAAAAATTTGAATATTTTGCCCATCCATTCGCTGTCCCTTTTGGCAAGGTAGTCATTTACGGTTACTATGTGGACGCCTCTGCCCGTTAATGCGTTCAGATATGCGCTTAAAGTCGCAACTAAAGTTTTGCCTTCCCCCGTTCTCATTTCGGCTATCTGCCCTTCGTGCAGAAAAATACCGCCGAGCAGCTGAACATCAAAATGACGCATATTTAATACTCTTTTTCCGGCTTCTCTGACCGTCGCAAAAGCCTCCGGCAGTATTTCATCAAGAGCGTGCTTTTCAAGCTCCCTGTCTTTTTTTATATCCTTTGATACCGGTCTTCCGGCTAATATTTTTTTAAACTCCAATGTTTTATTTTTTAATTCTTCATCCGATAATTTTTCGAATACAGGCTCTAAAGCATTTATATGCTCTACTACAGGCATCATTTTTTTTACTTTATTATTGTTCGGGTCGCCTAATATTTTTAATAAAAAATCAATCATTATCCCTAATCTCCGCTAACATATTATCTGAATTTTATCATATAAATATTTTTTTTACAGTAATTGTATTATTTATCAGGATAAAAAAATACAGAATTATCCCTTCGAAAATAGTAAAACACCGGTGTGTTTTCTTATAATGAAAGACTTTGAGCTGTATAACGGGGACTGCAGGAATATTTTACAGACGGCATGGATAATAATCGGAATGATATTAAATTAAACAGCAAAGTTAAAAAAGCGGGTGCAACAGGGGGACTTCCAGTAGGAATGAAATTTGATAAGGAGCAGGGCAGAAAACTACAAGAATTTTTAGCTCCTTTGGCAGAAGAATATTACAGGGTGTTAAAGCCCCTTGCATTTTGCACAGTATTTTCGCAGGCAAGACTATATCACAGAATTGCAACAGCTTTAGAAAATGCCGATTTTGAATCGGGGGATATGCCGGACCGGGTATATGAAGGCAGGCAAAGGCTTTTTCTCAAGAACATTTTATTAAAAGATATTGAGGACCGGAAAACACGCCGGTTAAAACCGCAGATAGAACCCATGACATTAGCGCAGAAACCTAAGGATGCAACTTTTGTGGATAACCGGCTAATCACAAAGGAAACTCTTGATAATAAGTTCCACGGAAATATTATGAAAGTATCTAAAAGAGAACGACAAAATGATGAATACTGCAAAACAGAACATCTGGCAGTTAAGCCTGTAAAATTAATTGAACATCTGATTAAATTATTTACTATTTGCGGGGGCATAGCAAGTTTAAGGTGTAACAGAAAATTTATAGGCATAGAGCCGGAAGAAAAATATTATGAAATTTGTTTAAAAAGACTAACGGGAGTAAAAACAAAAACAGCAGAATTTAATCCGGCAGAAAAAAGCAATTATCGATGTCTGCTGTTTAGATAATTATTTTGCTTTTATCCACAAAAATAAAATTCTCTTATAATAACTATGAGAATATAAATACTTTGTCTGTGCCGGCACACATTGTCCGGCTGAACCGTAAAAATATTATCATTTAGTCTAAAACAAAACTCGTTAATACAGCTTTGCATATATTTTATTGAAATATGACGGTAAATTCCAAAAATGCCTCTTTTTAATAATGCCGAAAAATATTTTACATATATTAATTTTAGTTTGCTTAAATATTTTTGTCGTGCTAAAAATTATTTGTAATATTTACACATAAGGAGGTATTAAATAAATGGATATCGGATCTGTTTTGGAAGCCGGAATGATGCTGTGCTGGGGAAGCAGCTGGCCGTTTCAGGTGTCAAAAACCTATAAAACAAAAAATGTTAAAGGCAAAAGCAAGCGTTTTTTGTGGCTGATTAATATTGGTTATGTATTTGGAATTACCTATAAAGCTTTTTTCCATTTTGACTATGTTATCTGGTTATATATTTTAAACTTTGCATTTGTTATGACTGACTTGATTTTATGTTACAAATACAGAAATCTGCCCGAAAATTTAAATCCGGCAGAATAAAACGAGGAAAGAAATTTCCTCATTTTTATATTGCTAATCACCAAAACTATGCCTGAGGCTGATTCCACAAAGCATCTCTGATTAACTGGCTTTTTTGCGAGTCTGTCGACAGTGCGACATTAACAGGAGTGAAGATAAATACGGAATCGCCGATTTTTTGCTGGCTTCCGTTTAATGCGTGGGCTGCGCCGCATAAAAAGTCAACTATTCTTAATGCCTGCTCTTTATCTAATAAATGCAGATTCAAAACTATTGTTTTTCTGTCTTTCAAGTGTTTTACAATTGATATCGAATCCTCGTAAGAACGAGGTTCGCATACCATAACCTCATAGCCTTTATAATTAGGATGAGAAACAACTTTTAGGTTTTGATTTTTTTCTTCCTGCTGTTTAAAGGAAGGATTTAATGCCAAATTATTCCGGACAGGATAATCCGCATTTTCATCTTCACCATCCATCATTTCCTCATAAATAGTGTCTTCCCTGCCATCAAACCCTGATGTTAAAAAATCAATTATTGATTTAAATTTGTCTGCGACTGCCAATTTTCTTCCTCCGTATTATTCAAAAAGTATTCTTCCCGGTCTTATCATTGTTGCGCCTTCTTCAAGCGCAATTTTGTAATCACTGCTCATACCCATCGATATGTAATTTAATTCTAATCCATATTCAGATTGTAAGTCATCATTTATTTGTTTGATATTGCGGAATAATTTATGAAGTTTTTCTTCTTCACAGTCTTTAGGCGCTATATTCATTACACCGCATATCTTAACAGACTTCATTTCCAAAATCTCTTTTACCGCATCACGGACTTCTTCAGGATAAAACCCTGATTTTTGAGCTTCCCTTGCATTATTTATCTGAATAAGAATTTTTTGTATTATGCCTTTATTCTCAGCTGTATCATTTATTGCACGGGCAAGTTTTACAGAGCCGACCGATTGTATTAAGTCAAACTTTCCGACTGCTGATTTAGCTTTATTTGTCTGCAAATGCCCTATAAAATGAAATCTGCTTGAATTTATTATTTCATCAGGTAATTTTTCCATTTTTTCAAGAGCATCTTTAACTCTGTTCTCCCCAAAATTTCGTATGCCAAGCTCATAATACTTTATTATCTGTTTTTCATCAAAATATTTGGTTACTGCAACTATCGTTGGATTATAAGGTACAATTTCGGTTTTGATTTTTTCGTAATTCAAAAAAACTTTATCCATTAAGTTTTATGTTTCTCCTTAAAAACCAAAACACTATTTTTATTATAGTAAAACACTAAAAAGAACTCAACAAAATGTTTATTATACATATAAATTTAATATTTCATTCATCTCAAACCATGTAGTCATCTATGTTGGCATAATTTTTATATTCTTAATTTTTCTTAACAAATTGTCATGTTAAATAATTTCATGGAAAATTAAATTAATATTTTGTTATAAATACGGAGTTGAAATATATGGAAGAAAATTTGAAAATCAATTCAAAGTTATATTCATTCAGCGGTGTAATAGACAGGCATGATTTCTTTTTAAATTATATATATACATTAATTATTTCCATGGTGGCGGGTATTCCTTATCAATTATATTTATTTCGCAATTTAGGTTCTTTATCGGATATTATGAACTTAAGCGGGCTGTTTTTCTCGGCGTATCCGCCGGTTCTGGTTTATGAATTTTTAACTGTTGCGGGAATAAGCGTTATATTCTGTTCAAATATATGCAGGCGCATTAATGATATAAGGGGAAGCGTTTCTTTGGGAATTAATATTTTATGTTCAATAATATATTGTATTTCCGTATTTTCATTTCTTCTTATAACATTTAAGTCGGCTTTGTTTTTCCTTGCGTTTATATTTATAAATTTTGTTATACTGTTGATTTTATTTTTAAAAAAAGGTTCAATCACTTCAAAACTGCCTGAAGATAACAATAAAAAGTTCAACTGGGGCGCATTTTTCGGTACATGGCTGTGGGGTTTATTTAATAAGTCTTATATACCTCTTTTAATGCTTTTATTATGGGCAACCCCCGTCGGAATTGCTTTTGGAATAATCTGCGGTCTGAAAGGCAATGAGTGGGCATATAATAACAGAAATGCCGGCGATATTGAAGAATTTAACAAAAGCCAGCGCAGACAGGCTTTTATATTCGGCATATTATGCCTTATTGTTTTTCCTGTTGTTTTATTTGTTTCGATGACTGCAATTTCGGCTAAATATGCCGGCGAAATAAAAAATAATCCCGAACTGTCGGCTAAAATAAAAAATAATATGGAAATAATGAAAAACAATATATATTCCGAATACTTTGTCTACCATGAAATCCTTGAAAATGAAAATAAATTCTATGTACAGCCTGATAAATGGAATAGTTATTCTTTTTCCGATAAAACAAAACTGCTTGAAATTTCTGCGGATTTTTCCGCCGAAGAAAAGAATAAAACGGCCGGAGCAAAAGATAATAATACGGTTATAATATTTACAAAATCAACGGAATTACCTAAAACCAAAATTTATAACGCTCAAAATAAACAGCTTCTCGGCGAGTTTATATATCCTGAGGCACAGCCGGATAATTTTATAGAAATGCTTAAGGCAGGCGTAAACAGTTACAAATTTTATAATGCTTCATAATCAGACCGATACTTGATTTTTTATCCGAAATTTTTTAAAATTTAAGTCAATGGATGAGTTATCAAAAAAATATTTTCAAGAGTTTAAATTGTATATAGAGGTGGAAAAAAATTTTTCACCGCATACTCTTTGCGCATATTCGTCCGATATACTGAGTTTTCTGGTCTGGCTTGATAATCGTTCGGTTAAAGATGTAAATTATCAGACTATAAGAGATTATCTGTTTTATATCCGGCAGTTTAATTATTCAAAAAAGACAACAGCAAGAAAAGTTGCATCTTTGCGTACTTTTTACGGATATCTATACAGAGAGAAGGTAATTGAGTCTAATCCGGCATTAGGTGTTCATTCGCCTAAAACGGGTAAATCTCTGCCGGAATTTTTGACGGAAAATGAAGTGGAACAGCTTATGGATAATCTAAAAATAGATTCGCCGGCAGGATATAGAAACAGAACTGTTCTTGAGCTTCTTTATGCAACCGGCATGCGTATTTCAGAGTTAAGCAGCTTAAATTTTGAAAATCTGAACCTTGAAGAAAATGAAATTAAAGTGTTCGGGAAAGGCGCAAAAGAGAGAATTGTGCTTATTGATAAGCGTGCGAAAGATTTTCTTGAAACCTATATAAAGACCGTAAGATATTTGATTTTTAAAGATGATAATCAAAATAGCGATTCTCCCGTATTTATTAATAAAACAGGTTTCAGGCTCCAGCCGCAGAGTATCAGAAAAGCACTGAATGAACTTATGAAAAAGATTGAGCTTCCTAAACATATTACTCCCCACATGTTCAGACATAGTTTTGCCACAAAAATGCTTGAAAAAGGGGCTGATTTAAGGGTTGTTCAGGAGCTTTTAGGACATAGCAGCATAAGCAATACGCAGATTTATACCCATGTTTCAATGGAAAAATTAAGACAGTCCTACGAAAGTGCGCATCCGCGCGCTGTTTAGTATAGAATATTAATTATTAAGAGAGGGAATTTTTCATGTTTGATGTAATAACAATCGGAAGTGCAACGTTAGATGCTTTTATTGAGTCGGATGTTGCAAATATAGTATCAGTCAGCTCATTGAATACTAAAAAAGAGTTTATGGCATATCCGTACGGCGCCAAAATTGAAATTGATAATTTTGACTTTCAAACAGGCGGGGGAGCTGTTAATACCGCTACAAATTTTGCTCAATTAGGGCTGAAAACATCTGTAATAGTTAAAACAGGCGATGAAATTCAGAGTCAAAAAATTATTTCTACTTTGAAAGATTTTGGAGTTGATATTTCCAATCTGGTTAAGTCAAAACAGTTTAAAACAGGCTTTTCTATCATATTAACGAGTTTTCAGGGGGACAGAACGGTTCTAGCACACAGGGGCGCAAATGCTCAGCTTGAGATGGAGGATATTAATCTTGAAGCCGTAAAAAATTCCAAATGGCTTTATTTAGCACCTTTAAACGGTAATTCGACAAAAATACTTGATGATTTAGCTGATTTTGCCGAACAAAACGGGGTTAATCTTGCAGTAAATTTAGGTACAAGCAGTATTAAACAAGGTAAAAAGCGTCTCACCAACGTATTAAAAACCGCTGAAATAGTTATTCTTAATAAAGATGAAGCTTCAATGCTTACGGGTATTGAAGTCCGTCCTGATACGAAAGAAAAAAGGTTCTCTGATGAACTTATTCATCCTGATGTTATTAAAATGCTTAAAGAAATTCATGCACAGAAAAAGCAGGTAAATATTATTACGGACGGAAAAAACGGAGTTTATGTATATGACGGCAAAAAATTCTATAAGTGCCGTGAATTTCCTGCTAAAGTGGTCAGCACATTAGGAGCAGGAGATGCTTTTTCATCTACTTTTGTGGCATCCATCATTAAAACGGACGGCGATATTATTGAATCACTTAAATATGCTTCGGTAGGAGCGGCTTCTGTTGTTGAAAAATATGGCGCACAAAGCGGTTTTATATCATTTGAAGAAATAAAACAAAGACTAAATGCTCATCCTGATTTTAAAGTTCAAATTTATGAAAAATAGATTATAGCCGCTGTTAAGCGGAACTGCGGACTCGTGAAACGAGGTAAGCGAGCAGCGGCGGAACGGCTTGAAGCCGACAGGCTTCAAAAAGTGAAGTTCTAACCTGCGAGCGAAAAGCAATTCCAAGAGAGCGGAATTTCTGACGGACGGAGCGGGACAATAAGTGCCGCAAAAAATTAACTTTCAAAACTGTTCGAGAATAATTGTTTTC